>CAZTBM010000019.1:0-30102 GCA_964611985.1 uncultured Desulfurococcales archaeon | reverse complement strand
GCAGATACTCGTAAACAAGCTAAGTGAGGGCTATAAGCCTTACCAGCTAGCTTAAGAGAATTAGAGAAGGCTTAGATTCTTCCTTTAGTTTTTCTTAGAAGTTCTAGTGCTGTTGTGGAAGCTAGAATAACCATCCCGACGACATTTGCTATGGTATTGTGCGGTATTAGTATTGCTATGGCTGAGACAAAGTATAATGTACGTTCCACGATGTTTATGTGTGTTCTTAAGTAGCCCTCTAATGCTACAGCTAATGCCATTACGCCTACCACTCCTTTAGCGAACGCTATTAATATTTGAAGTGGTGTACCAGCTAGTAGTAGTGACTGGTCGAAGATGTAGATAAAGGGTACTATGAAGCCTGCTAATCCAAGCCTCCAGGCTATAAACCCTGTCTCCATAGGGTCTGAGCCTGCCAATCCACTTGCAGCGTATGCTGCTATTGCTACCGGGGGAGTTATCATTGATAATACTGCAAAGTATAGTACGAATAGATGTGTTGCCATAAGGTCTACTCCTAAACTTACAAGTGCTGGGCCGGCTAAGGTCACAGTTATAATGTATGCTGCTGATGTCGGAACACCCATACCTAGGATAATACAGACGATCATAGTTAGAACGGCTCCTAAGAGGACGTTACCATAGGAGAGTAGGGGTATTAGTCTTGCCACTCTAACACCAAGTCCTGTTAAGGTTACAACACCAATTATTATACCTGCTGTAGCACATGCTAATGCTACGGGAGCGGCATAGATTGCACCCTTGATTAACCCTCTAATAATTTCCTTGTATGGTATCCTCTTCTCCCTAATGGCGATATTTATTATGCTCACGATTAATAGTGATATGATGGTGTAGGATGCTACAGTCATAGGCGATGCTTGAACTACAAACAAGTAGTATATCAGTACAGTTATTGGTATGAATAGATGGATATTACCTAATATCACTTTACTCAACTTAACCTCACATGCCTTAATAGGCTTGATACCCATCTTCAATGCTTCAAGATGAATCATTGTCCCAAGTGATAGATAGTATAGTATTGCTGGTAGTGCTGCTGCGGCTGCCACCTTCCAATATGGTATCTCGAGAAACTCCGCCATAATGAAGGCTGCCGCACCCATAACGGGAGGCATAAACTGGCCTCCTGTTGAAGCAGTAGCTTCAACAGCTGCTGCATATGCTGGTCTATAGCCTATCTTCTTCATTAACGGTATGGTGAAGGTCCCCGTTGTCACTACATTACTAACTGCTGATCCAGACACAGTACCCATCAGGGCACTTGCTATCACAGCTACCTTGGCTGGTCCTCCACGACTCCTACCTGCAACAGCATATGCTAAGTCTATGAAGAATCTTGCTGCACCCAATTCTTCCAAGAGTGCCCCAAAGATTATGAAGAGTATGACGAAGGTTGCTGAGACACCTAAAGGTATAGAGAATATTCCTTCAAGAGTCCAAACCTGATACTCTATAAGCCTCTTTACATCATATCCTCTATGATATAGGAAGGGAAGGTAAGGGCCAAGGAATACGTAAACTAGGAATACTATTGCAACAATAACTATAGGTAACCCTATGGCTCTACGTGTTGCCTCTAAAATGAGAATTATCAGTATAAGGCCTAAAGCTATCTCTAAGGGTGATGCGCCAGTAATACCCCTCTCGAGTATACGTTGTGGAGTTAAATGTATGAAGAAGAGAAGGCCCACGACTATAAGACATAGTAGTATGGGGTACTCTATTTTAGTAAATTTTCTAGTACTCTTAGAGTAAGGATATAATGTAAAGACTATAATTAAGGCGGCAAATAAGTGTATGAATCTTTGAAGTTGAGGATATAGTGTTCCATGAATTCCAGTGTATAAATGGAAAAGAGCGAGTAATAAGGCCACAATGGTGATGAATATTGAGAGTTGTTTGGGCATCTCTCTTTTTCCAGAAACTATATCTAATATATCCTTACCTGCCATAAAAATCACCCTTAAGCATGTAATATAGTAGGGTAAGGTATGGTATTCTCTCAACTCTTAACTTAATAGCCTCACCCGACTTGCCAAACCATTGTAGGTGAAAGATTCTTCTCTCACCATTGCTTGTTATAGTTAATTCTTGGGGGGCAAGATAGGCTATTTGATAAAATAACTCATTATACTGTGGGCCATTATTAATAAGCAACACTATTCTAGTACTATTAACCATTATCGTGCCATTATACCTCCACTCCCTATAATCATATGAATCTGAAGAGTAAACTACTTTTATTGGCTTGAATAGACCGTGGATTATACTGAATACTTCAATAACCTCGTCTTTATCATATGAGTGGAGAAATTTAATTGAAAGTATAGTTGGCACTGAGGATAAATAGTATAATACATATTTCTTATGTGTATATGTATTCTCTAGAGTAAGCACGGTAATCCGGTATGATAAGCCTATCAGGAGTATGATTATGAGAGTTAGGGAGAGAAAAAAGAGTGTATGCTTTCTTTTTATTGTCAATTATTCTAGCCTCACTTAATTGTTACCTTTACTTCTTCATTTCTGGTGGTATTAGTTCATCTGGTATTGTGAATCCCTTCTCCCTATAAAACTTCACAGCACCTGGATGGAGTGGTATGACTACACCCCATAGGGCTTTGTCTAGTGTAACCCACTTTTTGATAGCGGCATGTACGTTTTCCCATTCACTCCTATGCTCCCATATGACCTTGAGTAACTTGTAGACATCATCCTCTGACATTTTATCTGTTGTTAACATTATTACACGAGATGTAGGTATATAGACATCATGATCTATTCCTTCATATGTTCCAGCTGGTACCTTCGTTTTAGTATAGTATGGGTATGTCTTATAGAATCCTGGATCCTCAATGGATAACATGTCAACCTTTCCTTTCATTTTCGTAGTTAACTCTATTAGTGGTGCTGATCTTAATGGGTGTGTTACTATGAATCCATCAATCTTACCGTCTATGAGTGCTTGTACAAGCTCAGGACATCCACCATAGAATACTTCCGCCATATCATCGTAGGATAACCCATAGTATGTTAGGACTCTCCTTGCAGCTCTTTCACCACCACTTCCAGGTCTATCAACTCCTAACCTTTTACCCTTAAAGTCTGCTATTCTCTTTATACCACTATCCTTGCGCACGAATATCTGTACGTAGGCTACAACTGTTCCAAAGAGTGATCTTAGTTCGGGACATGCCTTACCCTTATATTCTTCTAGACCGTGATATGCTAGGTAGGCTATTTCGGCTTGTGAAATGGCCCACTCAACCTTACCTTCATGTAGGAGCCTTATGTTCTCAACTGATGCTGCACTTGCTTCTGCCGATGCCATAAATTCTGGTAGATGCTTGTTTATGACTTCTGCCATCGCTACGCCCATGGGGTAGAGTGCTCCAGCGGTGCCAGCAGTTGCTATGGTTAACTTCTTCTTAGTTGGCGGTCTTAGGAGGATTATTCCTGCTATTGCACCTACAATTATTATCACAGCTATTATTATGAAGATTAATTTTAGGGATTTAGTTTTAGACATGAGGGGATTACACCTCTTGAACTCTTAACATGTTTGCACCAAGGGACTTGAATACTTCATAGAATGTGGGAAAGGATTTCTTATAGTATTCTGCATCACTTATAACCGTTGTTCCCTCAGCTATCATTCCAGCCAGAGCGGTAGCCATGACTATCCTGTGATCCATATGTCCATCAATCCATGCTCCACGTAGTTTACTATGGTAGATTATCATTTCATTATCCTTTAACTCTATTTTAGCACCCATTTTCTGAAGCTCCTTCTTTATAACAGCTGGTCTATCAGTCTCCTTTAGTCTTGATGCTGCAATATTCTTTAGCACCGTCTTACCCTTAGCGTAGCATCCTAGAACAGCCAGGTGTGGTATAGCATCTGGCAGATTCTTACAATCAACCTCTATACCTTCGAGTTCACCCGTACTCCTAACAGTTATCCCGTCTAAGCCATAGTTTCTAACGGTTACATCGGCACCCATCTGTCTAAGAATATCTATTATCGCTTTATCCCCTTGGACATCCCTTGTATCAACGCCATAAACTGTTATCTCAGCATCCTCTACGAGCGCCCCTGCTGCTAAGACGTAGCTTGCAGACTCCCAATCTCCTGGAACAACGAATCTGTAGGGTTTGTATGTTTGACCTCCACTTATGTAGAATCTCTCAAAGTTTTCATGTTCAACCTTTACCCCTGCCATACTTAGCCATTGGAGTGTCATTTTTATGTAGGGGCGCTCGTGGAGGTCCTGTACATAGATTTCGGTATCTCCCTCAGCTAGAGGTGTAGCTATTAGTAGTGGTGTAAGCCATTGGGAGTTTACTCCTGGTAGTGAGGTTCTACCTCCCTTGATGACCCCCCTTATTACTACAGGAGGTTTGCCATCACCTCTAACCGAGAAGGCCGCTTTAGCACCTAGATCCTTGAGTGCATTTAATAGTGGTTGACCATATCTTCCGGGCTTGTATCTTATTTGTTCATCTCCTGTAACAACCACATAGACGTCTAATAAAGCTGATACAGCATATGTTATGAAGAGACCTGTACCAGAGTTTCCAACATCGAGGACATCGTAGGGTATTTGGAGGTTTCCTCCAGTACCCTCAAAAATCCATTTATCACCCTTAATAGTCACTTTGGCTCCTAAGTGTCTTATCACTCTGGACATGGAGTAGGCGTCAGCACAGGGATTACGTATTATAGCTTCTGATGTGCCATCAGCTAGTAATCCTATGAAGTTTGCTCTAACACTATGAGATTTAGAGGCAGGTATCCAAGCTTCACCATAAAGCTTATTAGTTTTTCTCACAATTAGCCACATATACCTTCGATTATTATTATTGCTTAAGATCTCTAACATCTTTTCGGCGAATATTTTAGACTACCCCCTTTTAAAACTTAATTAAAGATATTAACGTATGTGCGTATAAATTATAGTGTGTACTACTCCTCAAATAGGCCAGGTTGAATTTTCATGGTGGTCACATTCAAGTCTCTTGGTCTAGTCTATCCTGGTTGGCGTTGTAAGCTTACAAAGAGATATCCTAGGGCAGAAGTTAATGTATGGGCAGTTTATAGTTTAAAGAGGAATCTAACCTTTAGTATTCAAGAGGTTAAAGGTGTAAGTAAGGAGACTTTGGCTAGATTCCTCAAGTCACAAAGAAAGGTATTAGAGTATCACATTATACCCTATAGTCCACCGGCATTAAAACATATAGTTGCTGTATGGGATTCACAAAAATACATTACTATGAAACTTCTTAGCCTAAGGTGCTTCCCCATAAAACCCGTTACTATAAAAAATGGGGTTGCAAGGTGGATTATCGTCTGTGAGAATGTTGAAAACCTCTTCTCAGTAATAGATGCCATAACTAAACATAAAGGTTATAGACTAGTATATATCGAAACCTTGAAGAACCTTGAAGAGGCACCAACACTAACCAAGAGGCAATATCTAATACTCAAAGAAGCTGTAAAGAGAGGATACTATGAATATCCTAGGAAGGTTAGTTTAAGTGAACTTGCTAATACGTTTAAGGCGTCACCTTCAACAATAACTAAAATTCTTAGGAGTGCTGAAAAGAAAATACTTAAATCAATAATCGAGTAGTATGAGAACATTACTTTACAAGGTAGAGTCTAATAAGTTTGGGGTCTACATAGACTAATATACTCTATGGGTATTTGTATGCGAATCTTCGATCCTTTGTTTATGGATCTCATTAAGTGTATGATGTATCCTCTACTAACCTCAGCTTTAATGACTTGGTGATCATTAGTCTTCAATATTAACTTAATATTACATTTAGTTATCTGTATATCTTGTACTGTTACTTCCATACTATTCATGTAGTCCACGTTAGCATTCTCACTACTCAGTATCACTATATCATCAGGTCTGAAAAGCACTAACACTCTATCCCCTACATCTACCTTAGTAGAACTTCTAGTTTGGACTTTTAAGTTAGCTCCACCACAATATACTATTGTATGATAGGTATTTTTCTCTACAATCCACCCCTCCAAAACATTAAATCCTAGAAACTTTGCAACCTCCCTAGATTTAATATTAAAGATTATATCATCTGGTTTACTACTACATACTATATGGCCTCCAAGCATAATTAAAACCCTATCTGCAAGAGCCCATGTATCATTAAGGTCATGTGTCACTATTAATGTGATTATATTGAGTCTCTTTAGAATACCCTTAAGCTCCCATCTAATATACTCTTTAAATTCTGGATCTATTGAGCTAAGGGGTTCATCAAGTAATAGTATTCTAGGCTCGGAGGCTAAAGCTCTAGCTAGAGCAACTTTCTGCTTCTCACCACCGCTCAGCTGATGAGGGTACTTATGCTCTAAACCATTTAGCCCTAGGAGGTCTAATAACTCCCTAACCCTTCGCTTCATACTCGTCTTAGGTAATCTTTTAGCTTTGAGCCCAAAGGCTATATTCTCGTAAACTGTGAGGTGAGGAAATAGGGCATAATCTTGTGGTACATAGCCTATACCCCTATGTTCCGGTGGGACATTAATCATAGTTGAACCATTCCTATGAAATACTATTCTACCATCTATCATTATGGTTCCATAGTCTGGTTTATTAATCCCAGCTATAATATTAAGCATAGTAGTCTTGCCAGCACCATTAGGGCCTAAGAGTATAGCTACCTCGCCTTTACCAATTGTAAATGATACATCATCTAATACTATTCTGTGTCCATAAGACTTCTTGATAGACTTCAATTCTAACATAAGGTTACTATCCCTCCTAGATTATTCTAACTTTGCCTCCTCTTACGACATGTAGTGATAGTAATGTTGTAAAGGCTACAACAAGAAGTATTATAATGAGAGCTACAGTTAATGGTATATCACCCGAGCTTAACGAAAGGTATATTGCTATTGGTAATGTTTCTGTTTTGAACCTTGTTGCACCAGCTAAAGTGACTGAGGCACCAAACTCTCCTAAAGCTCTAGTAAATCCAAGAATAAATGAGGATACTAGCCCTGTTTTACACATTGGCAACAATACTTTAACCAACGTCATGAATCTGGTATAGCCTAGAGTTCTCGCAACAGCCTCATATCTTTCATCAACCATGTCGAACGATGACTTAAGCACCTTAATTACCATCGGGAATATTACTGTAAACTGAGCAACTATGAGACCTGGTACCTCGAAAACCACATTTAATATGGAATTGACAATTTTGCCTAATACAGTGTTTGTGAAGAATAGTAGCAGTGTTGCACCTAATGCTATAGGCGGCATTGCGAATGGTAACATGAGTATTGTCTCTACAATACGTTTACCCTTGAATTCAAGTCTTGAAAGAGTATAAGCAACCGGTATCCCTAGTAGAATGGCAGCAGTAGTTGACGTTAATGCTGTTATAAGGCTAAGTTTTACTGCAAAAGACACTTCATAGGATGCTAGGGCTAATGGGGTTCTCTAAAATCGCTCCATAGGATTATGGATGCCAGGATGGCGAGTATAGTTAAGGCTACCGCTATTGGGATTAGAATGTACACTATGTTATTGAGGTGTAAGCTTAGGTATTTGAGCGTACGGAGCATATTCTCTAGCCTCCTTCTCACTAGCAAAGTAATGGTACTTTCTAAACACCTTCTTAGCGAAGGGGGATGATACTGCAAACTCTATAAACTTCCTTGCAGCATCAGGATTCTTTGAGTACTTGAGTATACCTATGGGTATGTATGATATCTTTGGTATCTGATTCGGCTTAAGCCACACTATATCGGTTTTGTCTGGATACCAGTAATGGAATACATGCCAGCCAATAATGGCGTCTACAGCACCTGTAGCTGGAAGCATAGCGGTCTTGGAGCAACTCTCAGCATAGACGACAATATTCCCCTTAACCTTATCGTATAAGCCATTGAACTTTAACAAGTCAACAGCATACTCGCCAACACAGACTGTCTTGGGATCGCCAGTACTAACTCTTACACCAGGCTTCGCTAAGTCTCTAAGACAAGTTATTGCTGGAACCATATATGCTACTATACGGATATTCTCAGGATCAATGAGCCCTTCTTGAGAGCCTTTACCATGTAGTCAGGTGAGCCAGGAGCATAAATATCCCCCATCTTCGAAATCTCTATTTGAGAGAGAAGTGTACCTGAACCACCAAAGACCGCTTCCACCTTGATCCCAGTCTTCTTCTCAAATTCACTAATAATTTCCTTCCATGGCTCCTCTGCAGCAGCACCAAAAAACACTCTTAACGTAGTCTCCTTACGCTGAAATCCAAAGTATACTAATCCCAAGGTTGTTATAATCAAGAGGAGAACAACAGTAACCGCTATTTTCGTTACCGACTTCATTAAATCCCCAACATAGTTGTTTACTATACTAAGTTAGATTTAAACTTTAATGTAAACAAAAATATTTACTTATGAGGCTAACTCTAGAAAGAAGCGACAGTGAAGCCGCGAAGTATTAGGTTTAACAGGTTTAACCAGGTAACTCAACTTCTTGATACAAATTAGTAGGAGGGATAAAATGCCCTGTTTTTAGTTTTATTTTTAACATTTACTGGATGCCTTTCTCCATATCATTGATTAGTTTTATAGCTTCTAATGATATTCTTATTTCATCTCTTATAGCTTTCAACGCTTCCTCATTGTGCTCCCTTTTACCTTTGACACCAATGTATGCTTTTGACGTTCTTTCAGCTCTATTCCCATCTACTACTAGTATTGACCCCGCATAGAGCGATTTTAAGGATGCAAGGGTGAATATTATTGATGACTCCATGTCTAAAGCTACAGCTCCATAATTCGCCCATGGTAATATCTCGTCTAGTTCAGAATAGAACTTGTCATCAGTTAATACTAGTCCTGCAATGTAACTATAACCTAGCTTCTCCGCTACTTGTATGAGGGCATTATATACTATTGGATGTGCCACTGCAGGATACTCTAATGGAACATACCTTCTCGTTGTACCCTCCTGTCTTATAGCAGCATATGGTATGATTATTTCCCCTCTCCTTATCCCCTTAACTAGAGCCCCCGTTGTCCCCACTCTAATGAAGTATTTTACACCTGCCCTTGCAAGCTCTTCTACAGCTATAGCTGTTGAGGGGCCACCGATACCCGTTGAACAGGCAACTACCTCAACTCCCTTGTACTCGCCTTTAACAACCTTATACTCCCTATTGAATGAAAGCACTTTAGGGTTCTCAAGATACTCTGCTATAATGTCAACTCTTCGTGGGTCACCAGGTAGAAGAGCATAACTTCCCACGTCACCTTTCTTGATTAGAAGGTGAGGTGCAATCCATTCACTCAAGAAGCTAACACCCTATGTGAATAGTTTATCTGAGAAGATAGTTAAGTGTATATTGGGTAGTTATCTTGGGGGAAAGGAAACTTAGAAACTACATCATCAAAATGCTGGAGAAACTGGTCAGTATTGAGACGGTAAATCCGCCAGGACTAAACTATGATGTTATGGCAGAGTTGTTGAAGGAGGTTCTCGAAGAGTTAGGGTTAACTGTAAAACTCATCGAGATCCCAGAACACTACTTGAACCAGCATTACCCTTATAGACCTAGACATAGAGGTCTAAAGAGGATCATAGTCTACACTAGAATAGGCTATGGTAAGCTCATACTCCAGTTTAATGGGCACTATGATGTTGTACCTTCCGGCCCAGGCTGGTCAATGGATCCCTTTAAACTAGTCGTCAAGGATGGTAAGGCCTACGGTAGAGGCACATCAGACATGAAAGGTGGTATAGTAGCAGTACTAGCTACACTACGCAGCCTAGTAGATGACGAAATTATTGGAAAGCTTAACGGCTCCATAGAGGCCGTGTTCGTACCTGATGAAGAGTCCGCTGGTATAGGCACTAAGTACTTTATTGAAAGGGTTATGAAGGATAAACCAGAATACGTCATAATACCTGAACCCACATCACCCCGAAACATAGTTATCGGTCATAAGGGGCTTGCTAGAGGGATAATTAGAGTCTATGGTAAACAATCCCATGCCTCAACACCCTGGCTAGGCTCTAACGCCTTCCTAAAGGCAGCAAAACTAGCATTAAAGATTAACAGGGAATTTAAGAGAAGCCTTGCCTCTAAGAAGTCAAAGTATCCCATGGAGTATAAGAGAGCAGCCTACAATACTCTAACTCTAGGTGGTTATGCGCTTTCACCTGTAAGCAAAGAGTCAGTTGTTCCCGGAGTTTTCGAGTTTAGTTTTGATATTAGAAGTATACCAGAAGAAAACATACACCATGTAGTCAACGAGTTCAAAAATATTGTTAAAAGTAACCTACATGACGTTGACATATCCCTATTAACGCTTCTAAATGGAGTGGTACTTGAAAATTCAAAATTAGTACCTATTCTAAAGAAGGGTGTAGAGGAGACTTTAGGAGTTGAGCCTAAGGAGGTAGTATCTTCTGGTAGACTTGATGTTACATATTATATTTTGAAAGGAGTTGAAGCCTTAGCTTACGGTCCTGGAGATCCAAGACAACCACATAGAGTTGACGAGTTCATTAGGATAAGGGACATCATGAGTATAGTGAGGATTTACAGATGTTTAATAGACAATCTACTTTTATAACGTCATTGACACATGTTATTATATTGTAGTAGCCTTGGAGGGTTTAAGTTTTGACGACAATAGCTATTACTAATGGTATAGTGTTTAACCCCTTCCTACTTAAGTTTGAGGAGGCAGACATAATAGTTAAAGATGGTTTAGTTCTTCATGTTGGAGACTTAAGCGAGTTTAAGGTTGAAAGAGAATTTAATGTTAAAGGGTTATATGTGCTACCAGGCTTCATAGATATACATTTTCATATTGAAAGCTCGTTTCTCCTACCCCAAGAACTAGCTTACGAGCTATTAAGGCATGGAACATTAACTATAGTAGCTGACCCTCACGAGGTTGCTAATGTCCTTGGTTTAGAGGGCGTTTTAAAGCTTATTGAGCTCTCAAAGAACATACCTTTAACTGTGTATTTCCAAGTACCCTCATGCGTTCCAGCATCAGAATTCGAAGACACTCCTCATAAACTAGGCTTGAAGGAGTGGACTAGACTCCTAGAATTAAATGAGGTTATTGCTGTAGGAGAGGTTATGAGCTATCATAAGCTACTTAGCGGTGATAGAGAGCTACTAGAGTTAATGAGGATTGCTAAAGAAAAAGGCAAGATTATTGAAGGACATTGCCCCCGATTGAAAGGTGTAGAGCTTAGTCTATACGCTTACCTAGGACCAACATCTGACCATACCCAAATGACTCCAGAGTTAATATTTGAAAGAGTGAAGAGAGGAATTTTTGTTGAAATTCAGGAGAAATCATTAACAAAGGATGTAATAGAGGTACTTAACACTCTACCCATAGGCACTTATGCTTTTGTAACAGATGACGTTGATCCCGCGAAACTAGTTTACGAAGGACACTTAGACCATATTATTAGGAAAGCTGTAAGCCTAGGATTAAGCGTTGAAAAAGCATTATATGCAACAACCCTATCACCAGCTAATAGAATGCACCTACATGATAGAGGAGCTCTTGTACCTGGAAGGATTGCAGACATAGTTGTAGTCAAGGATCTCTATAGTTTTGAAGTTGAAATGGTATTCAAGAACGGTAACCTAGTGTATTCAAAGAGAGATGGCTTTACCGTAAAGGCTGAAAGAGAATACTCCAAAAATATTCCTAGTGAATTCTTTAAGAGTGTTAAGTTATCGAAGATAGATAGAAGAAAGCTAACAATTAGACCACCGATAAGTGATGGCTGGGTTAAAGCTAATGTTATAGAAGTCTTACCAAACACCACCTTCACCAAGAGAGTTATCCATAGTATTAGAGTGGTTGACGATAACCTATTATGGAGTGAGGCAAAGTTGACTCTCATAGCCGTATTTAATAGATACGGGTATCATAGGCACGCACTAGGCTTTGCAAAAGGCTCCATACTGAAGAGAGGTGCTGTAGCTACAACCTACGCTCATGACAGCCATAACCTATTAGTGGTGGGAGCTAACGTTGATGATATGGTTTTAGCAGTAAACCATCTAGTAGAATGTCAAGGTGGGATTGTTGTAGTAGATAAAGGTAGAATTGTTGCATTCCAAAGCCTGCCATTTGCAGGGATAATGAGTGTGGAGGAGGCCTCCAACACGGCTAGGAATATAGCATTAATTAGAGAGGCTCTTGTAAAACTAGGCTATAATCATTTTGATCCATTAAAATCCTTAACAACACTTACATTGACCGTAAGCCCTGAACTAAAGATTACTCCTAGAGGCCTCTTTGACGTTAAAGAAGGGAGAATCATCAGCTTGTTTGTGGAAGAATAGTAACAATTCAGCTATTTATCCATAGGAAAATTTTATATCGTCGATCGCCGGAGTATTAGTCTTCGGAGGTGTTGCTTTGCAAACCAAGCTAGTTACTATAATCGCCGTAATTGTCATAATAGTCATTATAGGAGCTGTAGCATTCATACTATACCCAAAACCTACACCAACAACACCTACAACCTCACCTACACCCACACCAACAGGTGCCCCAAGAACACTAGTAATATCTCACTGGGGCTTCGCTTGGAGTAAGATAAAGAAGATAGTTATCGAGCCTTTCGAGAAAAAGTATAATGTCAAAGTTGAGCTCGTATCCGGAAGAACAGCCGAAAGATACGCTAAACTAGTTGAAGGGGCAGAGCCCATACCAGATGTTATATTCTTACCTGACTACTACATGTACCGTGCTGCCAAGAAGGGATTACTTGAGGAACTTGATCTCTCAAAAATACCAAACTATAATAAACTATACAAGTTCATCAGGGATGCTCTTTCACAATCAGAAGTTAGCAAGTACGGTGTACCACACACAATACAGGATGTACTATTATTCTACAGAAGTGACTTACATAAACCAGTAACTAGCGTTAAAGACCTATGGAGACCAGAATTCAAAGGCTACATAGCATTACCTGGCATAACAACAACCACAGGCCCATTATTTCTAGTACTAGTTAGTATCGCCTATGGAGGCTCAGTTGACAATGTAGAACCAGGGCTTAAGGCATTAGAGCAGCTTAAGGATGGTATAGTAACATTCTACCTTAGATCAGCTGACCTCATGAGCCTCTTTGAGAGAGGAGAGATACATATAGCTCCAGGATTAAGATACCAGATTGGTGCATTACAGGGTGTTAATAAGACTTTAGGCGGAGTTATAAGGTACGTTATCCCCAAAGAGGGCTCAATATTCACATTAAACCTGATGGCTATACCCAAGAATGCCAAGAATAAAGACCTTGCATACAAGTTAATCGACTTCTGGCTAAGCACTGAGGTCCAGAGGAAGCTAGGTGAAGCAGGTGTTGATGCCCCAATAAATGCTGAGGCTAAGCTACCTCCAGAACACTACTATAATATCGAGGGTGTAACTAAGAACCCAATATACGTAAAGCCAGAAATACTAGCAAGTAAACTTGAGAAGTGGATTGACGAGTGGAAGGCTAGAATACAAGCTTAAAAAAGGGATCTAGTGGGCCAATGACTTCATATAAACCCATAAAACTTTTTCTCTTTAGAAAGCTAAGGGAGATTCTACCCCTATTCCTGATTATCCCCTCAATAATATTCCTTACAGTATTTATTGTTGGCTCTCTCGTCTCACTATTCTTCTATGTAGGCGATATTTCAAGAGCTTTTGTCAAAATTGTCTCTAGAGTAGATTTCCAAGTAGCATACTTACGTACACTCAGGATAGCGCTTATAGTTGCCTTGATAACCACCGTGTTAGCCTATCCTGTAGCATTCTATGTTTTGCACATGAATTATAGAGCTAGACAGATAATGAAAGCTCTAATATGGCTCCCCGTAATGATAAACCCCATTGTCAGAGGCTACGGCTGGATGATAATACTTGGAAGACACGGGTTAGTCAACAGTTTACTCCTAACACTAGGCATAATCAAGGAGCCTATAAAACTCTTATACACAGAGGTTGCTATGATTTTTGGTTTAACAGAGCTATTCTTCCCCTTCATGTTCATATCACTCCTAAGTGCCATGGAGAACATTTCAGACGAAACAATAATGGCAGCATACAGTCTTGGAGCCAACACATTTAAAGTATTCAAAGACGTCGTAATGCCTCTATCAATTAAGGGCTATGTTTTCGGGGTCACAATAGTTGTTACAGGATGCTCAACAGCATATACTACACCAACACTGCTTGGTGGGCCACAAAATGCTACTTTAAGCATGTTGCTAGCGGACTATGTCGCAATATTCCTTGACTGGAGAAGCGCCTGTGTAATAGCATTGATAATCCTGGCTACAGTCCTCATAGTATCAGAGGTTGCATCAATAATTGTTAAAAAGAGGTGATGGTCATGATGACGACTCTTGGTAAAATATTAATGAGGGCAGCATTAATAGTTGTATTACTATGGCTACTCTTCCCTATAGTAATGCCCCTTAGTATTGCTTTCTCCGAGAGTGAGGCTATAGCCTTCCCGCCTAAAGGGTTCACTCTAAAATGGTTTTATAATGTTTTCGAGTATGAAAGCTTTGTTGAAGGCTTCAAACTAAGCACAACTATAGCACTACTAGCATCACTGATTGCTACATTACTTAATGTCCCCGTGAGCTACATTCTCACAAGATTCAATGTACCATACAGGAAGGTTATTGAGAGAGTGTTCGACCTACCTATACTTGTACCACAAATAGTCCTAAGCTTTGCACTCCTAATATTCATAGTAAAACTAATGCACATAACATCATTCGTGGCACTACTCATAGGTCACATAATAATAGTCTACCCGTACGCTATGAGAACAGTCTATGCGGGTCTCTCAAACTTCAACCCTGAGATAGAAGATGCAGCAGTAAGCCTTGGAGCAAGCCGTTTAAGAGCATTCTTCCAAATAGTAGTACCAAACATTAAGGAGTCTGTGCTAGGAGCATTCATATCAAGCTTTATGATATCATTTAATGCTGTAGCTATCTCTCTATTCCTGGGAGTAGGTAACGTTTTCACGCTACCCGTGGCAATGTTAAACTTCCTAGTTATGAAATGGGATCCAACAATATCAGCACTATCATTCATGCTCGTAATATTCACTCTAACACTAAGCTATCTATCCGAGAAGTTTATAGGATTAGCAGGTGGTAGGTGAAGGAGAGGGAATGGTTTACCTACAGTTAGAGAATATATGGGCAAGGTATAGTAGGAGAGGGCCCTACGTACTCAAAGGAATAAACATTAATGTAAAGAGGGGTGAAATACTAGCACTATTAGGTCCTAGTGGTTGCGGAAAATCCACCACACTTAAAGTAATAGCAGGTTTCGTAACCCCAACTAAAGGTAGAGTACTCATTGACGGCAAGGACGTTACCCCTATACCTCCTAATAGAAGGAATATAGGCATCGTCTTCCAAAGTTATGCTCTATTTCCACATATGACAGTATTCCAGAATGTAGCATACGGGCTAACATTAAGAAGAATGCCCTTCAGTGAGATTAGAAGGAAAGTTAAAGAGGTACTAGAATTAGTCGGCTTATCAGGCCTTGAGAACAAGTATCCAAGAGAGCTCTCTGGAGGACAGCAACAGAGAGTGGCCTTGGCCAGAGCATTAGCTATTGAACCTAAGATAATGTTACTCGATGAGCCAATGAGCAACATAGATCCAATACTAAGATCTAGGTTAAGAAGCGACCTCAAGGGTATACTGAAGAAGCTAAACATTACAACAGTATATGTAACTCATGATAGAGATGACGCTTTCGAAATAGCTGATAGAATAGCAATAATGAAAGATGGAGTAATAGAGCAAGTAGATACACCAGAAAGATTATTCAATAAACCTAAGACTAGATTCGTTGCTGAGTTCGTTGGGGTTGAGAACACATTTAAATTAGAGTTCAAGAATGTGGAGGAAACAGATGACCATCTAGTAGTTAATCCTGCTAGTGAAGTCTACATAGTACTACCAAAACATAAACTATCAAAAGACATACTATACTTCGGTATAAGACCAGAGAAACTAATTATAAGTATAAAGAAGCCTGAGAAACCACCATACATTAAGGGTAGGGTCGTAGTTAAAGCGTTTAAAGGTGTTATCTCAAGGTTTGTTGTCGAGACAGCCATAGGTAATATGGTGGTTCATACCCCTAGTGGGATAAGGAATATTAATGTAGGTGATGTAGTATACTTATCCTATAATATTGACGATATACTCTTATTCAGTAGGTGAACTGGGACGACACTGTATGGGCTCCATGGAATAATAGTTACAATGGAGGATGATAAAGTAATACGTGATGGTGTAGTAATAATTGATTCAAATAGTGGCCTCATAGTTGATGTGGGAGAATACAACTTAGTAAAGGAATATAAGCCTGAAGTAGTACTTGGAAACAAATACTCAATAGTAATGCCGGGACTAATTAACACTCATACACATTCACCGATGTCGATTCTTAGAGGCGTCGTGAAGGGTCTTTCAGGTTTTAGATGGCTAGAAAGAGTCTGGTTGATTGAAGGAAAGCTTAAACCTAGAGACATATATGTTGGTACATTATTATCAATTGCATGTATGATTAGATCTGGTACAACAACATTTGCAGATCACTATTTCTATGCTGAGGAAATAGCTAAAGCGGTTGAAGAGACTAGTGTAAGAGCTGTAATAGCTAAAACCGTTATAGAATCCTCTGCGAGTGCACCAAAACATGACCTAGAAGACTCCGTGAACTTCGCATTAAACTTTAATGGTAGAGCCAATGGCAGAATAACCACTATGATAGGAATACACTCATTATACTCATGTAGCCTTGAAACAGTCAAGAACGCAATCGATGAGTCAATCGAACATAACATACCTATACATATACATTTAGCTGAGTCCATGGATGAACTAAGGTACATAAGAGAGAAATATAAAACTACTCCAGTAGAATTAGCTAACCAAATAGGACTATTAAAGTCGAAGCCACTAGTGGCTCATGCAACCTACGTTCAAGATAACGAAATTCTATTATTCGCTGAATACGATGTTAAAGTCGCTTATGCACCATTCACTAAGATGAGGGGAGGACAGGAAATAGCACCCGTAGTTGACATGATTAAATGTGGTGTCTCAGTCTCATTAGCGACTGATGGACCCTTAAGTAGTGGTGATCTAGACCTCTTTAAGGAAATGAAGATTATGCTGGCGGCACAAAACCATAGATATAGGATTCCTAATGCCCTAACACCTAAAGACGTAGTTAAAGCGGCCACGATAAATGCGGCTAGAAACCTAGGATTAAATGAACTTGTAGGCTCAATTAGGAAAGGTAAAAGAGCTGATGTAATATTAGTGGAGCCTAGTATACCTAAAGTCTACCCCATACTAGACGTCTACTACACTATAGTCTACAGTTTATGTGGCAGCGATGTATCCACAGTATTCGTCAATGGCAAACCATTGATGATTAATCGTAAACTTCTAACCATAGATGAAGAGAGAGTCATACACGAAGCTTACTCAGTAATAAATCGTCTTGACTTAATGTAGTCAACTAGTATCACTCTTCAGCCTTTATCACGAACTGGCAGTATGGATCTCCCTTAGCTAAGCATTTATCTTCAATAACGATTACCTTTTTATTCACTATCTCCTCAATAAGACCTGCTAGAATTCCTCTAAATAACTGGCTATTAGATTCACTCATTTTTCCCTTAAGGGGTTCACACTCATACAGGTTATAGGCTCTTATGACTATGTGTAAGGGCTCTATATTAAATTGCGTTATTTCGAATGTACCGTATCCGCATGATTGGAAGAGTTGGAGACAGACATTTAGTAGGTTTAAGTCTCCTAAACCTGTCATTTTTCTTATACCTTTAACCATGTCCTTTATACTACCATAGCCTCCATAATACATTAACACTTTAGCGGATTCACCAAACTTCTCGTAGAGGTAGTGTAGTATTCTACTTAAGCCAGTTACATGGATGATTATACATCTTGTTCCAAGAACTGAGAGTATAGGCATAAACTTGTTTATTAGTAATCCAGGAATCTGTGGCTTAACTACCTCGACTTCACGTACTACATCTAACTCCCTAAGCTTTTCAACAACATCATCTACAGTTGATGTTGACCTACTAAAATCTACAAAGGCTATCATTGTTGCCTCTGTTTCACTTAGAGGAGCACTAATTATGGATGATAAGATGTTAATATTAAAATCGGCTAGTAGCTTCGCTACTTTCGCTAACGTGCCAGGAACATTCCATAGGGAGATTCTTAAGAGGAAGGCATGTGCACCTATACCCTTCATAGCTACAGGTAAGGTTATCTCCTTAACCATGCACCAGCCCTCATAGTATGCCCAGTTAAGGCTAGTACAGTTTGTGTGTAGGTATATTGTGTTTTTGGGTTTAATAATTATTTTTGCCATTTTTATATTTAGGATGTATTTAAATTATTAATGACAGCTACTCGGTTATAGTAAAGTATTTTAGTAGTACATTAACTAAACCTCAAAAGTGAGAAGTATATCAAAAACCCGGTTTAACCGAAAGGTCTTCTAGAGTAAACGGTGAACCCTATAATGATAATAGTGAAGATTAAGGAGGCAGGGTTTAGAGAGGGCAAACCAGTTATAAGTGGTATAGACTTCACGTTAGCACCAGGCGAGCTCTTACTTATTGTTGGTGCTTCTGGCTCTGGTAAAACAACTCTCATACTAAGTCTAACTGGCGTCTTAAGCAATCTATTGAACGGTTACACTAATGGCGAAATAAGGCTCTTTAACGTAGACCCACTTACCCCTGAGGGGTTTAGTAAGATTCCTAGAATTGTTGGAGTAGTCCTTCAAGACCCTGATAAGCAGATTGCCATGCCAACACCTGTAGATGAAGTCGCCTTTACACTTGAAAACTTAGGCTACAGTGATGATGACATAAGAGAACTCACCCTCAACTCTCTTAAACACCTAGGACTCGTCCATAAAGCTTACTCTTCGACCGAAAATCTTTCTGGAGGAGAGAAGAAAAGACTGTGTATAGCAGCATCAATTGTTCATACACCTAAACTACTAATATTTGATGAGCCAACAGCTAACCTTGACCCTTGGGGTGTAAGTGAAACCATAAGTTACATTAGAGAGTTCAAGGAGAAAGGACATACAATAATGGTTATAGAGCATAAAGCTAGGTACTTTCTGGACTTAGCCGATAAACTATTGGTAATTGAGAATGGTAAGCAAGTACTCTTTACAGGTAAAGAGCAGATTAGGAGAAACCGTGATAGAATAGTTAACCTCCTTGAAGGCTATGGTGTTGACTCTACTACACCTAAACTTAGAGAAACCAGAAATACAGGTATAAGTAAAGGTAGAGTTACAGTACATGTTGAAGACTTATGGTTTAAGTACCCATTAAGTGAAGAGTTTGTACTGAAAAATGTGAATCTAAAGTTAAATGGGGGAGAAGTAGCAGTTATCGTTGGGCCCAATGGGAGTGGCAAGACAACCTTACTGAAGATTATTGCAGGCTTCTACAAGCCAAACAAGGGGCTCATTAAGGTAACGGGCACCGAGCCCTATAGGATTAAAGGCAGGGATAGGGCTAAAGCAGTATTCTATGTACCCCAAGAACCCGACTACCTATTCGTTTACGACAGCGTCTATAAGGAGCTGAAGGCTAGCGGGGTAAGAGAGGACGAGCTTAAAAGCCTACTAGACAGTATCAGCTGGCTCAAGAGAGTGCTCGATGAATCACCCTACAAGCTCAGCCATGGACAGAGAAGGTGGCTTACATACACTATAGCGAAACTCTATGACCCAAAGGTCATACTATTTGATGAGCCCTCTGCAGGCTTAGACAATAAGCTTCTAAAAGGCTATGTAGAGTGGGTTCGAAACGTAAGCAAAGAAGGCAAGACGGTAATCATTGCAACCCATGACGTTAGACTAGTATGTGATGTCGCCAGTAAAACCTTCATAATGAAAAACGGCACGATAGAAGAGGTACCTCTCCCTAAAGCTGTCGAGTTCCTTGAAGAACCAGTCTGGGGGAGTCAACATCAATGATTAAGCCTAGGCCGTCAACCCTATTCATTTACGGGTTAACAATCACCATACTCGCATTTATAGCTAGAAGTCTAGAGCAACTACTAGTAATAAACGTGGTTAATGCACCGTTAGGGTTATTCTTGGGTTTCAAGAGGAGACTAAGAATATTCATAATACTATTCTTTATCGGGCTCATAGGGTTATTCATTAACGCTCTCGTATTCACTAATACAGGTAACCCCGTCATAACACTATCCTTCATCATCATTAGGGAGGGGGCATTATTAGGCTTCGCTAAAGTAACACTAAGACTACTAGCTATCCTAGGTGCAACACTAATATTCATAACACAAGTTAACGTTAGAGAGTTCATTAAGTCATTGGAGGGGGAGCTTAGATTACCAAAAGACATAGCCTTCGCTACAGCTATAGGGCTCAGAATGCTGAGTATTGTTGAAAGAGACTCCCGTGAAATCCAGTTAACCCGGATTCAAAGAGGCTTCAGAAAGTACCCGATAACACCAGGTGATATAGGTAGTTACCTTAGGCCACTACTCAGTCTCGGTATTGAACGTGCGACATGGATAGGTATAGCAGCTGAACTTAGAGGTTACGCGTTAAGGAAGCCTAGGAGGGTGAAAATCAAACTTAGCAAGATAGACGTAATAGTGTATTCACTATTAGCCTTACAGATATTGTTATTGTTCATTCTTTTCCTACCTTGAACTCAATTAACGCGGTTATCAAGCTGATTATAAACCAGTAATTAATAGGGTTAAATATGCTACTATGTTAACTGCTTAATCATGGTGAAATTATGGCTATGGGTAGGAGATATACAGCACTAGACCTAGCATGTCTGGGTGTTGTGGCTGCTGTTGCAGGTGTAATATTCGCGTTAACATGGAATGTGTACTATTTTGGTAAGGCTATTGGGGGACCTATTGTAGCTAGAATAGTCTCCTACGGGTTATGGTTTATTGGTGCACCATTAGCTGCATCACTAATAAGAAAGCCTCTATCAGCCTTTCTAGGTGAAACACTGGGAGCACTTGTAGAGACGATTATCCCAACTTATGGAGGATTCACCAACATCATTTATGGTGTCGCTCAGGGTGCTGCATCAGAAATAGCTTACGCCCTATTTAGGTATAGAAAGTTTGGTGTAGCACAAGCCGCACTCGCAGGTGCTCTAGCAGGCTTCCCATGTGTCGCATTAGACGCCATCCTTTTCGGTGACATTTACCCACCAAACGTTATGGCAGTCATAACCATAGCCGCAGTTATTAGCGGGGCAATCTATGGTGTTATAGCAGCTACCGTGGTAAAAGCCATCAGAAGATAAATGTTTGAGCAACCATTATGTAATGAGGGATACGTGGATGACCACACTTACTGAGAGGTTAAGGCAGGCAGCCGACCATGTATGGAGAAGGATTTTCGAACACCCCTTCGTAATAGAATTATACTCGGGAACGCTACCCTTTGAGAAATTCAAGTACTACGTAATCCAGGACTACAACTACCTAGTCACAATGTATAAGTGTTTCAGCCTCATAGCCTCCAAGGCAGAGTATAAGCTTGCCCGTAAAATGCTTGAACTAGCATACATAGAGACAACAACAGAAATGGCTAACTACGAGAAACTCCTCAACAAACTAGGCTTAAAGCTCGAGGACGTAATTAAAATTGACCCTGCACCTACAAACATTGCTTACATGAACTTCCTACTAACAATATGTGCCCTAGGCTCACCATGGGAAGGACTCATATCCCTACTACCCTGCTTCTGGAGTTACGCTGAAATAGCAATGAAACATAAGGATAAGCTGGAGAGCAACCCAAATGAGATCTACGTGGAGTGGGCTAAAGTATACACTACCAAAGAATACCTAGACTTAGTCAAGGAGCTAAGAGAGTTCATCGATAAAGCAGATATCAAAGAAGACTACGAGAAGCTCAAGAAAATATTCATAACAGCAAGCAGATACGAGTACATGTTCTGGGATATGGCCTACAAAATGGAAAAATGGCCAATCTGAAGGAGCTGTGTTCTAAAGAAAAGAGATAATGTTCTATAAGTCATTAGGTGATTTAAACATGAAGTTTATATTTTTAGGTACAGGAGATGCTGATGGGATTCCTGCCCTTGGGTGCAAGTGTGAAGTTTGTAAAAGAAGTATACACTCTAAAATAGAACAAAGAACGCGAGCAAGCTTGCTAATTGATTTTGGATATTACGCCATTTTATTAGATGCCGCACCTGAATTAAGATTACAACTTAATAGGTTAAGATTAAGTGAGAAATTTATCAATGCTGTACTGATAACACACTGGCATTTTGAACATTGGATAGGACTTGTAGAGCTACATTCTTGGGATCGCAAAAGAATGCAAAGGGTGGAGCCCAAATTTACTATACTAATGAATAAATACACCCATGAGCAGTATAGTAAAATACTCAACCCGCTCACCGATTCAACTAATGTATGGCTTAAAACGAGATATCATATCCAAATAGTAAAAGACTATTCTAAAATTAAATTAACCGATGACATAGAGATTATACCTATACCTCTTGACCATACAATACCCACAACAGGCTATTTAATCTACACACCTAATGTACACATAGCTTACCTTGTAGATACAGGTGCAAAATTATCTGATAAAACAATTGAGTACGTAAAAGAATGCAAAGACTACGTAATTCTTGATGTCACATGGTACAATAAAGAGGGTAAAGGACATATGGCGGTTCCTGAAGCAATAAACTTCATTAATGATATTAAACCTCGTAAAGCATACGCAACACATATAGGCCATAAGAATCTTCCACATAACGAGTTAGATTACCTGCTTCGTAGTAAAACAAATAACGTAATGGCTGCAGCATATGATGGGTTAGTAGTTTGTGCCTAGATCTTCAATTTACCCTATATTGATCTTGCTAAGAATTTCAACATGGTCGAACATTTTTATAATATTGTTTGCTGGGAAATCTACTAGACACCAGTTATATGCTCTTGGGAAGGGAGGTTGGGATATATAGTTAATAGGTTGTATTCTCAAGTCTCTGATTTTTAACAAATTGACTGGCTTATCATCAATGTAGTATACCTTCACTTTAGAGGTATTACACGATTCCTCCATGTTAAGGATATATGCTATTGCCTCGTAAAGTGACTTCATTTTTGCTCTCTCACCGTATATTATGATGCTGTCAAAGTAATGGTCCAGTCTTGTACTCTTTATTCTCTTAATTTTTCTTTCTACAGTATCATCCATTCCTGAGGCAATGTACAATTTTACATTACTCTTTCTAAGTTTTTCAACACATACTCAATATTATCCATTTTCTTAGTATATTTCATTCTTAAATTTCAATACTCTTCAATAATGAAGTCAATATTATAATCTTTATTAGTATGATCAGTAAAGTTCAATATGAATTCAAATATGGGTTTTTTATCCCACACTCCTAGATAATCAGTTATATCCTCTAGGGAGAGCATTATGTCGATAAATATGTTCTCATTCCTTACTTTAATTAACCTGGCTATGTGACTATAAATTTTTAGTAAACACCAAAAGCTATCTACAAGTACGCCATCAAAGTCGTATATAACTACATTGTAACCTTATTTCTATATTCCTGTACCACACTTACAATTTTTCTTCATATTTACCAATGACCTCATATAGTATTCTAGGGTGAACTTCTACTCTAGGCATGTGACCTAATGCATAGAGGGTTAATAGTGCTAGAGCGGTTTTTGGCATCATGATACCAGCTTCCATCTATTTTCTGCGTTCTGGACACTTAAGAATTTCTGCTAAAAGTGTTTGTATTATGTTATCCTCTAAGTGAAATCTGTGGGACTTTATTAATCCTATGAGACCTACAGTGACCTGTTGAAAAGTTGTTTCACTAACTCCACTCTTTATCATGCTTATTAACTCCTTCTTAATGAGGCTAACATACTTATCTATAGTCTACGAAAAGGGATCATAGCCGGCCATTATAAAAGCTTCGACCACTTGACCTAAAATATAACAATCCTTAATATCCTTATTCCTAAGGATTTCTGATAACTTTTCAGCAAGCTTTCTAGCTCTCTGCAAATCACCATATTTTGCTAAAGCTATAATTGCTTGTGCTATATGATGTGGTTTAAGAGATTTATAATGTTCCATTACATGATTATAGAGCCATTCCGCTGCCTTCATGACCCGTTTGTCTTTAATGCTTAGTTCAGATAACGCCCTGACAACAACCGCTGTGTCCCATACATTATTTTCACAGTTATACCCTCTACATCTACTCTTTAACCAGTTTATAGCCTTAGACAAATCCCCTTCAAAGGTTTCTCCCGTTTCAAGCTTTATACTCCATGTTTTATCTCTTACACCAAATGATGCTAAGGCGATTATTGCTAAGCTTGTATCAGCGATAGATTTGTATCCCCAATACCCTCCAGGATGCTGAACATTCTTTAGCTAGTCAATAGCTCGTTTTATGACAAGTTCATGCCCTTCGACTTTAATGTGAGTTATGTACCTACTTATTTCAATTCTCAGATTATTCATTATATCCTTGATTAATGTCCTCATTAGTTAATGACAAAAAGTATCACACTCCAATATACTATTAATTAAGTAAAGGAAATCTAATATTTTAAGTTATGTTTAGTACTTAGTAATACAGTATCTTAGACTTATTAGTGAGTACAGTAAGTTTAAGTTTCACCGAATAGTTAGTAAGATGAAGTCTAATAGTTTTTCATAAGTTTAGTTAGGAGAGTAGTTTAATCATTAATCACCAATAAATGTGTTTACAATCCTCTTAAGAAATGTTTCATCAGCCTTAACCTACAGTTGCTTAGAGGAGTGAACATATTTCATCTACATTGATGAAGATTGGAGAATGGAATCAATGCTGGAAAATTTCATCATATCCTCACTCTTTTAACGGCATACACTATCCAGTAGCTTCCTTTAACGTGAAGTACTTTAAATTTTATATTCCAAAACTTATACTCACATGTTAAGAGGTCAGAGTAGTAATGCAACATCAAATGGGGACATCTTCAGCCTTAATGGTATCCTACTTGCTCTCTTCACCTGCATACTCATTCTACTGTTTCCTACTACTCTGTAATAGAATTGAAACTCCACTCTACATAAGCCTACCCTTATCCATCCTATCCCTTAGCATACTACCCATACTATACATTATCACTGAGTATAGGAGGGGGCGGACAGACATCTTCGTAACAGACAAGGATAAGAGGCCGAAATTCTTCATCCCAGCACTAATAAGCTACGCCATGGGCGCCCTAGCTTTCACCCTACTAGGTGACGGTGTGCTAGCAGCCTTCCACCTATGCTACCTTACAGTAACAGCAACAATATTCCTAGTATCACTAAAGTGGAAGATAAGCATCCACACAGCAGGCATTGCAGGCCCAACAACCTTCCTCGTATACTACCTTGGGCCAGTCTACACCATACTCTACCTACTCATACCATTAGCCGCCTGGTCCAGGTATAAGCTTAGAGCACACACAATACCTCAACTAGTCATGGGCGCCCTAGTAGCCCTCATAGTCACACATATAACTTGCAGTATATTAGAACCCATAATACACTTATAGAATGATTATTTAAAATAGTGGAGGGTAAGCTCAAAACATATTATTCACACTCTAATCTTCGATTATGGCTATAGCTCTTACGGGACCTGCTAACCCCTTCTCTATCTTTAATGGTAACCCTATAAACCTGAACCGTTCCCTCCTCTATCAAATCTCTCTAAGTGCGATAATGACAGTTCGAGGTGTATTCTTGTCTGCTAGAAGTCTAGGCTTTAACAATAACTTTCTCCCTCAAGACCTTAGCAGTATACTTGATAACCGCTAATATGTCTTCTCTTGAGAGATGCGGATACTCTCTTAAGATATCATCTATACTCCATCCATTAGATAATAACTCTAGGATAAAATATATGGGAATTCTTGTTCCTTTTATTATGGGTTTACCTCCTATAATCTTGGGGTCCATTACTATTCTATCCTCAACTCCGGTCAACCGTTCCCCAAACACTATTACAACAAAGATCTTTATAGACTATTCCGATCAAGACAAGTATATCGTAAGACAAATAATACCACTACTGATATCGGTTATAACTGCCACCCTGGATCATATGAATACCAATAATGTGAACTTGTGAATATTACTGTGTTCTCACACGCCTCCTCCAAGTCTGGAATGGAGGTTTTAGTGTGGAATGATTTATTAGGGAGTAGTATCCTCTACTTTGATAGCGTGAAACGTGAGCTTAGAGCGTAAAGGGTGGCTGACCAGAAATGGGTAAGCGTATACTAGTGCAAAGACAGGGTAGGGGATCACCAACCTTCCGTAGCCCAAGCCATCTAAGGAAAGGACCAGCAAGATACCCAACTAACATCCCAGCAGACCAAACACACATAGGTAAAGTGGTAGCATTAATCCACGACCCTGGCAGATGGACCCCACTAGCCAAAATAGTACTAGAGAACGGAGTAGAATTCCAAATACCAGCCTGTGAAGGAATGTACGTAGGACAAACAATACAAATAGGACCAAACGCCAAGCCAAAACCAGGAAACATACTACCAGTAGGAAAAATCCCCGAAGGAACCCCAGTATACAACATAGAAGTAAGACCATACGACGGAGGAAAACTAGCAAGACAAGCAGGATCATACGCAACAATACTAGGAAGATCAGGAGGAAAAACAATAATACAACTACCATCAGGAAAAACAACACTAATACCAAACCAAGCAAGAGCAACAATAGGAGTACCAGCAGGAGCAGGAAGAACAGAAAAACCACTACTAAAAGCAGGAACAGCATACCACAAATGGAAACGAAAAGCAAGAAAATGGCCAAGAGTAAGAGGAGTAGCAATGAACGCTTGCTCCCATCCTTTCGGAGGAGGCTCGCACCAAAGTGTATCATTCCCATCAACAGTCAGTAGAACAAGTCCCTCCGGTAGGAAGGTAGGACACATAGCTGCTAGAAGATGTGGTAGGAAGAAAGGAGCGCACTAACGAGCACTTTTTAGCCTTAGTCTTTCAGTTCTTAAGTTACATCATTAGTTTAAGTAGTAACCTCTCTTTTCAACCTTAAAAATATTATGATATTTGAGGTTTGGGTAGCCTCCAATTGACTTATATTTATTCTTCCTTGGGTTTTTCTGATTCTAGTGCTAGGGTTTCTAGGAATAGGTGTAATGCGTCTACTACTTCGGGATGTGTAAACTTTAGCATGTAATCTGCTTTACCTTCATACTTGGATAGTACATTCAAGCTACCAAAGTAAGCTACTTTAATGTTTTCACCTGTGATGATTACTGCTTTCTCATGCATATTCTTACGTTCAATAATTTCTGCTTTTATGTCTTTCTTAAGCTTCTTGATAAGTGTGGCATGTTTACTCTTTTCCCTAATACTCCAATGCTCAGGTGTTAAAGTATGGATGATGATTTCAACTCCTTTCTTAGCAGCACTTCTCAAAACACCAACATAGTTTTCGATACCTTTTTCACTAAGATATGGACTATAGATTACTACTTGAGTGCCAGACTTAACATTGGTGACTTCTCTTTGAAAATCCTGAATGAACTCTTCAGCTGATAATGGAGCTGGTTTTAAGCTCTCTAGTAGAGGCATAAGTATCGGTCTATCTTCAAGAAGTTTACGGAAACTTGATGACCTCTCCAAAAGCCTTACAAGAGGCCCATATCTAAGTCTAAGTTCACGAATTTTATCAAGTATTCTAGGCATAGACCTCCCATTCTATATGTCTACAGGTAAAAGTTAAAACTTCCTCTATTTGTTAAAATTATATTAGGTGAGGATTCTCCTTGGAATTAGAGGTTTTTGTCAGGGAGTTGAATTCTCTATGTTTAAACCCGTTACCTGTACTAGACTTTATTAAGAATGTTTATATTGCCTATGAGTTACCTTATGAAGTTGGTTCTAAGAGTTTATTTCAAGTTGAAAAGTGGATACTTAACTTACTCTTCAAGCATAAGCGATATAATTTTGTAGATGAGTTTACTACTTATGGTAAGATAGCTAATGTTCGATACTATAGAATTAAGGATGAAGGGGTACCAATCGGATCACAGATAATACAGAAACATATATTACAGGTTAAAGATGAACTTATCGGCACTCTAGAACATTACGGCCGAAGGCTTAGTAGGGTTATAGCGCTAGGTAGTATTAGGCCTAGTGTAAACCGTGAAGAGGTTAAGATTTCTTGGATTGAAGTTCCTGTTAAAGGTTCCTCTTTAGATAATGCATTCTCTCGTACTACTAATGATTTCGAGTTTTACCTTATAGAACATGAGAGGTTACAAAGAATATACATGGAATCTAAGAAATTATATGGTAATCTTAGTCTTGTATTTGAAAGGTTAAGAGATGTGAGAAGGGGAATCTATACTCCATACATATACGAGATGTTCATGTCCAATGTTCTACTATTATATAATGGTAGGGTTCATGGTGAAGTATTAGAGTTAATGGAGGAATTGTGCAGTCTCGGTCTAGCTTTAAGGATCCCCAGATATAGTAGTAAGGGCGAGTATATAGGTGATGTGTATAAGGCCCCTCCAGAAGTTACCCATATACTCCTTCAGTACTCTTCAAGTGAAGATTTAACTGAGTCTATGAAGCCATTCTTAGCAGCTGATATTCTCCTAAGAGCTTTAAGAGGTGAAATAACTAAAGGTGAACTACTTGAAGCAATAGATAAAGTAGGCATCTCCGAAGACGAGGTTAGAGTAGCAGTAAACATGCTAAATAGTAAAGGTATAACATCAAAATATAATGAGGAAGGAAGCTTAGATTCACCACCATTTATAATACTTAAGGAGAAAAACGTCATAGAAGAGGCCATGAATTTCGTGAACTTAGCTGAGAATATTATATTGAGAAGGTAGCTTATGTGATAGTCTATGGTTTCTCATAAATTACATGAAGAGTGGTGTGTTAAACTAGGAATACCGAGAGAGATATGTAGAGAAGTAAATGTACTTATTGATATCAAATGTAGAAAGCACGATGTTGGTAGGAGAGAAAAGTTTGTTTATGCTGGTGCTGGTGGTATAAGAATTCCTATAGTTGGTAAGGGTAGACGTTATGTAGGTAAAACCGTTAAGGGGGTTCCTATAAGGATGATGTATGTTGATGTTGAAGACCTAATTAAATGTTTAAAGAGATTTTATGGTGATACAATACCAGACTCTGTTGTTAAGAGTGCTATTTTACACCACTTCCTAGATGAAATAAAGAATATATTAGAGAACCAGAAGGTATCCTTGAATGCTAAGGAGATAATAGATGAAGTAGCTAGGAGACTTGAACTACTAAAGAGATTCAACCAAAGAGCATTCCACGAGGTCTATATTTTCCTCCAAAACAACGTGCAAAGAGTCGTTGAATCAGTCCTAAAGGAAATAGAATGATCCTAGGAAAGGGTCACACAGTTAATCGCTTAGTTAACTTTTCTTACCAGCTTTACGAGTTTAATATCTATTCTTTAATCTCTCTTAGTAATGCATTATGGAGTAATTGAGCAGGTATATAATTATGTTCGGATAATCTAAGAGTTCAACGAGAGGATATTGGTAAAGGTTTTAGCTGGTCTGAAATATTAAAACCAAGGAGACATAGAATGCGGAAATCGTTAGTTAATTGTTTTGTTAAATGCCTTAGAGGTAAAGTTGAGGGTAATTATGTCTTAGTTAGGTGTATTAAGGAGCTTGTTCTTTATGGTTCTCTTGTTCGTGGTGATTTTGATCCTAAGATTAGTGATGTTGACTTATTCTATATAGTGGATGACCGTTATCTTCAGGATACATTAGAGAGTATCTTTAGGAACCTGGAAGCATAAAACGCACTTGTTTT
>CAZTBM010000018.1:0-30142 GCA_964611985.1 uncultured Desulfurococcales archaeon | reverse complement strand
TGTTTGAAGAGAGAGTAGAGATAACATTTATAGATACATTCACAAATAACCTATATTATCCTCCAGAGGATGATGAGCCAGAAAATATTGCTAGGTACTTCTTCTTTATGGTAGCAATAGATCATAGAACTTCTAGAGAGAATAAGCCCTATGAAGCTTGGATTAATGGAAGATTATATCATGGTGCAGATTTACTCTACTATTTAGGTGCGCGAAAATATCATGAGGATCCACAATTCTTCAACCCAGAGCGTATGAGCAAAATAACATTAGATGAATTAAGAAACTGGCTTTGCGTGAATAACGCTAGCTTATGGGATGAGGAAATCAGATTAATGCTTCTAAGAGATGCTGCACAAAAACTGATTAAACTATTTAATGGTAATGTACTAGAGGTCATACGAAGATGTAAGAGAAGACTTAAACATAAGGAAGGAGGATTCATAGATTTACTTAAGACCTTTAGAGCGTATGAAGACCCCGTGGAGAAGAAAGCATACCTTCTTGCGAAATTCCTTTCAAGAAGAAAAATACTACATTATCAAGATGTAAATAATGTTAGACTACCTATAGATAACCACTTAACAAGAATAGCGTTCAGAACGGGTATAGTAACTTTAGGTAGAGACCTTTTGCAGAAAGTTCTACGAGAGGAAGAAGCTTCATACATTGAGGACATTGTAGTGAGATTCCTTGTAAGAGAAGCCTACTATGAGGTTACAAAACATTTGAAAATTGATCCATTCCTATTAGATGATTTCCTCTGGCTATTCGGTAGAAAAGTATGTAGAAGAAGTACCCCACTATGCGATGACGAGACTATTAGAGTGTCAGGATTCTCTTGGACTACACATGGCTGTCCGTTTAAGGAGATATGTAAAGCGTACAATGGTGATATACCTATTAATATAAATGAACATAAGCATTTACTTACATGGTATTATTAAAGGTCTTGTTTAATATCAGTTTCAAGTCATGTTACTTTATAGTTATTTAACTTAAACTACTAATCTTTAAGAGGGCATACGTTTTTAACTAAACGGATAGAATTAGAACAGTTATAGAACGAATAGAAGAGGCAGTAGAAGAAATGGGAAGAGTAGTAATATTATCTGTTAAAGTTCCCAAAGAGATAGTTGAAGAAATAGATAGGCTGATAAAAAATGGTGTTTTTAGTTCACGTAGTGAGGCTATAAGACGCGCTATGGCTTTACTTATAAGAAAATATTCTAATGAGATATATGAAACCGCGAATTGAAGCTATCATTAACCTAAAGTTCGACTCTGATAAAGACTTGATTGCTCTATAGCCCCTTTAATATTCTTTAATGATCACGTACTACCTCCATAAACAATTCAAATAAGCAATGCTATCATACTTGATTTAAATATTTAGGTTAGGCCTACTATTTTGAAACAATAGGTTTAACCTCCTCATTAGACTAAACGAGTGAGGCATTATGATTAAAATAGAGTTAGAAGTGGACTTGAAAGTAAAGTTAAGCGACGAGGAGAGGAAAGTACTAAACTACTTTATGAAACATATTTCAGTAGGAGAAATTATCGCTGAAAAAGAATTAAGGCTAGAGGGCATAAAAGATCCCAGAGAGGTTATAAGGAAGCTTATGGAAAAAGGTTTAATTGAAAGAGGAGAAGGATGTTATAATTTAGCTAAAAATATTAGAGAAGAGGTATTTAAGGCACGTAGGAAAAAGCGGCATTACCTCTTAGGGGGTTTTTAAAGTTCCCTGTAAATGTTACTTTTATGCGTCTGTGTCCTCCACATTCTTGGTCTTTAGAGCATAACGCAATGAAATTATAAATAAATACTAGGATAACTATAATTCTCTACGGTAGCTATTCAAATAGTGGCCTTATGGTGAGTAAATGGAAATAATTGAGGAAAAGAAAATTGCACCATACTATGCACCGGCATCTCGCAGGGTTCTCTCAGGCATTGTTGATGCCTTAGGCTTTTATATAATTTCACTTCTGCTCCTTTATGTTAAAGGCATAGGCTTTAGTTTAAACTTGCGCTATCTTCTACTGTTAAACATAATATACTTAATTTTTGCAATACCTTATCATACTTATATGGAGTACAAGTTTAGTCAGACTCTAGGTAAGCGTCTTTTTAAGTTAAAAGTGGAGCTTGACAATGGATCGCCTTGCACTCTCGAGGCAGCAATAGTAAGGAATGTTTTAAGGGCAGTAGATATCGTTCCGATATTCTACATTGTTGGGGTCTTGTTCATTCTATTAACAGTGGATAAAAAGAGGATAGGTGACATTCTGGCACATACAATAGTAGTTAAAGAGGGTTAAGTAATGTTAATACTGTTTATACCATTAGTCATGCTTCTAAGTTTGTATTTCTATTTCAGATGGTTACAAAATGTTAGAGAAAGAAAACTACTAAGTCTAAGTGTACTCATTCTATTCCTAATTATCATATTTTCAATTATATATTTAAAAAATCCTACTCCTTTAATCGCTTTAATATTAGGTTTCATACTAATTGTCATAGAATTCCACATTAACAATAAATATCTAGCATTAACTTTCATAACTATAGGCATGTGTCTTATAATATACTCAACTTATGAGTTTGGGAAAATACACCTAGCCAACAATAAATTACTTACTTACATATTCATAATTGTAATAGCTTATATGCTGTCTATGCCATACTTCTATAAGAGATTGAAAGAGAACATTATGCCTAAGGTTGATGAAGAATGAAAGTTTATTTCAAGGAATTAACATTAAGCACTAGCACACAATATGAGCTCATCGATATAACATATGATGTTGAAAAGGCTGTTAGAGAAAGTGGGATAACTAATGGTATATGTGTGATTCATGCACCACATGCTACAGCAGCCATAATAGCTAATGAAAATGAGAGAGGATTAGTCCAGGATATTCTTAGAAGAATAAAAGAATTGTACCCCAGAAATGCTGGCTGGCAGCATGATTTAATAGATGATAATGCTGCAGCTCATCTAGGCTCGGCTATGATAGGCTCTACTAGAATATTCCCAGTCAAGAATGGCCGATTAATTAGAGGAACGTGGCAAAATATATTCCTTGTCGAAATGGATGGCCCTAGGTCCTATAGAAGAGTGGTTATTGAGGTCCTAGGAGAATAAATGATGTTAAAGAAGTCAAAACAGAAAGAGACCATACTACAGTTGACCAAGTATGTTACAAAGGTAATACCGATAATAATAGCTCTTATATTTTTTATAATATCAGTACTTTCAGCCATAAAATATAGTAACTACATTGTTGACGAAGTACATTATATATCTGCCTCCAAGCTTATTCTTGAAACATTCTTCCCTAACATAAAATGGAATTGGACATACAAGGTTCCAGAAGATTACATCATGAATAATTACTTAAATCTAGAGCACCCTCCTTTAGGGAAGTTTATCATAATATTTAGTATCTTATTGTTAGGCGATAACCCCTTAGCATGGCGCCTTCCAGGAATTATTATGGGAACATGTATAGTAGTTTTAGTGTATTATATTGGCAAGGAGCTTGGTGGCGAAATAGTAGGTATTATAGCGGCCATAGCTGTACTCTTTGATCCTATGATAAGGTCTATGAGTAAAGTGGCTATGTTAGATATATACTTAGCTTTCTTTACTGTTCTTTCTCTTTATATGCTAATAGTTAGGAACAATACTATATTATCAGCCTTCATAGCTAGTCTAGCTTTATCCGTTAAGTTGAACGGTGTAATACCTTTACTTATCATATTCTTATCATTAAGCGTACTAAATTATGGTCATTTTATAAGATACGATACAATATACTATGCTATATCTCATATCAAAAGATTACCTAATAGAGTGCTCAAAGCGGCATCACATATTCTTCGAGTTCTTGGAGAATTCACCGTAATAGCAGCTATAGTTATTGTGGTTTACTTAATTATCAATATACCTTTTATAGTAAAGTATGGTATAAAGGGATGGATTGATCTTCAAATATGGATGGTTAATGTACATGCACATTTTAGTGCTAGCCATCCTGCAGTAGCTCCGCCTATATCATTTCAGTTACCATATTTTAACTGGCTTTTTAACATTAAGCCTTTCGGCTTAACTAATGAGTTTTCGGCTCACGTAAACTCCTATGGCACTCCATTAGGCGCATTTATATCATTACTAATACCGATACTATATATCAAAAATAGAGTGGAAAAGAGAAGAATACTAATAACACTCTGGATATGGTTCGGTTACATATTCTATGTACTTCTATACCTTATTGGAAGGAAAATGCAATTTATATATTACTTAACCCCTATAACGCCAGCTATTGACGTAGCTATAGGGTTAACGCCGATAATATTTGATGAAATACTACAACTTATATCAGCTTACACAAAAAGAGTGAGAGCGGCATATGTATAATTAGCTTCAGTTTTCATAGAATACAAAAATAAATATTGATAGAATAAAATAAAAATAATAGCTTTAGCATAAACTAAAGCGGTGAACTTGCAACATAATTGGGAGGGCCTTCTCTTTGAATATTCTTGCCGTACTGGAAGGCTTAGCTAGAAAACTAGTAATTCTTGGCCCTATAGGGATATTTCTTGCCTCTCTTTTAGGTAATGCGGTACCGTATGCTACTGTTCCCTATTTAGTAATAATAGTACAGTATTTTGCTGCAATAAAACATACGTTCTTAGACATCATAATAGTGGCAATAATGGGGGGTCTAGGTGCAGCTATGGGAAAAATTATCGTGTACTCTATAGGAAGGGCAGCTAGATACGCCTTGTCACAAGAGACTAAGGAGAATCTTAGATTATTCACTAAGCTTATGGGTAAGAGTGTTTTTATAGCAATATTCCTATTTGCCGCTTTACCCTTACCAGATGATGTTCTCTATGTACCTCTTGGTGTTAGTGGATATAGTTTAATGAAATTCTTTATAGCATGTTCCCTAGGTAAAATTATTATTACATTCCTTGCGGCTATGCTAGGAGCCATATGGGCTCAGGTTATGGAGATAACTAAAATACCTATATGGATATCCTTACCTTCGGCATTAATAGTGTCAATCATAATAACTTATGTCATTACTGCAATAAACTGGGTTAAAGTATTAGAAAGTGTGGAATCAAAGGGCTGGTTAGGGTTCATAATTAATGTGGTAAGAAACCCCAAAATGTATATTAGAGAGAAAAAAGAATCAGCTGGTTGATCCGTCATCATTAATCTCAGATTATTGGGCCTTCATCACTGTAAGAGAGGCTTTATGAGCTCCCATGGAGTATTTGTATCCTTCCTCAAAGGCTGTAATATTATCTGTTGCTACTCTCTCAGAAAATACTTTTCTGATAGCTTTAATAAAGTTCTCCTTAGCTATAGGTAGTATGCCTATTTTTGCTAGAAAACCTAGTATTACAACATTAGTAACGTATGGTTTACCAAGTTTTAGTGCTACCTCCTCGGCACTTATGTCATAGTGTTTTATACCCAGTTTGTTTATGATACCTATAACATCATCAATGGAGTATATTCTCACATTAGGTACTGATGGTGGTATAATACGTTTATTTAAAATTATTACCCCTTGAGGTGAAAGATACTCTAAATACCTTAGAGCCTCATGACCCTCTAATGCTACCATAATGTTAGCCCCGCCTCTCGGTATGAGTGGGGCTAGAGGTGCATTATTCAATGCTATTCTTACGTGAACTGCTACACTTCCTCCTCTCTGAGCTAATCCATGAATTTCGCTAACTACGACATTATAACCATTATTCAGTGCTGCCTCAGCTAGTAACCTGGACAATGTTAGTATACCTTGGCCTCCAACACCAACAACTAATACATTATATTTTTCCTTTCTGTACATACCCATCTTTCACCTCCTTACCTTTATTGCACCTTTAGGACAGACTTGTACGCAAACGCCACAACCAGTGCATAATAAGGGGTCTATCTCCGCCTTCCCTGAATCTTGATCAATTTTTATTGCTGGACACATGAAGTCAAGCACGCATAGACGGCATCCTACACAGACATCCTTATCCACATAGAATACTGGAATTCTCTTTCTCTCTTTTCTCATTCTCCTTAAAGTTACTAAGCGACATTCTCCTCGAGAGATAACTACTGCTATTCCTCCCTTCTTCACGTATTCTATAGCTTCCTTTAGAGTCTTCTCAACTTCACGAATATTAAATGACCCAACAACTCTTACAAAGTCGGCTCCAATAATCCTAGCCAACTCCTCTATTGGTACTACTTTTGCGGTTTCTCCTACAGCGCTTACACCAGTACCTGGATGTGGTTGGTGTCCTGTCATAGCCGTCCATAAATTGTCAAATACCAAAACCAGCATAGGTGATTTATTATAAACTGCATTAATTAATGGTGGTATACCTGCATGGTAAAATGTAGAGTCACCTATTAATGCTAGTACAGGTGTTTCAGAGGCTTTCACAGCTTTTGTTATACCGCAAGCTACACCTATACTGGCTCCCATCGCTATACATGTATCTAGAAGTTTATATGGCGGCAGAAATCCGAGAGCGTAACAGCCTATATCACCTAAATATATTGGTTTCAGTTCTTGAGAACGTATAAACTTCTTCAGAGCATAGTATGTCGCCCTATGAGGGCAGCCAGGACAGAACGTAGGTGGTCTTGGAGGCATCTCTATTTTTACATCCTTATACTTAATTGTTGTTAGAATTGGTGTATCAAGGAACTTGCTTATGGCTTCTCTGACTCTCTCTAAATTCAACTCACCGATTAATGGTACGTAGTTTTTCCCATACACCTTTAAATTCCATCCTTCATCCATAGCTAAACTCTTTACTTGCATTTCCACAACGGGTTCAAGCTCCTCTACTATGAGAACTTCCTTAACATCTTCTACTGACTTTTTAACAAGTTCATCAGGTATGGGAACTATGCTTGATAGTTTTAGAAGATTAACTTTATCTAATAGGTTATGATCTCTTAATACTTCATGTACATATACGTATGCTAATCCTGAAGCTATAATAGTCTTCTTTGACGAATTGTAGTATAACTTATTGAACTCTTTAAGCTCATTTACTCGTTTCTTGATTCTACTCCATTTTTCAACAAGAATTTTACGTTGTCTTCTGGCAATAGTTGGTACCAATATCCATCGCTCCACGTCCTCCTTACTAAAGTTGCCTTGTACTCTTGGAGGTCTAGGTTCCCTTAACTCAACAACTCCTCTAGCATGATTAACTCTAGTTGTGGTTCTCAATATGACCGGGCTCTCAAATTCCTCTGAAAAATCAAAGAGAAAACGTGTAAGCTCCTTAGCCTCGCTAGGTGAGTAAGGCTCAAAAACTGGAATGTAAGCATGGAAACCGAGAACTCGATTATCTTGTTCATTCTGACTGCTATGGCATGACGGGTCATCTGCAGATACTACAACTAGACCTCCCTTAACACCAGTATAAGCACTACTCATTAGAGTATCCTTAGCGACATTAACACCAACATGCTTCATAGCTGCTAGAGCTCTAATACCACACATAGTGGCACCATATGCTACCTCAAATGCTACTTTCTCGTTTACACTCCACTCAACGTAGAATCCTACCTTCTTGGCAACACTAGCCAGGGTCTCGACAATCTCAGTTGAGGGTGTACCAGGGTATGCAGTTGCTACACCGATACCTGCCTCAATGGCTCCTCTAGCAATTGCTTCATTACCTAGTAAGATAACTTTAGAACCAGGAGGATCAAGTATTGACACTAGGAGAAACCTCTTTAAACTTTATCATGATGTACTATGTTAGTAACCATATATAAGCTTGAATAGTTTAGTATAAGAATCCACTAATGTTTCTTTATACTAGAGGAATAGGGTATGAGGAGGACATTGATCTTAAAAATTAATCCCACTCATCCAAGCCTATACAAATTAAAAGTGGCAGCAAAAATAGTGTTAAGAAGAGGTGTTATAATATATCCTACAGAGACGGTCTATGGTATTGGTGGTAATCCTTTAGACCCAATAGTTGTAAAGGAGGTCTTCACCTTGAAAAGAAGACCTAGGAAACCATTACCCGTACTTGTATATAATATTAGTGTGGCTGAAAAACTAGCATATCTAACAGAGGATTTCTACAGGTTAGCTGAAGCATTTTGGCCTGGATCTCTGTCACTGGTTGTTTGGAAGAGGCCAATAGTTCCACCAGAATTAACAGCATATACAGATACTATAGCTTTAAGGGAGTCAGGTCACCCGATAGTGAAGGGCATATTAAAATTCTGTGGAGGAGCAATAATAGGTACTAGTGCAAATGTATCAGGAGAAAAACCTCCTAAAACCTTTACTGAAGCAATCAAGCCATTCTATGGACGTGTAAATGTGGCAATAGATTCTGGTCCTAGTGAACATGGAATACCGTCAACTATACTTGACTTAACTAAAGACCCACCAGTAATTTTAAGAGAAGGTCCGGTAAGCAAACATGATATTGAAAGAGTGCTAAATAAACGGGTTATAGTGAAAAGGTAGATGGGGTTAGCATTGAGAAACATATTCTATGATCCAAAAGTCCGTGAAAAATTAGCCAGGAATCTGAGAAACCTCGGTTTTTATGTTCATTTACACTCATATGAGTATCTAATAATGTTAAATGAGAAAATATTAGCAACAATATACCTTCACCCAAGGGAAAATGAAGTAGTAATTAATTTAAGCAAGTATAATCCAAAATCCAAAGCAAGCCTCAATGACATAATTAGTGTTATCAGAAGTATAGATAAAGGTGAAAATAAGATAATAGTAAGGGAAGTACCAGTACATGGTGAGGCACTATAAATAATATTGTATTACTTCTCATCCCTCAGCATATTGGTGAAAAAACAGCATCAAGTATAAAGAGTATTATAAGTGGAGTATACAGGATACTTAGAACGCTTGAATGTATAATTCTGGTTCACAACAACTCTAAAAATGATTGTCTAAGATCATTAGTAGAAGAGCTGGAAAAAGGGATTAACGTAAAAGTCTCCATACAAGCCTTTACTGAATATGGTGATATAATGAAAACCATTGTTAATAAGAAGCCTATTCTAATTGTATCCACTTTCATTAATGAAGTAGAAGGAAAAGTCTCTGTGAACCTTAACTTCATAAATATTATACATAGTATTCATAATGAATATAAGGTACCAATAATACTAGTCTCACCAGAGATTAAAATTAGTGAAAGTAAACTTCAATCATTACTCTCCTCTCTTGAAAAGATCAAACATTAAAATAGAGAAAAGCGTCAGCCACATTACACCAAAAAGTAGAAGTGTAAGACTGCCCTTCAGAAAGATTATGTATATTATAGTCAATATAAAATTGAAAAGGGACAACATTAACACTAAATAGGCCATAACCCTATATATTCTTCTTAAAGTCTTAACCCTATTCCCTGCATATTCACTCAAGAGGGTCTCACCAAACAGCTAAAGACTTGACTCCCTCTTTTAAAACTTTGTTTAAACCATATTTAAACATAAACACTGCAAAAGTGAAAAATGATAATGAATAACATAATCCAATAGAAACCATTAAGTGTAATGGTAATATGGTCTCAGCTACTCCAAGTGAATATCTGATCATTTCAGCAGGATAACTAAATGGTGTTAGTAGAGCAATAAATCTTATTGGCTCTGGAAGATAGGATAATGGAGTAAACCCGCCTGTAGCTAAGGGTAAAATCCACGAAAATACCTCGATGATCGCACCTGAAGTACCACTAATCAGTATAACAACTGCAAGTAATAGGGCATAGCTAAAGACCACAATTAGAAATATCAAAATAGATAACATGAGGATACATATATCATTAACTATAAGTCTGGGTGGAGCAATGAAGGCTGATACTACCAAATAATCTATTACTGTTATAATAGATACCCAGAAGAGAGATACTGGAATCATACCCATATACACTACTAGTGGGCTTCTACCACTAACAATGATATACTCTAGTACATTATTGTTAATCAGTAACCTCATTTCCCATGCCCAATCCCATGTAGCTATGGAATAAACATTAAAGACTAATATACCACAAAATATGTATGCTGCAATAGTTGATGGTGCAAAATCTGGTCTTGCAAATAGAGTTATAGGGAGAATTAATAGTATAAGCCAGAAGGCAAGACCAATAAGTGAGAATATTACACCCTTAGCTCTAATTAAATCTGCTAATGTATAAGCCTTTAGTGAGAATATGGCACATAGGATTATGTCCTTTATATTCTCAAAGAACCTCATGTTTTAACACCTTTCCTTAACACTTTGAGCTCCCAGTAACTGAACCCTCTAATTGATACTGGCATGTAGATAATGAATAAGGCTATAGCGATACCTAGAAGAGTTAGCATACTGCTAGTGATCTCAGAATGTACGATATATACTTGAATTATCTCAGCTGTATGAGCTAATGGTATGAAACTACTGATCAATCTAACTACATATGGTAGTATAAATCTAGGATACATGACTCCAGAAAGCAACATAATTAAAGGTCTAATTATATTCATTACTCTCCATCCACCACCAGAAACTAATACTATTATTGCAAATACCATAGCGAGTGTAGAAAACAGTAATGCACCCAGAATTGAAAGAGCGATAACGATCAATGAGTCTGTGATTCCCTGCACTCCTTTAAACACTACGTATACTGGTATAAGTGATGATACACCTAAAAGTATGTTAATTGTCAATCTGGGTATAGCCATTGCAAAGGCTAAAAGTACTTTGGAAATAGGAGACATTATTATATAAGGCAGTACACCAATAAACTCATCATACCAAAAACGGGAAGCAACGTCATCAAAGAATGCTAATGAAGTTATGAGCAGAAAGCCTCCCGTAATAAAGAATATCACTGGGTTCACTCCAACTCTAGCTTGGAAGTACTTTAACCCTCCCATGGCACTACCTAAGAGTAAAATGAATGTTAACAATATGTAAGGCCAAATTAAGACCGTGAATAGCATACTTTTTCTTCTAAATATTTCGGCTATAACGAATATATACTCTGCTCTTACTAATTCAAGATAATATCGTGAACTCATGATGTCTCGCCCTTGGCGAAGTATATAAAGACATCTTCTAAACTTGGCTCTTCAATACTAAGATTAATTACATCTATATTCTTCTTGACAAATGTCTTTAATACTAAAGACACTACTTCCTCAGGTTTACTTACTGGAATTTTAACCTTAAGTCCCCCCTCTACACTTTCCACCTTAACCTTAATGTCAGAGCCTAGTATCTCTGATAAGACTCTTTCTACATTTTCTTTTATACAATTTCGAATATTGATTTTGATTATCTTTAGCTTTGGTATTTTACTTTTTAACTCTTCAGGAGTGCCCTCAGCTACGATAATCCCCTTGTTGATAAGGAGAATCCTGTCACAGACTATTTCCGCCTCAAACATATTATGAGTGGTGTATAATATGGCTTTACCTTCCTTATGAGCTAAATCCTTAACTATGCTTCTGATTCTTCTAGCGCTAATAGGATCCAAACCTAACGTTGGCTCATCAAGCAGTAATATCTGAGGGTTATGAATAAGGGCTCTAGCAAAGGCTAATCTAGCTTTCATACCTAGTGAGAACTCTTCATATAACTTAGTAGTGGCATTAAGTGAGTCTAACTCTAAAAGTTTAATTATAAAGTTAACTCTCTCTTTCAGCTTAGAGCCGTAAAGACCATATAATACACCAAAATATTCAAGGTTTTCTAAACCTGTAAGTCGCGGGTAAAACCCCTTTTCAACAGTTAGCATAATTCCGAGCTTACGTCTAATAATTGAAATATTAGAGAAAGCATCCAATCCATCAATATAGACCTTACCCTTGTCAGGTCTTAATAGTGTAGCAATAATCTTAATGGTTGTCGTCTTACCTGCACCATTAGGTCCAAGTAACCCTACCACTTCGCCATACTTAACATTAAATGATATACCCTTTAATGCTTCAACCACTTCAACCTTACTCTTAAAAATGCTTGTTCGCTTTTTAGTAATATACTTCTTTGCTAATCCTTTAGCCTCAATGGCCACGGTTTTAGTCATGTGCTTATCGCCTCTATCAAGATTGGGAGACATTGGTAAACAGTTATAAACTTATTAGTTGAGAAGTGTTCACAAGATGACCACCCTATTGAAGGACTCTCCTTGGGGAGGTAAGGTTTATAAGTAGATTGAGAATCCAGTTGTAAATCGGAAGGAAGCAACGGATCATGGACTGATAAGGTGGAAGCTAATCCACTAATACCACTACTATTCAGGGATCTATGTCCAGGTTGTGGAGGAACCGTATCGGCTAGTAGACTTCTTAAAGGTTTACCTTGTGAAAAATGTTTACCAAGTAGTACCTTAGATGAGAACATACTCCATGTTAGAGAAAGTTATAAATCAATTATTGAGCTAGAGAAGAAAGTAAAGCTACTTGATGACCTCTTTGTCAAGATCGTTGGGGCTCCTATGTGGGGGCTACAGAGACTATGGGCTAAGCGCTTCTTAGAGGGCGAGAGCTATGTTATGGTTGCACCAACAGGTAGTGGTAAAACAACAGCACAAATAATATTAAGTTTATATGCTGCTAAAGAGCTAGGCAAAAGGTCATTAATACTCGTACCTACGAGTCTATTAGCTCATCAAGTTCATAATAAGCTTATTGAAGCACGAAACAAACTTAAATGGGATATAGGTATCGCATGCTACCACTCACTGCTAACAGAAAAGCAGAAGAGGCTGGAACTTAATGCGATAAAAGACTCAATGATACTTGTAACCACAAGTACAAGTATTATTAAGCGGCCTGAGTTCGCTCGGGAGAGAATTAATGTAGCATTCGTAGATGATGTTGATAGTTTCTTGAGGAGAAGTAAAAGTATCGATGTTGTCCTAAAGATGCTCAATATAACAGATGACATAATAGCCTTGGTTAGAGAGGCAGAGAAGCTTGAAAAAGAGGCAAAGAAGCTGGCTAAAGATAACCCCGAAGAGTCTAAGAGACTATATGCTGAATCAAGAAAGTTGAGAGAAGAGGCTAGAAGTAGAGTTAAAGCTCAGGTAATAGTCAGTGGAGCCACTCAAACTGCAAGAAGAACAAGAAGAGTGAGAGATCTTAATGCAATATTAGGATTCACCGTAGGCGGAAGAATAGAATTCTCTAGAAGAATAATAGATACGTACCTCCATCCCAAGTCTACAGTTGAAAATGAGATAGTAAGATTAGTGAAAACATTAGGCGATGGAGGCCTCATATTCATACCATTAGACAAGGGTATAAAATATGGAAAGGCATTATGCGAGAAACTTATCGAAAGCGGTATTAGAGCTGAAGTCTACGAGTCATCAAAGAGAAGGCTTCTAGAGAGATTCATAAACGGTGAAATTGATGTACTCATAGGTACTGTTTCATATCGTAGTCCTTTAACTAGAGGAATAGACTTACCAGAACGAATAAGATATGCACTCTTTGCTGGAGTTCCTAAGTTTAAGATAAGAATAAATGTTGAAGAGTTTAGTCCGACCCGATGGCTTATACTATTAAATAACATATTAGATGTAATCCCCCAGAATATTGCTAGAAAAGTAGAGTACATGGTTTCAAGGGTCTCGAAACTTAGATGGTTAAGAAAGGATGAAATAGAGAAAATAAGAGAAGCCATAAGAGAAGGAAAAACGCTCACGGGGTATCTTGAATACGCTAAGCATAGTGTGGTAGATTTAATTAAAGAATTGAATGAGATACTTCAATTAGATGAAGTTTTAGAAGCTATAAAGAATAGTCCAACATTAGGTTTTGGAGAGACTCAAGGGCAGTATTACTTTACAATACCGGATACTGCTTCATATATACAAGCTAGTGGTAGAACAAGTAGACTCTATGTAGGAGGTGTAACTCTAGGTTTAAGTGTAGTAGTAATAGATGACATTAAGGCTTTTAATTCTCTCAAAAAAGAGACGACAATATTTTATGAGGATATATCATGGAAAGAGTTTAATGATATAGACCTAGAAAAGGTTCTTAAAGAAATTGATGAAGATAGGAGGAAGGTAAGATTAGCATTAGAGGGTAAACTTAAAGAGAAAATAGGCTCACTGCTAAAAACAACACTATTAATAGTTGAATCACCTAACAAAGCAAGAACAATTGCCAGAATGTTTGGGAGACCAACAAGAAAGACCATAGGCAAGCTTCAAACGTATGAAGTTGTAGCTGAAAATAGATTCCTAATAGTAACAGCCACTGGTGGACATATACTTGATTTAGTGAAAGATGAAGGCCTCTTTGGGGTAAATGTAAAAGATGGCGCATTCACCCCCGTTTACAAGCCTATAAGAAAGTGTATAAGATGTGGTAGAGAAGTTCCCGAAGAGGAAGAAGCCTGCCCTTATTGTGGGTCAAAGGTATTCATAGAAGCAAAGTCAACTATTGAAGCACTAAGACAACTAGCTAAATACGTTGACGAAGTCCTTATAGGTAGTGACCCAGATAGTGAAGGAGAGAAGATAGCATGGGATACAATGCTCATATTAAAACCCTATAATCGTAACATTAAGAGAATGAGATTTCACGAAGTGACAAAGAGAGGATTAAAAGAGGCATTAAACAATCTTAGCGATATAGACTTAAATCTTGTATATGCGCAGATAGTTCGAAGGGTTGAGGATCGTTGGATTGGTTTTAGTTTAAGTCCTATATTATGGAGGGTTTTCAGAAAACACTGGTTATCGGCAGGAAGAGTTCAAACACCAGTACTAGGATGGATTGTAAGACGAACTAGGGAGTCTAGAGAGAAAGCAGAATTAATTGACATGATACTAGAGAATGACTTAAGGCTTATACTTAAGCTACCGAGAGGGACATATAAAAAGATTAAGGAGAAAGGAGCGATAGAGGTAATATCTTTAAAACGTGAGCAAATTACAATAAATCCACCACCACCCTATACTACAGATAGTCTCCTCATGGACGCTAATAGGTTCCTTGGGTTCTCGGCCACAAAGACGATGAATCTTGCCCAAAGACTATTCGAAGTAGGATTAATAACCTATCATAGAACAGACAGTACAACGGTAAGTTATGTAGGATTAGGTATAGCAAAAGAATACATAACATCAACTTACGGCCAGGAGTACTACACACCAAGACGATGGGAAAGACCAGGAGCTCATGAATGTATAAGGCCAACAAGACCTCTTGACCCACGTAGACTAAGAACATCAATAACGCTGGGATTAATTAGGCTAGCAGCGCCTTTAAGTGATGACGCACTAAGACTTTACGGCCTTATATTCAGAAGGTTCATAGCAAGTCAAATGAAACCAACAGTAGTGGAAAGGGTAACGGCTAAAATGAAATTTGGGGAAACCGAGGTAGAATTGAAATTTGACACAAGGATAATTGAAGATGGTTTCTCGAAGATAGTACCTGTAAGAATTATACCTGAAGCCTCAGCATTACGTGAAGGTAGTATCGGGATAAAAGATATATCGTATAGGCTTGTTCCAGCAAAGCCACTGTACTCATATAGTGATGTAATAAACTTAATGAAGGAACGTGGTATAGGTAGACCATCTACATATGCTAAAATAATAGACACGTTAAGGCGTAGAGGCTACATAATAGAGGTTGCTAGAGGTAAACTTGTAGCAACTAAGAGGGGCATCGAAGTATACTCTTATCTTGTATGTAATTTTAACCACTTAGTTAATGAGGAGAGAACTAGAATTCTAGAAAGCGTCATGGATGATATTGAGAAGGGAGCACATGATCCATATCTAGCTTTGAAAGAGTTCTATAGTGAGATAATGGGTATAGTAGAAAAAGCTGTGAAAGCTGGAATAGAATATCCTACATTGAAACTTAAGCTTTAGTTTTCTCGATCTCTTCTCTTAGTAGGTCTGCTAGTATTTTAATACCTCTATCAATATCGTCTAATGATGGGTAGCTGAAGTTTAGCCTCATAGTGTTATGTCCGCTTCCATCTATGTAAAAGTTCTTGCCAGGTACATATGCTACTCCACGGTCAATGGCTTTGAATAACATTTTATGTGTATCTATTTGCTCTGGAGCATAGAGGAATACGAACATTCCTCCAATGGGCTTCGTCCATTCTACACCATCTGGCATATATTTTTCTAAGGCATTTAGCATTGCATCTCTCTTTTTCTTATAGAATCCTGGTAGTATCTTTATTTGCTTATCAACTAGACCTGAGACTATGGCTTCATAAGCTATGAACTGAGTTATCGTTGATGAACATAGATCTAATGATTGCTTAAGTAAGGCCATTTTGCTAATTATCTCCTTATCTGCAATTACCCAGCCTAATCTAAGCCCTGGTACTAAGACTTTACTGAATGTACTGAGGTAGATCACTCTTTCACTTTTATCTAATGCTTTTAGATGTTTTATCTCCATATTCTCGAACAGTATGTAACCGTAGGGGTTATCTTCTATTATTAAGAAGTCGTACTCTTCAGCAAGCTCTAGAAGCCTCTTTCTTCTCTCCATAGTCATCGTTATGCCTGTTGGATTTTGAGCTGTAGGGACAGTATAGAGGAACTTAGGCTTTACACCTTCACTCTTAAGTTTGGTGAGCAACTCTTCAAGCTTCTCAACAATTATACCCTCATAGTCTATTGGGACTCCATAATACCTTGGAGATTGTAGGTTAAATGCATTGATAGCTGCAAGGTATGTAGGTAACTCCATGATTACAGCGTCACCGGGATTTATGAATAATCTACCAATAATGTCTAGTGCCTGCTGACTACCAGATGTTATGAGAATGTTGTCCTCGCTTTCAACCTTTATACCATCCTTTCTCTCCATGAACTCTTTTAAAGCGGACCTAAGTTCGGGAAGGCCTTCAGTCAGTGTATACTGTAATGCTACATGCTTTTTTTCTTCAATGATTCTCTTAGCTATTTCAGCTAACTCTTTTACAGGATATAACTCTGGTGATGGAAATCCTCCACCAAAGCTTATAACGTTCTTTCCTCTAACCCACTTAAGTAACTCTCTGATCTCTGAGGCCTTAAGCTTCTTCGCTAAGTCCGAGAAAAATTGATCAAACCTACTCAAAACTCACGACACCCGAATAGCGCTAGACTTTCACAATAATGTAAAAGAGTGTGCTATAAAAACATTATGTTACGAATCGTGGGATTTAGAAAATATTAAAATAGCCAGTGGAGGAAATAAATTCGTACCGATGATGAGGTGAGACCTAACCGTAGCTGGAAAGGTTATGTGGAGACCGAGCGCTACTGAGTTTCACCTTATCTCCAATGACTTATGTTCGTTGAGGTAGTGGAATGGCAGGAATATTAAGTTTGTTTCTAATTTCCTTCGCGAGAAGACTGGCTGAAGACTCTCTATAAGCATCTGTAATTACTAATTTCGGTTTAGAGTTTTTAACGTATTCAAGAAGCTGTTCGAAATCAGCATGATCACTTAAGGCTACAACAAAGGTTCTATTGCCTACTCTCTTTATTGGCTCGCTAAATTCCCAACCTGACAAGAAAATTCTACATAAATTACGCCAACGCATACTATTATATTGATTGTTTCGTGAACCCATATGATCGAATATTATAAACCAATTAGTTCGCATTATTTCTTTTGCCTCTATACTCTCTATATGGTATACATCAGTGACTTTTAGTCCATGTTTAATTAGAACCTTGGTTATTCGATATACCTTATCTGTAGCTATGAATGGTGCTGTTATACCTTCCCTCCTCAGAATCTCCATGGCTTCCTGTAACTTACCATGATAACCATATACACATACAGGACCCTTGCTTAAAGAGTCACGAATGAAATCAGCTAATAGCATTTCTATTTCATATTTAAATGGCCTAACATGTTGGGGGTTACCGTAAGTAGCCTCAATTACTAGTACATCACATTCAAGAATGGGTGTGCCGGGAAGTTTAAAATCACCAGTATAAACTAGCCTATAACCCTCATAATCTTCAACTAAAACTTGAGCAGAACCATAGATGTGCCTAGCTTCATAAAACTCTAAGACTTCATCAACTATCTCGAAGGGGGAATAATAGTTGAGTATTACACGTTTCTCCGGGGGGATAATGTATCCTAGTTCACGAAGCATATCATGGGTTGGTGGTGTCATAGCTATTAATGGTACACTACGTATACTTCTTCTTAAACCTATAATATGATCTGAATGGGCATGAGTAACTACTCTAATTATGCCTTCAGCATGTCCGTCACAAATCGTATATTTACCTAGCTTTATAGCTCCACTACTAGTTATCTGCGCTTTCATTAATAGTTTGGCTATATCCTGGCTTATCAACTCAACAGTACCATATACTGCTACAACAATAATATGCTGTTAAAGTTTCCCCTTAAACGCTATGAGGCTTAGGTTTCATAAATTCTTTAGGGAACAGAAATTTAAGTCTACAAACTAAGATTAATATATAAGGTGAATATGCGGGTAGGAAGGGAAGGTTAAGGGCTGATAACTATTATCATAGAGATTGAGATAGCTATATCATTCATGTTACTAGCCCTAGCGATAATATTGATATATAAATCTAGATTGTATTCCTCAAAGTTAGATTTAAATACACTAATTGAGTCCCTTAGCGAATACATTATTTCTTGGAGAAAGTACAATAGATTTAAGGGTATAACAGCTAGTACAGCTAAACATCAAAATGTTTACCTACTAATTCCAAGACTAAATAGTATACCTTGGACTATAAGAGTGGTTAAGTTTTATAGAATTGTAAGTGATAGAGCTAAATCTGTAAGTACATATAAACGTGAAAAGGAAACATCAATTATAATTATAAAGTCACGTGGGTTCGATACTGAAGTTTATAGTATGAGCTCTGACTGTCATAAGCTTGATTATCCTCAATCTATGGAGAAATTGAAAAATATATCACTTAGACTAACAGAAAGATACCTTATATCAGCTAATAGATACAAGAACTATACAATACCATCACCTATAGGTAAGGGCTTTATATGTGGTGATGCCCTAGTAGTATCGTTCAGTTCAGAAGAGATACCATCACTAGATCTGATACCTAAAATTGTAGAATTATTACTTGATTTTACAGAGAGACTAAAGTAACGATTATAAACCATTATTTATATAACGGTAAAGTTGTAATGCAAAGTTTAGGTGTAAAAGGGGTATGCCACTATATGTCTACAATACACTAAGCAAAACCAAGGAGATCTTCAAACCTTTAGAACCTCCACTAGTAAAAATATATGTATGTGGGCCTACACCCTATGATCACACCCATGTAGGTCATGCTAGAACGTACATATCATTTGACCTCATACGACGTTACCTTGAATATAAAGGGTACTCTGTATATCATGTTATGAACATTACAGACATAGATGACAAGATCATTCGTAGAGCTAGGGAGCTTAATATTGAATGGACGGAGATCCCTAAGATATACACAAAGGAATTCCTAGACGTACTTAACAAATTAAATATAAAGATGCCTCATGTTATGCCTAGAGTTACAGAGCATATTAACGATATAATAGAATTTATTAAGATACTTATAGACAAAGGATACGCATACGAAAGTAGTGGTAGTGTCTATTTTGAAGTAGATAAGTTTCCAGACTATGGCAAACTATCAGGTATAGCTAGAAGGGAGGAATGGAGACAAGAAGAAGATGTAATAAAAGAGAAAAAGAAACCCTACGACTTCGCATTATGGAAAAAGGCTAAACCAGGAGAACCATACTGGGAATCTCCATGGGGTCCTGGTAGACCAGGATGGCACATTGAATGTTCAGTTATGAGCAGCCGTTACCTTGGTAGCCAATTTGACATTCATGGTGGTGGTAGAGACTTAATATTCCCACATCATGAAAATGAAATTGCACAAAGTGAGGCATACTTTGGAGTAAAACCATGGGTGAAGTACTGGATACATGTAGGCTACTTAACAATACAGGGGGAAAAGATGAGTAAAAGTCTTGGGAATATAATACCAGTATACGAGGTATTATCTAAGTATGAGCCTGAAGTATTAAGACTCTACTTACTTAGTACACATTATAGAAGCCCATTAGACTTTACATGGGAAGGTCTTGAACAGAGTAAAGCAGTGCTAAAAAGGCTAGAGAACCTAGTAAAAATGGTTAAAGCCCATCTAGAAGAACTTCAGCCGCCAGCTAGAGCAACTAAAGATTCAAGAGAGATTATAGAATCTCTTAATAGACTGCATACAGGATTCTTTGAATCTTTAGATGACGACTTCAACACTACAAAGGCTATGCCTTATCTTCATGAATTCATAACATTGTCTAACAAGTATTTAATGGAGAAACCAGAGTATCCAGTAGTACTGAAAATTTATGAAATGTTAGTAGACTTTAATAAAGTACTTGGCGTCCTTGACAAACACTTGAAACCTCCAGCTATTATAGGAGAAGAGCTGGTAAGGGAATTAGTAAAGATAATAGTACATGTTAGACAGATTCATCGTAGTAGAAAGGAATATGAAATAGCGGACTGGATAAGAAGTGAACTAAGCAAACTAGGCATTAAATTAATAGATAAGAAAGATAAGACAATATGGGTTTGGGAGAAATAAAGAGTATCATTAAAGCTAAATAAACCCCACTAAACTATCTAGTCAGAGGGATCGCAAAGAACTATGAGCGCCAGCCAGAGATATATAAGAATAGATAAAAACCATGGCTTTAAGATTAGAGAATTTGAATCGGCAGATCTTGAAAAAGTAGTGTACATAAATAGGGTATCTTTACCTGAAAATTACTCACTAAGATTCTTTATGGAGCATCATGAGAAATGGCCTAAAGCATTTCTCGTGGCAGAAGTTGATGGTGAAGTAGTAGGATATGTTATGTGTAGAGTTGAATTAGGCTGGGGCTATTGTAAACCAGGACTTACAAGAAAGGGACATGTAGTATCAATAGCTGTACTCGAAGGATATAGAAGAAGAGGAATAGGAAAGGCCCTAATGGAGGAAGCTCTTAAAGCTTTATCTAAGTATTATAAAGCCTCAGAGGTTTATCTTGAAGTCAGAGTATCAAATTATCCAGCAATAAGCCTTTATGAGAAATTAGGATTTATGAAAAAGAGGATTCTAAAAGGCTACTACCTTGATGGCGAAGACGCGTATGTTATGGCACGACCATTACCATTAGAATGAGCTTTAGCCTCAAGTCCCTTTAGATTTTTAAACTCAGCTTAGCCCTTAACTCACTGATAGTGGTAGATATGAGCTATGTATTTATTAGACTTAAACAAGGAAAGGTTGAGGGTTTACTTGGAAAATACTTTACATGGCAAGGAGAGAACCCTCCTGAAGAAGTAACAGGAGACATGATAAAATGTACTAGAATAGATGAGAACATAGACTTTACATGGTGGGATAAACCAACGGAGAATGTGCCTGCAGAGTATTTTGGCGTAGAATGGACTGGCTATTTAATAGTACCAGTTGAAGGAACCTATAGATTCTATGTACTCTCAGATGATGGGAGCAAATTCTGGCTTGATGGAGAACTCTTAATAGATGCATGGAAAGACCAGGCACCAACAGTATATCATAGTCCATTAGTTGAATTAGCTGCAGGCTACCATAGGCTAAGATACCTATTCTACAATAGACATCCATACGCAGTAGTCAAGTTAGGCTGGATAAAACCAAATGGTGAATCTGAGATAATACCGCCTGAAAACTTTGCTACACCAACCGGAGATGAAATAAGAGTTGAGGGATTACCTGATGGCTACAGAATTGAACTCTGGAGTGGAGGTAAAATAAAAGAGACTATTGTTAAGACCGGTATAGCAATAATCGATGCCCGAGACTTAGAAACGCCAATTGACGGATACTTTAAAGTATATAATGACAAGGGTGAGCTTGTCCACGAAAGCCCTGTCATTAGAGACATATGGGGCGGTGATGCATACAAGATAGCTAAGTCAGGAGAATAACCTCAATTTATTATCTCCTGTTCATCCCATTAAACTTTGATTACTATATTGCTTCATTTTATAAATCCAAACTATAGTTTTTGGTGAAAGAATGAGAAGCCTTGACGTCATAGTCGAAGACAATAAAATTACAATCGCAGGTTTCTACCTAGGTGAGGTATTTGAATACACAGAAAAATTATGGCACTACCTTAGAACTATTATTCCGAAGAATAAACTTAATAGCATACTACTAGAGATATCAGCTTTAAGCAACTTAAAAGAGTTGAAATTCGAATGGAGTGTTAGTATCGAAGTACTAAGTGACTTGGGAGATAATCTTCTAGAATATATACTCTCAAGTCTTCTTCAAGAGAACTTCCTAACAGATTATAGTGTAGAATTGATATGAAGTTTATTATTGAAATCACAATTGTAAAAACGTGTTGTAAGTAAGATATATTATTATCATCCTCTATAGTTCAATGTAGGAGAGGATAATTGAGTAGACCAAGCATATCAATAAAGCTACAATGGAAGGTCATTAGAGACCCCATATACAATTACATATTATATAATAAGGATGTCGAGGGAGCAGTAATAGACACTATATATGTCCAAAGATTAAGGCGAATTAGACAATTACAAGTAGCATACATGGTGTATCCTGGAGCAGACCATACAAGATTTCAACACTCACTAGGTGTCATGCATTTATCTGGTCTCTTTGCCGAAAGCTTATTATCCTATATTGAAGCATATGCTGATAAGGAGATTCTAGAAGGATATGATAAATCCCTACTAATAGAGGCTGTGAGAATAGCAGGATTGCTTCACGATTTAGGTCATGGACCCTATAGTCACGCCTTTGAAGAAGCAGTTTTGATGAAGAGTCCTGAACTGAAAAATAAAAATCTTGATGACCATGAGAAAGTAGGTATAAGTCTTATCAAGAATACTAATCTTAGCGAATTAATAAAGAAAGTAGGGAAAAATGTAGGTTATGATGACCTCTTGGATATTGTAATAGAGCTTCTCTCAGAATATAAGCCTACAGCACCAACTATACTCAAGTTATTACAGAAGACTATTAAGAACTGGATTTATCCAGCCGACATTATGGATTTTCTCGTGAGAGACTCTTACTATACAGGTACAAAAGAATATGGAACAGTAGACTACTATAGATTAATATTATATTCATACCCATACGATGACTCAATTGTACTGGACGAAAAAGCTATATTCACTTTAAGAAGCTTCCTACAAAGCAGGTATTATATGTTCGAAACAGTATACTTACACCCAGTCTGTAGAAGCTTTGATAAGCTTGTACAGAAAATTATAAGCTTGGTCTCTGAGCATTTAGAGCTACCTCAAAGAATAATAGAAATAAAAGAGGGAAAGCCAGAAAGATTTCTTGAACTAGACGATTTCAGCATATTACATATGGTGAATAGTCTAAAAGATTCTGATGAAAAAGTGAAAAAAGCAAAGGGATATTTAAATGATTTATTAATGCGTAGGAGTAGATGGAAACCTATAGGTCCAGGATATAATATTGTACTTCCAGCTAGAAGTGCCACATTCTTTCTAAAATATAGTAGAATAGAGGGGGCAGCTCATGATTTAGAGAAAGTATTGAGAGAGATATTAAGTGATAAAGGATTATCACATATCGCAGATGAGATATGGGTTGATCACAACCTTAAGCGTACATTACCAGCAGTACCATATCCTTTACAGACAATAAAGGTAGGCAAGAAAACAGCAGAAGGAATTAATGCAACAGGTGAGTTATCGCTTACAGAGCTATTAGAGGAGTCAGGGTTAAGTCCTCGAGTAACCTTTGTTATATTTGCACCTACAAATCTAGTAAAAGATAGAAGCATGCTGAGAAAAATAAGAGAAGCAGCTGATCAGGCATACTCCTATACGTTTTCATCGCTAAGAGGAATAACAATGTAACGCTTATACCACAATATCTTAAATAGGTTTAGAACCAAATTACATGTAGTGGATGAGGAAGCGGACAGCCCCTGAAGACATGATGATCCTAGTCTCACACTGACACAATCATTCTATTTATTGTCAAGAACTGCTAATCTAGCTGTAGATAAAGTGAACATCTCTTAAACTAACTTAATGAATTATGAGTTGGTAGATAGTTGGGATGTTTTTGATTTACCTTACAATAATGTAAACTAATGGTACTATTAAATAAAACATCAGACTAATTACTAGCTTTAATAAGGGGGGTTCAATACTGCTCAAAGAAAGTATTACTAATCCTAATATCCCAAAAAACAAGGCTAAAGTAAGCCATAAGTTATGTGTGTGCCCTCGCTTTCTTGCATCTATGTATATTGCTCCACTAATTAATATCAATACACCATAGAGTGTGATCACTAATCCTAAGAAGGCAGGAAAGTATTCTAGAAATATCATATCGCTCGCCGTAAATATTATGGCAAAAGTGTATTATTAACTTTTTACCTCATTTTTTCTTTAAAAGCTAATGGTTTAATTTAAGAGATAGATAGTTATGTAACCGGGAACATATAGTACTCTGGTGAATGTTTTGAGCAAAGAAGTAGGAAGTATTCCCTCTGAGGCAAAGACATTACTAGAAATAATCAAAGGTAGACGTAGTGTTAGGAGATTTACGAGAGAGAAGGTACCTAAAGAACACGTCTTCTTGTTAATTGAAGCGGCAAGATGGGCTCCATCAGCTGGCAACTTACAACCATGGGAGTTCATTATTGTCACTGATGATAATATAAAGTATAAACTTATGGAAGCCGCATTACACCAAGAATACATCTACGAAGCCCCTGTGGTAATAGTTGCAGCAGCTAATATCCCTAGAACATCAAACTATTATGGAAAGAGAGGAGAAGAACTCTACGTTATACAAGATGTAGCAGCTGCTATACAAAATATACTATTAATGGCTCATGCTCTAGGTTTAGGAGCAGTATGGATTGGAGCATTTTACGAAGATAGAGTAAAGGAGATACTCAGATTACCCGAATATGTAAGGCCATTGGCAATAATACCTGTAGGATGGCCTGCAGAGAGACCTTATTCGCCACCTAGAAGAAGCGTAGACGAAATAGTACATTGGGAGACATACTGAATACTTGTATATTATTATGTCCTCAGCTCGCTCCACCTATCATCACGTAATCAGCACGTCCCTACAAGCCTCATCGGACAGCCTATCCACATAATAATTTTTTAGTTAAGATAAATAAAGTATTATGACGTCTTGATTGACACTATTATTTTGCTCATTAGTGCACGAATAGTTCAACTATTTTACCTTTTAGTACGTCTACTAGACCTTTATCCGTAATTCGTAATTCAGGTATCACTGAGAGGGCCAGAATGGATAATGTCATAAAGGGCTCTTCAAGAGTGGATCCAGCCTTTCTACATGCATTTCTCAATTCTACTAGACTTCGTGCGACATTCTCTATAGGCTCATTACTCAGTAGACCAGCTATAGGTAGCTTAATGAATGCCTCGATCTTACCTTGACTGACAAATACTATTCCACCTCCACTGCAGCTTAAAGCATTTACGGCATGAGCCATATCTCTATCATTTACACCGACAACTATGATATTATGACTATCATGGGCTATGCTTGAAGCTAAAGCTCCATACTTAAAGCCGAACCCTTTTACTAATCCTAATCCTATTCTACCTGATGCGTGATGGCGCTCGATAACAGCTATTTTAAGGATGTCCTTACTTGTATCTGCAACAACCATTTCCTCTTTCACTGTAACTTCTTCAATTAAGTGTTTGGTTATTGCCTTATTTGGCACGATTCCTATAACCCTAGCTTTAACTTTACCCTCACTAATTGGTGCCTTTATTATGAAGTCTTCTGGTTTTAACGGCCTTCTGAGTCTAATGGTATTAAATACATAGTCAGGTACCTTATACTCTCGTGGCACATGCCACAAGTTCTTCATATTCTTCGCTACAATGGTGCCATCAATTATCACTGTATCTACAATGACCTTCTCTAAATTTGAGAGTATAACTAGATCGGCTAGTTTACCTGGCGCAATACCACCAATATCGTCTTCTACCTTAAATCTTATGGCAGTGTTTATTGTAGCCATTTGTATAGCCTTGACAGGATCCAAACCAAGCTCTATAGCCCTCCTAATAACATAATCCATATGTCCTCTTGTTAATATGTCGTAACAATTGACGTCATCGCTAACTAAGAGAAACATCCTTGAGTCTATGTCCTCTCGTTCCTTGAATACCTTTACAAGTTCATCTAGATCTTTCCATGCACTACCCTCTCTCATCATAACATACATTCCTAAGCGAGCTTTTTCTATAGCCTCCTCAGCTAACACACATTCATGGTCGGAATTTATATTTGCAGCAATATAGGCTGATAACTCTTTACCTCTAAGGCTGGGTGCATGGCCATCCACAACTTTACAATGTTCTATGGCGGCAGCTATCTTCTTTAATATGTCATCTCTGCCCTCTAATACTCCTATGAAGTCCATGACTTCAGCTAATCCTATAGTTTCATTAAGTTTTAATAATTCAATTATATCTTCTGGTGGTAAAACAGCACCACTAATGTCTAGAGCTGAGGCGGGGACACAAGAAGGTATCTCAATAAATATTCTTAATGGAGTGTTCTTAGCTTCCTCTATAAAGTATTTAACTCCTTTTATTCCAAGAACATTAGCTATTTCATGAGGGTCAGTAAATATCCCAGTTGTGCCATGTGGTATAACTGCTTCAGAGAATCTAATGGGAGTGAGCATGCTACTTTCAATATGGACATGGGCGTCAAGAAAACCTGGTGTGACATAATGATCTGAACAATCAATAACTTTAGTTTGAGGACCTATAGTGTGGTCAGCTTTACCCACGAGTGCTATTCTAGAACCCTTAATCGCGATGTCAACGTTTTCTAGTATTTCACCAGTATAGACATTGACTAGGTTAACGTATTTCAATACAAGATCGGCTTTAATCTTACCAAGGGCCGTATATATCAGCTCTTTAAGTTCACTCACAGTTGTAGTCTTAATTCTCATCAACTATCCACCGATGCAAAAACCCTACGCGCACTATCTTCACACGTATTTTACTTATAGTCTATGGAATTGTAAACTATATACTTTCACTTAATGAAATTATTTATTTATGACATTCAATAACCTCATTACGCCATTTAATCAAGCCTTTAAGTTGATGATGACAATGTCCTATTTAGCATTTTAATTGAGATGTATGAAACCTCTAAGATAAAAACTAAAGTCAACATCTTAGAGTAAAATTAATATCTCAATCACTGTAAAACCTAATGGGTGCCAACTCTTGGCAGACGTGTACATTAGAGGAGGTATTCTGATAACCGTTGATAAAGAGAGGAGAATAATAAAGGATGGAGGCATTGTAATAGAGGGAAACAGAATAGTTAAGGTCGGAAAGAGAGAAGACCTGGACAAAGATTATTTACACCATACAGACATAGTCATAGATGCTTCAAGAAAAATAGTTATGCCGGGCCTCATAGATTTACATGTTCACATGGCACAAGCTATGATTCGAGGTATGGCACAATACGTTAGATTAATACCATGGCTTAAAGACTATGTATGGCCCTTACAAGGACACTATACAACAGATGACGGTAAAACGAGCGCACTTTTATGTATGCTTGAAATGATAAAATCAGGTACAACAACCTTTCTAGAAGTCGGCATCTCTGGAAGGTATGGTATGGAAGGTATAGCAAAGGCCGTTGAAGAGATAGGTATGAGAGGCGTACTAGGTAGACATGTAATGGATCAACCAGGCTATGCATTAGAGGAGAGCATTATACATCCAGGTCTTGTAGAGACAAAAGAATATGGTATGAAGGAAGTTCTTCATATGTATCAGAGATGGCATGGAAAACATGGTAGAATATTCATATGGTTTGCTCCTAGAACTCCAGGAGCAGTAACAATAGAGACGTATAAGGAGATTGTAGCTAAAGCTAAAGAACTCGGAATAGGTATAACAATGCATCTTGCAGAAGTAAAAGAGGATGTAGAATACTTTAAGAAAGAGTTCAATTGTAAACCAGTAGAGTTCTGTCAGAAAATAGGTATGCTTGGGTCAAACGTGGTTTTAGCTCATGTAGTATGGGTTGACGATGAAGAAATACAACTACTTGCTAAAACAGGAACCCATGTAGCACATAACCCGTCATGTAATATGAAGCTAGGTTCAGGATTAACGCCAGTAGCAAAGATGTTAAAGGCCGGAGTGAATGTAGGTCTAGGATGTGATGGTGGTCCAAGCAATGATAACTATGACTTAATAGAAGAAATGAAGATAGCTGCCCTTGGACAGGCACTAATAAACATGGATCCAAAAGCAATAACAGCGGAAGAAGTAATAGAAATGGCAACAATTAGAGGGGCTAAGGCATTAGGGTTAGATAAGGAGATAGGCTCGATAGAGGAGGGTAAGAAAGCAGACATAATACTAATAGACTATTGGAAGCCCCATCTAGTGCCTATGTTAAATCCGGTTACCCATATAGTCTATGCTGCACAAGGACAAGATGTAGATACAGTAATAATTGATGGTAAAATAATAATGCAGAATAGGAAGATCCTAACTGTAGATGAAGAGAAGATACTTGAGGAAGCAGAGAAGAGAGGATTCAATGTAATAAAACGGGCAGGCATAAAACCGATAATCCACTGGAAAATTATAGAATAATTTTATTATTTCTGCTCTCTCGTATTATGCTCTTTTATCTCTTAAACCATTTTACTAAGGCAATACAAAAACTACTATCTACACAACACCTTAAAAGTTTGGTATTCATTTAAAACAGTATTTTTGAAGTAGTATGCCTAATGTAATGAACTTTAATAATGAAAATTTTTATTAGCTCATGGTTTAGTAGATTTTGCGGAGGAGGATTCTATGGGTAAACCCTGGTATGTAGGTTATTTTGAGGGTAAGAATTGGCTAAGAAACATTGACTACACCCAAGAGGAGATTAGGAAGGTTCTAGAGGCAGCATGGGACTTAAAGAGGAAGTTTAAGAGTCGTGTTCCAACACCCTACCTTAAGGGTAGAACGCTCTTCATGTTATTCTACAATAGATCTCTAAGAACAAGAAACAGCTTTGAGGCAGGAATATACCAGCTTGGTGGTCATGCACACTTCCTAAGCCCAAGTGATGTATATACACCAACACTACCAGAAGACATGGTACCATACCAGACAGAGGCAATAAGTGATGTAGCTAGAGTTCTAAGTAAGTATGGTGATGCCATAGCAATAAGAATCTATGGTGACCCAGCAAAGTGGATTATAGGTAGAGGACATAGAGTAATAGAAGAGTTCGCTAAATGGGCAACAATACCAGTATTAAACATGGAAGACGACCTATACCATCCATTCCAAGCACTAGCAGACATAATGGCAGCACTAGAAGTAATGCCCAAGATTAGAGGTAAAAAGTTCGTAGTAAGCTATGCATACTCAGGTGGATTGAAACCACTAGCTGTACCACAAAGTGTAGCCCTAATAGCAGCAATGTTTGGAGCAGAGGTAGTCATAGCTCACCCACCAGGATTCGAATTAATGGACGATATCATAAATAAGGCTAAGGAACTAGCAGACCAGTATGGAGGAAGCCTAACAATAACAAACAATATGAAGGAGGCATTTGAGGGGGCATACTTCGTTTACCCGAAGGCTTGGAGTCCAAAGAAGTTCTTCCCACCATTCAATAGCACTGTAGACAAGGAAGGCGCTAAAGCATACCAGAGTAAATTCAAAGACTGGATTGTAACAATGGACCTTCTAGAAGAGGCAGGAAAGCCATACTACATGCACTGTGGACCAGCAGATAGAGGACAAGAAGTAACAGATGAAGTACTAGACACCTACGAGAAGTCATTATACTTCGAGGAAGCAGAAAATAGACTACATGTACAAAAGGCAGTAATGGCAATGGTAATGGGACGTAAATACGAAGAATATGAGTAAAGAATGTTTAATTAAACTATTCACATAATATATCTCCATGTCTTTTTCTTATCAACTT
>CAZTBM010000017.1:0-30579 GCA_964611985.1 uncultured Desulfurococcales archaeon | reverse complement strand
GTTGTGTGGTATGATGTATCTGATGAAGAAGTTTTATCCTATTTGAAAAGATAGGTTGGGCTACTGTTTTTTCCTTGTAGGTTTTCTTGAGGTTTTTGTAGGTTTTGATATATCTCTTTGCTATGATGTATGCTAAACCTATCTTAAACACTTATAAGCCTTATTAGAGTATTAGATACTTGGTGACCTTCGCTGGGGGCTTATAAGCCTCTAGTGGAGAGATACCGTAATGAACCGCCCTACAGAAACCTAAGATGACCTAGGGCAGGAAACGGTAATAGGGATAAATCAATACTCCTCCATTTCGCTTCCTATAGTAATGTAATGGTAATAGTCTTTTATAGCCCAGCCAAACATATCCTTTAATATTAGTATTGCAGCTTGAGGAGGTATCACACCTATCTCAGTAATTATTGCATCAATGTATTCTGGAGGTGTGACATCAAAAGCAGGGTTTCTAACAGTAACCCCTTTATTTTCTTTAAAGAATCTTTCATCAACTACCTCTAAGGGACTACGTTCTTCAATAGTTACTAGTTCGCCTACGACTGTTGCTGGACTAAACTTGTAGGTTTCTGCAGCTACGAATACTCTAACTCTAGCTTCATGAGCTGCCAATGCTATCTGTGAAGTACCAACTTTGTTTATAACAGCCCCATTAGCCGCTATAGTATCAGCGCCAACAACAACTTTGTCAACATATTTCATTACAAGCCTAACTGCCGAGTCAGGTATTAATGTTACATTAATGCCCTCTTTAAGTAGGGTCCTAGCTGTTATGTGTCCTTGGAATTTAGGTCTAGTCTCGGTGGCGTAAACTTTAACTTTCTTCCCCTGCTTAAATGCATGAACTATAACTGATATTGCCGCGCTACTATTACAGTGTGTTAATATGACGTCGCCATCTTCGATTCTACGAGAGCCTATTTCACCTATCTTATCTGTAGCTTTAAGTGAGTACTCAATGAACTCTTCAGCTTTGTTAATGATGAGTCTTTTTGCCTCACTAATATCGGTTAATTTACTAATTTTGTCAAGCTTTGATGTCACGTAAGCCACAGCGTTAGGCAGTGAAACGGCAGTAGGCCTTGTTGAGACCAGTAATTGCGCTATACTCTTCATATATTCAATAAACTCTTTTACTTCTTGACCTTTATACTCCTCGGCAGCATTTTTTAATGCTTTAGCGGCGGCACGAGCTATTCTTCCAGCTCCTCTAATTTTCATGTTTTTTATATCTTCAGCGATTTTAATTACCTCTAGAGGTACAGTGTGAGTGGTCATAAGATTCACCCTTTACTGTACCTTGGATAAAATCTTAGCTATCAAGTCCTTTATCTCTGGTAGTTTTGGTGGGAGAGCTCCATATACCTCTTTAAGGAGGAAAGGTACAGCTTGGGGAGCTATGACCCCCTTATCGGTGATTATTGCATCAATGTACTCTGGGGGTGTAACATCAACTAATGGTATGAATACCTTAAGGTTATTACCTATCTCCTTCCTTTTATCTGGGGGTAATAATGTCTCTTCCTTAGCTGTAGGTATATCGACAAGCTCGCCGAATACGGTTTCAAGACTAAACTTGTTTATTCCAGCTACTACGAATACTCTAACTCTAGCTTCATGAGCATTTAATGCCAGAATCGAAGAGCCAACTTTATTTATGACCGCTCCATTGGCTGCAACTGCTTCAGCGCCCATTAACACTTTTGTAACATTTTTAACAAAGAATCTTGCAGCCGAATCAACTATTAATGTTGTTGGTATGCCTTTTTTGTCCAGAATCTTAGCCACTATTATTCCTTCTCCTCCAGGTCTAGATTCCAGGATGGTTACCTTGATCTTTTTACCATCCATTATTGCATAATCTAATGTTCTGAGAACAGATCTACTGTAAGATATAGTCATTATGTGGTCTCCATCAACTATTCTATGAGAGGCGATTCTAGCTGCTTGATCTATCGCCATTTTAGCCTTTACTGAGATATCATCAATTAATTTAGGTAGCTCTCTCTTTAATTTATCTAAGGGCATTTCCTTGTCTAATAGTTCATCAAGTTTGATTAGTATTTGTCGTGAAGAATTAATTAGCATAGCTGATGTAGGCCTAGCTTTAATAGATTTACTAACTAACATAGTAACATACAGAGCTAAGTCTTTTACATTGTTGGCTACAGAGATTATGTACTTCATATTATCCAACATGAATTCAACACTTTCCGTGGAGCCCATAATTTCTCCGTAACCTACCTTGAGAGCGACGTCATCAATTAATTTCATTATTTTATTATGATACATTATGATGCCACCATTACATTTATTGGTGTATAGGCTCTTAGTATTCTAGGATGCTACTGAGACTTATATACTATAGTGCAGTAACTCACTTTACCTTTAAATTTGTCTTTTAAGTTTATGTAGTGTAGGGAGGATAAGATGCTAAATGTTGAGGAAATAAGAAAGGACTTTCCAATATTCACTAGAAGAGTTAGGGGTAGAAGACTTGTTTATCTTGATAATGCTGCTACATCGCAAAAGCCTATCCAAGTCATTAATGCTATTAGAGAATTTTATGAAAGACATAATGCTAATGTTCATAGAGGGTTTCATACACTAAGTCAAGAGGCAAGTGAACTATATGAAAAAGCCCATGATGTGGTAGCTAAATTTATTAATACTGAAAGCTGGGATGAAATAATATTCACTAGTGGTGCCACAGAGTCATTAAATATTATAGCGTATGGTTATGGCCTTAAGCACTTAAGAGAAGGCGATGAAATAATATTAACAGTTATGGAACACCATAGTAACATGCTTCCATGGAGAAATGTCGCTAAAATGACTGGTGCAAAAGTAAGGTATATCGATATAACTAAAGACGGTAAGTTAAGATATGATCAAATAGAAGAGGCCGTTTCTGAACGAACTAGAATTATAGCTGTAGTACATATGAGTAACGTTTTAGGAACAATAAATGATATTAGGCGTATTGCGAAACTTGCTCATAGTGTTGGTGCTGTTGTGGTTGTTGATGGTGCTCAAAGTGTACCACACATACCAGTTAATGTTAGAGACCTAGATATCGACTTTCTAGCATTCAGCGGACACAAAATGCTAGCACCAACAGGAATAGGAGTATTATGGGGTAAAAGGGAGCTCCTAGAGGAGATGATGCCTTTTAAGACTGGTGGTGGCACAATTAAGGATGTAATCTTAGAAAGCGTTGAATGGGCTGATTTACCTTGGAGGTTTGAGGCTGGTACTCCGAATATTGCTGGTGCAATAGGTCTAATGGAAGCAATAAAATACCTAAACAAAATAGGAATGGAGAATATACATAAGCATGAGATAGAGTTAGTCGAGTACACTCTAAAGCGTATGGAAGAAATAGAGAATGTTGAAGTTTATGGGACAAGAGACCTAAGGTGGCGTGGTGGCGTAGTACCATTCAATATTAAGGGCTTACATCATCACAATGTTGCTAAGGCACTTGACACCATGGGCATTGCTGTTAGGAGTGGTATGCACTGTGCCCATCCATTACACTACCGTTTAGGTTTGAAGGGTACAGTTAGAGCAAGTTTCTACCTTTACAATGGAAAAGACGATATTGATACCTTTATTGAAGCTTTAACTACCATAATCGAGGTGTCTGAAGTACTAAGCGGTATTGGAGAATCCGATATTTGTACTTCCGGCTAAATGATTAAAAAGGGCATAGTTATCTCGAATATTAATTAACTAGTTTTAACAATAATATATCTGACTTGGTAATAGTGGGAGGAGAATATTGGCTAAAATAATACTAACTATACCTGACGAATTATATGAAGTATTAAAGAATAAAGCTAAAGAGAAGAATCTCACTATAGAACTCTTAATTTTAGAGATAGTACGTAAAGAGTTGAAGAAAGAAGAGGTACCCATAAAGAGTATTGAGAAAGTTAGAAGAGAATTATATGATTTAGTTAATAAATTAACTGCTGAACTTCAAAGAAGAATAAATATGTTCCTTGAGAGAAGTGAAGTTCTTGAAGAGCGCATAGAGAAAGCGAGAGCTGATATTGAAGAATTGAGAAGTAGAGTAGACGAGTTATGGGAAGATTATCAGAGAAGACTAGAATGGAGGAGAAAAAGGTATAGAAGGTCTACTTCTTAAGCTCCTTAGCTATTTTAATGATCTTATGGGCTACATCAATAGCATCATTACCAAAAATTATGATCATTGGCTCTTTGCCCCAATCCCCTAAATGATAAATTATGTCTGGCACCTTCCCCCCACAAGCTTTAATTGCTTCATCGATACCCCAAGGAATTGTTGCCCCTTCCTTTGCTTTAATTTCCGGAGGCTCCTTCCTTCTATCATAAAATGATATGGTAAAGCCTAGTCTTTTTATAATATTTAGTATCTCCTCAGAGTACTTTATGTTAGCTGCCGCTCTAATTGCAGGATTATATTCCATTGCCTTGAGGATTGCTTTAGCTACGTGTTTTGATGCACCAAATTCAGGTGGAGAAGAAGCCTTAATCTTATTGCCAACCTTCACTATTCTTCCGGGTATGCCTGCAACATCCTCAATACCTTTAGCATAGAGTTTAGGTAAACTCATGGCTATGTTCATTTGAACTTCAGGTATTAGCTTAGATACTAGTTCACCATGCTCCTCTAAGATCTTTATAGCTAGCCTTAAATTTGATAATACATGATATTTTTCTGCTGGAATAGCTATCCACGCCATAGGGTTAACTGGCCCGAATCCTTTACCTACAGGTAAACCAAACTTTATAGCCAATGTTATAAACTCCTTGGCAACTCTAACCGCATCAAGAATATTCTTACCTTTAGCTAACTCGGCAGCTATGGCTGCTGAGAAACTACAACCAGTGCCATGAGTGTTCTTTGTCTCTATTCTTGGAGCTTTGAACTCTCTGAAAACGCCATTATAATAGAGTACGTCTATGCTTTCATCACCGGTCATATGGCCTCCTTTCACTATTACAGCTTTAGCACCGTATTCTTCACTAATCTTCTTTGCTGCATTCTTAGCATCGTTTAATGATGATATCTTTAAACCTGAGAGCTTCTCGGCCTCAGGCTTATTTGGCGTTATGACCGTAGCTAGCGGTATAATCTCTTTAATTAAAGCGTCCATAGCTTCAGGCCTTAACAATGGAGCTCCACTCTTTGCTATCATAACAGGGTCTACTACAAGTGGAAAACCATGTCTTTTAACAGCTCTAGCAACAGCTCTAATAATATCACTATTACTCAACATTCCAGTTTTAGCGGCATCAACACCTAAATCTTCAGCAACGGTATCAATCTGTGCCTCAACCATTTCAGGAGGCAAGTCAAATATTGCTCTGACTTCACATGTATTTTGAGCTGTAATCGAGGTTAATGCCACCATGCCATGGACTCCTAGTGCGGCAAAAGTCTTCAGGTCAGCTTGTATACCAGCACCTCCACCACTATCACTACCAGCAATAGTAAGTGCACATGGTATGATTTTTCCTTTAGAAAGCATGTATACCACCAGATGTGAATTGAATTAACCCAGAACCAAGGTATTTATAATACAGTAATAAATATATTTATAACTGAGTATTAATTGTGAACATGATGGGTTAAAAAATGACGCCATATGAGATCGTTGTAGAAAAGGTTCTACCATACATTAAGGCCTTAGTAGCTATTGAACTTCATAAGCAAGGATTAAGCCAAAATTATATAAGTAAGCTTATGGGAGTATCCCAAGCTATGGTAAATAAGTATATTAGTAGACCTCAAGAGTACTATCTAGCGAAGCTTAAACTACTAGACTTAAATGCTGATGAACTTTTAGAGATAATTAAAATACTAACTGTAACCCTGAAGAGAGGAGATATTAAGGAAAGTATAATGGTGCTAAACTCGTTAATAAATAAGCTATTGGTTGAAGGAAGGCTTTGCAAACTTCACATGAAATATTATCCTCAATTATCTAAACCTTGTAGTATATGTAAGGTAACTAGCCAAAGGTATAACATTGACCCTCACATATTAAGTGTAAAGGAGGCAGTTAAATTACTAGAGTCTGACCCCCACGCATATCTTCTCGTACCAGAGGTTGGTTTAAACATAGTTGAATGCGTACATAATGCAAAGAGCATAGGTGACGTTGTCGGTATACCTGGCCGTATAGTTAAGGTTATGAGGAGAGTAAAGGCAGTAGCTGATCCAAGTTATGGCGCGAGTAGGCACCTAGCTACAATACTCTTAGCAGCAAATAGTATAAACAAAAGTATTAGGGCATGCATGAATATAAGATATGATGAAAATTTCATTGAAGTATTAAATAGACGTAAGTGGAGTTTACTCTTCTCAGGCCCCCACAAAGAGCCAAAGAACATTGAGCACGAAATAACTAAGCTACTTTTACAAACAGGCAAGGTACCTAATGCAATTATTGATAGAGGAGGGTTAGGATTAGAGCCCATGATATACCTATTTAGCTCTGATGCTATAAGTGCTGTTAAGGAGGCTCTATCCATAGTTAAAGAGGCTACCCGAATTTTAATATAGCACCCGTAAACTCTCCATCTAGAATCCTCCTTAGAATGTTAGGAGTAACTCTTAGAAATAACTGTTTAAATAACTGTGAGGGCATTCTTTCATAGATCTTTAAGTATAATAAGCTTCTTTTAATTCTGTAACCCCATTCTTTAGTAAACTTTACAAGTCCCTCATATATGATTGATGGATCATCTCGGATAATAGCCTTCCCTACCGCTTGAGCTAAGTATTTAGCCATCACTATACTTGGCCTTATACCCTCACCACTTATAGGGAAAACAGAGCCAGCTACATCACCTAATGCTATAAGTTTACCTTCAATAATATTATCTCTTAATCCACTGAGAGGAATGGATGCAGCAGCCTCTTGAATAACCTTATAGCTATTGAGCCATGTCAATACCTTACTCATTTTATCGATAAATGGTCTAGGGTTAACATTTAACGCTCCAAATCCGACATTGCATGTTCCATCAGATTTTGGTATTATCCAACCATATCCTTTGACCCCTTCTAGTATAAGAGCATAAGCTGCTTCATCATATGGTAATCTTACATTCTTCACCTTTCTCTGGAGTGTTGCGGCAAGCCTCTGTGGCTTAAAATATTTTATTGAGATGCCATTAATGCCATCACAACAAATAATGAGGTTAGCTCTTACTTTACCTACATCTTTAGCTATAATCGAGCCATTTTTGTTTAAATCAAGTACAGGCTTACCTAATATTATCTTAATGTCCTGTGCCGAAGCATTATCGGTTAGAATTTCCAATAGAAGCCTTTTATTTATAGAAAATCCTTCGATGCTAGCAAATTCTAATACTTTCTCAACAAGTTTACCTTTATAATAGAAGTATATGACAGCTCTTTTGATAGGATAAGCATCAACGTCATTTGGTCGAATATTAAGTATTAAAAGAAGCTCTCTAGGTATAAGCTCGCCACAGGGCTTTAATGCTAGTTTATTATTCTTCTCAAGACTTAACACCTTTAAACCGTAATTACTAATAAAATATGAAAAAGCGGCACCTGCAGGTCCTAGGCCGACCACTACAACATCAAATATTAACAATGTAAACACCGTTAGGTCATTTATTTTTCTCTACTTAACCACTTTATTACATTCTTAAAGCTCTCGCATAAAGATAATTATTGTATCGTATTGACTAAGCCTTAAATACTACTAAGTTAATGTCTTAACATTGGTAAATATATGATTTAATAGTTGAAGTGGTGGGGACCCTTCATTGACCTATATGTCTAATGAATATACGACAGCATTACAGAGGCTACCTGAGAAACACCAAATATTACTATCAGTCATAGTCTTAGCGTTAGCTTTCTCATTAAGATCTATTATTAGAGGAGACTACTTAGGAGCTTTTGCTTCAGCCATAGCTGTAGCCTTAGGCTTTGTGTGTCATGAACTTTCACATAGAAGTACGGCTATGAGATTAGGATATATCGCACGCTATAGGATATGGCCTATGGGCCTTCTCCTTGCTTTATTATTGTCGTTTGTGACCTTGGGTAGAGTTGTCTTCGCTGCACCTGGCGCAGTTGTAATATACCCTAAATATTATTGGGCTCCTCTGAGTAGGAGCGACTATTCAAAAATAGCTGCCTCAGGTCCTATAGCAAACATAGTTATAGGTATGGTAGCATTCATACTGGTTAACTTTATGGCTTTGCCTTTATGGATTCATGTACCATTATTGTATGTAGCCTATGTTAATCTTTTCCTCGCATTATTTAATTTATTACCCATCCCACCATTAGATGGGGCAACCGTGTTTAAATATAACATAAAATTATGGGGGGCACTCTTCATCATAACGGTAATTCCATTCATAACTCTATTTTATTAGCTTAAAAGCCATATATTACCAATATTTATATTCGTTAATCCCTCTTCCTTTGCTGCCTTCAAACATGCATGAGCTAGCTTTTTACTTGTGGTCGGTAAATCATTCATTAAGTAGTCTGGATGAAATGCTAATAAAGAGTATGGTATGTTTGGATCTATATTTGCTAGAAACCTAGCTATCATCCTAACCTCGTATTCATCAACATATCCCGGTACCAGTAATGTACTGGCAACTATCAATGGAGGATTGGGTCTCTCTTGAAGCCTTTTAGCCGCACGCTTAATGTTCTCGAATAATGGTTTATTATCGGTCCCCGTTAAAGCCTTATATATCGATGGTGTCCAGGCTTTAATATCAAACTTTATTAGTCCACCGCTTATAAGTGATAGTTCAACAGCTTTATCGAGAAAGTATGGATTCATTAACCCATTTGTTTCCCAACACACTCTGAAGATTCTATCTTTACACTTCTCTAGCATTAGCTCACTAGCCCTTATTGCATGTTGTATTTGAGGTGAAGGATCTCCACCAAAATAGCATACACAAGAAACTCTACTATGTACTGCATTAGCGAGGTCTTCAGCAGAGTGTAAGGGTTTGATTGATGCAGTCATATTTCTATATTGCCAGTTCTGACAGAATAAACAGTCTAGATTACAAGCACCATAAAATACGGCTAGGTTGTAGAATCCTCGTTCGGCAGAGGGCATGTATGCATACTTTGGGTAACCTATGCCTGTACATCCCGGGCAAGTCCATTCGGCAACACAGTTAGTAGGTAAAGGATCATAATACCATTCTACAAGCCCTTTTTCAGGTGTACCAGCTAATCTTATGAGTTTACCTTTAACATTCTTTACTAAACCGCAAAAACCAAAGCTGCCTTCTGGTATTTGACACTGATTGGCACAGAGGCCGCACTTAACACCTTTGGGGTCTTTAGGAGGTTCAGGAGGTAAACCATATCTACCTCTACTACGTTTATGACCTTCCATGGCTATTTTTAGAGCCTCGTTAGGATTCTCTCTTAAACATTCGCTGCAAACACCAAGTATAGATGATATTTCCCTAGATTTTTTGCCACATAGTTGACATTCCTTTTCCTCAATAAATATTCTTGAGATTCTGAATATCATAATTCAACATACCACTGCTTAGTCTTTGCTACGTATCCCAGACTATACACTCCAGGTTACTTATTATTAGATTGGTCTCTCATATGCCTGTCTCTTGTAAATTACAAAATATAAGATGACAGAATCTAATAATATGTAATAGTGAAATAGTTATTTGAGTATGGTGGACATAGATTTGCCTATTTCTAGCGAAAGTACACCTTTATTCAACTATTCTCATCCAACCATAAACAGTGTAAAGCTACAGCATACGTCGCCAAACGATATAATTAACTATGTTATCAATAAGGTAAAATATCATCCCCATATAACACAATTCTATCCTTGGGAGACCCTAGAAAAGGGGTATGGAGACTGCGATGATATAGCAATACTAGCAGTTACCTTACTTAGAAAATATGGATATAAGTCAACGGTTGTGACAGGTTACATATTAAGCACTAAGGAGACTATAGAATTCAATGTAAAAGAGAAGCAAATCAAATTAAAGTTTAAAGGAGTATTCCCTCATGCATGGATAGTTTATGAAGAGCATGGCAAACTTCTCTACTCTGACCCTATCGTTAAAAGATACATGGTTTACCTTTCCCTCTACATTTACAGCAGTTACGAGGAATTCTTACGAGAACTTAGTCAAATAGGGATAAGCAACACTTATCTTATTTTAGAAGTTGACTTACTATATTCGATGATTGTGTCGTACATATTTATCTTTATCTATATCTTGGCAATAATACTCCTATTCAAACTCCTCCATAAAGCTTAATAATAGGTATTTTATGTTCATAAACCGGTAAGAGCTTATGGTTCATGAATGGGCATTAGCAGAAGCAATAGTAACTACAGCGATTGATATAGCCACTAAGGAGGGTGCAAGAAGGATAAAAAATGTTCATGTTGTTTTGGGAGAACTCCAATCAATAGATAAGAGTATACTGGAATATGCTATAAACGAGTTAAAAAAGAACACCATTATGGATTGTGCAGAGGTAGTTTTTGAAGAAGAGAAAGCAGAATTTAAGTGCCTTAACTGTGGTTACGTATGGAAACTCGACGAAGTAAAAGACTTAATGAATGAAGACATTAAGGAAGCTGTACATTTTGTTCCAGAGGCTGCTCACGCTTTCATAAAGTGCCCTAAGTGTGGTAGTTTAGATTATGAGGTTATTAAGGGTAGAGGTGTTTGGATAAAGAGTATAGATGTACTGAAAGAGGTGAAGGAATAATGTACAGTATTGACCCCCGATATACTGTTATAAAGAAAAGACTAGAGAATGTAAAAACGGTTGTAGGATTTGTTAGTAATAAGGGTGGTGTTGGTAAAAGCGTTATAGCAGCAGTTTCATCACTAATACTTAGTGCTAAAGGTTATCGTGTAGGACTATTTGATATGGATTTCACTAATCCATCATGCCATATAATTCTTGGCGTAAAAGATATGATGCCTATCGAGGAGAAGGGCATCATACCACCTGAACTCCGTGGAATCAAGTTTATGAGTATAACATATTATACTGGTGAGAATCCTCTACCATTAAGAGGACATGACATTACAAACATAATTCTCGAATTATTGACTATCACTAGATGGGATTCTTTAGACTTTCTAATATTAGACTTACCTCCAGGACTCGGTGATGAAATACTTGATGCAATAAGGTTTATTGATAAATTAAACAATATTGCCATAACAACGCCATCGGTGCTTTCTTTATCTTCGGTTTCTAAATTGATAAAATTACTAAAAAGTGTAAAGAAGAACATAATGGGGGTCATAGTGAATGAGGCTGTCCCCTCATCAATAGACAAAAATAGTTTAGAGAGATTTATAGGATCACTCAATGTACCATTACTAGGAATGATACCTTTTGATCCATCATTAGAAAAAGCGCTTGGAAAATATGATAAAATATTAAGTACCAATTTTAAGTTACATTTAGAAAGAATAGTAAATAATATTATAAACTCGTTTTAGTCCACAGGATTTGCAGATAAATTAAGTATATCCCTATTACCTTTATTATTACGTCTATTTTGTGCCGTTGCCTTAGGTAATACTTTTTGAAGTATTTTTTCTCTGACATTAAATACCTCTCTTGCTATTGTGAATACGTAGTGATCTCCCGGTACATTCTTAGGGAATCCTAGCTTAACTGAGAGAGCCCGCTTAAATGCCTCTTTAACCTTAGGAGATCTTATTTCACCTTTAGCTATAGCCTCAGCAGTTCTAAAAGCAATGTAAAACTTAACATATTTTCTAATAGTATTTTCTAATTCAGGGAATGCTTTACTAATAACACTTATTATTTTTATGAACTTCTCCTCCGGCCAGAAGCCTAGTATTACTCCTGTAAAGGGTATTCTGAGTATTCTTGCTAATGTATTTCCATCAATTGATGATTCATTGTCAACGCCAGCTACTTCCTTGATAACTTTTTTAGCCTCATCAACATTGTCCATTTCTATGACTTTATTTACTGCTTCCTCCACTTTCGTTTCGAAGCCTAAAGCATCATAAAAAACATCTTTATAATCTTCTGAAAGCCCTAACCCATATTTGCCCACGAAGAATAAGCTTGCCAATTCTTTCTCATATATATCTGAGGGCCTACTTAGTCCTCTTAATGGCTCAATTCTTCTTCTCAAATAGACATCTTTAAGTAAACTTATTAGTTCCTCCCGGGACCAACTCTTATTTATCGACATTATTTTGCTCCATACCTCTATTAGGGCTTCTATTCTTCTGTTATGCGCTTTTCTCACGGCTATTACACCTTCGTCTTATGCTTGACTATTAATATCTCTTACCTTGATCATGATGATAAAGGATTGTAAAACTCTTAGCTTCTAAAACGTCTTCTTCGTGATTGAAACTCTCTTTTAATGCTTAAACTTAGGCTCTTGACAGGACATTTTACCCAAACTTTGCCATTCTTATATACATATACTTTAGCTCTTACACCACCTACATTTATAAGATACACTACTCTGTCACCTTCTATTCTGACATGTTTTAATTTTGCAAAACCATACTTTCTCCTCAGCCTAGATATTATAGATTCAACGTTTACCGTCGGCATCACCTATTTTGCTTACGTCATTAACTTATTGTTTTACGAGCCACCTTAATGTATTATAAAGTTATGACTCTATGGATAGACTAAGTTTAGTGTATATTTAAGGTTTATCTAGATCCCCGTTAAACCATTTTATATATCGCTTAATAGTGTTATTAGAATGGCTAGTATGGATATTACTTCAATGGGGCTCTTGAACTGTATTGAATATTTTACTACTTTCCTGACTGTAGGCATTCTCCTTAAACTGGTCTCCATAGCTTTAAGTAGTCTTAGTAGTTCTGATACTAGATCCTTAGTCATTACTGATAAAAGTAGATAGGATAGCTGTTGTGGAAGGTTTGGTAGCTCTCGATAGAGCAGTCTGTAGGTGTAAATCTTTGTAAGGAGATGTTCAAGATATTTCTCGCCTAACTTATCGATTATAGTATCTATTGTTAAACCCTTTTGATTAATTATGTCTCTTATTTCTGTAATTACTTCATACATGTAAGGTAATGGGGTTAAAGATGATAACCATAACCCCATGTATTTTCTTAAGTAATGTATTATTATCTCATCTCTCCCTATTATCTGATCTAATATAGACCTCATAGAGCTAAGGAATGTTATATCCTTAATTATTTCCTTTACGTTATCTATGCTTAAATCTGAGGGAGGGCTAGATACTATATACTCTTTTTCAGCGATATATACCAAAACTATACACCTTGGGCTCGAGTATATCAAGTACCTTTCCTTTTCCAGTAATCTTTTTACGTTAGTTTATGAGGATATATATTAGTTTCCACTAGGTAATACACAATGATAATTATAAAGAGCAATGGAATTATATTAGTTCTACACGCACGAGATCAGTTGTGCCTTCTCTCAAGCCTATAGTCATAATTACAATATCGCCATAAGTTATTTCACCTTTCTCTTTAAGATAACAACTCATAATATCCCATAGGTTCCTTGTATCATCTATTTTCATAGAGTAGGCTCTTATACCCCATAGTATGCTTATCTGTCTAGCCACCTTAATGTTACTGGCTATCACTATTAGTGGTGTCGCTGGTCTATATCTTGAAAGTCTTCGTGCAGTATTTCCCTTCCTTGTATAGGCTACTATTTTTGCGTTCATAGACTCAGCTAGCAGGGTTATACCTTTAGCGAATTTATCATAGATCGTCTCATTTACTCCTTGAACTTTTACGCATGATTGATCTTCATAAGTTTTTATCACTCTTTTCAACCATTTAACTGCTTCTACAGGGTACTTACCTATTGTTGTCTCATTTGTCAACAGTAATGCATCAACACCTTCATGAACCGCCGTCATTATGTCTACTATCTCACTTCTTGTGGGTGTGGGATTTTGTACCAGGGATTCTAATAGTTGTGTTGCAACAATTACAGGTTTTCCTCTAGAAAGACTCTTAGTTATTATTTCCTTTTGTAATTTAGGTATTTCCTCTAAAGGAAAATGCATACCTAAATCTCCACGAGCAACAAGAGTAACATCGGCCTCCTCTATTATCGAATCTAAGTTTTTTATGGCGCTTTTTGTCTCAATCTTAGCTATGATTTTAATATCTTCTCTACCTCTTCTCCTAAGAATGTCCCTTAATGCTTTAATATCATCTGTAGATCTAACGTAAGATAAGGCAATATATTCTATATCATTGTCTATACAGAAATCTATATCCTCTAAATCCTTTCTTGTTAGTGCTGGTACGTGTAACTCTTTTCCTTTAATTACGACTGAGACGCTTGATCTCACTTGACCATCGGTTAATGCTGTAGCTTCTATGTAGTCTAGTGTTACTTCATCTACTCTTAATGCTATTTTACCGTCACTTAAAAGAAGTACATCTTCTTCGAGAGAGTTATATAGATCCGGATTAGGTAATGGTATTACGTCTTTTTCTCCCTTTTCTGCAAGTATTATTTTCACTTTTTGTCCTTTCTTAATCGTAAATGCTGGTACCTTGCCTATTCTAATTGAGGGGCCGGAGAGATCACCTATTATTGGTAATGGCTTTCTTACCTTCCTTTCAACTTCCCTTGTCATTGATACCTCATATCTCTTATCATCGTGAGTACCATGAGAAAAGTTTAGACGAAAGCCATCTGCGCCTTCACGGACAATTCTCAGTAATGTATGAATGTTTCTTGATGCTGGGCCTATTGAGGCTATTATTTTAACCTTACTCATTAGATATATCACCTAAACCCATTATACTTGGATTATATGGGTAAAATACTTCTCTTTAACAAGTCTTTTAGCTCCCTCTTAGATGGTATTCTACCTATAATCATAGGTATTCCATTAACAACCAGAGTTGGTGATAGAAGGATACCATAACGTGATATTATGTCTTCGGAATGTATGTCTCTTTTAAGGACTCGCACTTTCACATTAAGCTCTGAAGAAGTCCTTAGAATCATACTTAATAGTTCTTTTACCGTATCTCTATCTGACTCTTCATAGAGAACCTCAATTATAACGCTCAATACACTTAACCCCCACAGTTAAGAGTAAAGGAATCTATCTTTCTAAGCTTTCTGTGAAGAACTAGAAAATAAATGATTTTTAGCTAGGAGTGAAGGTTTCTAAAAATTCATTAGTTATATATTTTCTGCTTTTAATTTTGACGTACATTAAGAATGCTCTTAATAAGAGTTTTACAGGAAGGTGCAACGGACTTCTCATGTAGAATTTGTTAAGTATATCCTCTGCCCAGTTAAGTGAATGTAAGAGACACGCTCTCATAACTTCTAAGTGCTCTCTTTTCAAGTGTACTCTTTTAAACCAGTCTCTGTTTTTGAAAACTCCCATAGGCACGAAGAACATGGGCACTATGAGGCTTCTATAATTCTTTAACCTGTCTAATAGCTCTAATGTTGCTATAACATCATCTACTGTTTCTCCAGGTAGGCCTAGTATTAATGTAGCTGCAGGAATGATTTTATGTTCATGCATTATTGCAAATGCGTCTTCAACTACATTAGGCCAATCTCTTGCAGAATAGGGGGCCGCTTTTGCTGGCATAACTTTTTCAGCTAACTTAGGTGACCCTGTCTCAATACCTACTTCGACTCCCCAAAAGTCTTGATGTTCATCATATGAGAGCTCAGCTATTTTCGTTATTAGCTTATATTCTTCTTGAGCATACTTAATGGCAGATAGTGATGCATGACTCCAAGCAAAAACTTTATAATACTTCTTAACTAGCCTATGTAATCTAATTATCGGCTCGGGCCGGGGTTTTATGCCCTCAGCACCATATAGTAATACATCTTCGGAGTGAATAATTCCCTCACGAATTCCATATTTAACGTTGATTTGGAGCTCTTTTTCAATGATATCCAATGGAATATACCTTAATGGCCTTAAAGTCACTGAGCAGAATTTACAGCCTCGAGGGCAGCCTCTCATAATTTCAACAAGCCCATTAACGCTAGCGTACTTTATAACTGGTATTTCATTAATTTGTGGTGCATCATGGGGGCTGATGTAGATGTATCTTGGAAGACTTTCTCCGTCAATTACTTTTTGGGCTAAATCTATGATAACTTTCTCTGCTTCTCCATCAACTACTGTGTCTACATTCCACTTCTCCCAATCATCAATCCTCCATAACCACTGCCAAGCCGCTGGCCCTCCTACAATTATTTTTAGTCCCTTCTCCTTAGCTGCCTTTATTTCCTCCCGTTCCATCAACCTTCTAAATGACCTTGCGTTTATTGGCTCTTTCTTAGTTATATACCACCATTCCGAGCTTGGTGGACATAGAGCAAAATAGTCATGATGTCCTATAAGTAACGCTTTAGCTTCATGTAGATATTTACCTATATAGTCGGGGTCTATTATTGCAGCCTTAAATCCATGGTTTAAAAGTGCTGCCTCAATTTTTCTAAGACCGTAGGGGGCCTCTTTAGGCCGTCCATATTTGTCAGTTTTCACTTTAGGTGCCGCTAGCCATAACCACAATCTCTCAGGCATCCCTATGGGTGGCCCCGTTGCAATAAACCCGAGAAACTCTTTTCCATGATGATTACTCATCATCGTCCTATCTGTTGTAATTATAAAGTCTACTTTGAATTCACTCATCCGTCAATCACCTCTAATCCATGTTTCTCCTTAATCACTTTACGAAGTTTATCGAGAATTTCTTGCGGAATGTCCTTACCGATGAGGACAAAATCGTTATTACATTCATTTAACTTACTCAAATCGTCAACTATATTGTCAAGTTTTCTCTCATAGATTACTAAACCTAATAATATATTATTCAGTATGATGTCACGTAATTTCTCCATATATCTCAAGTCATTACGGGTATAAACGTATAGCTCGAGCTTATTGTCTTGAGGATGTTGAATCAACCTCTTCGAAATATTGTAAAGAACTTCAGAGTCTACATCACCCACTATGTACACTCTCATATCACTATACCTCATTAACTAATAATTATTGTTTATTCAATTTTCGAATATATAATTATACATTTATATTTTTTACTTATTCATTAGATAATGATAAAGGAAATAGCTTGAAAAAATAAATGGTATATATCATTTAACTTAAAATTTTAAATACCCTTTGTAGTATACTTTGGAGAGAGGGTAAAAAGAATTATGACAAGACTGAGAGCTCAGTGTAGAGACTGTGCAAAAAGAGGTAGGGGAGGTTACTTTAGTATTAGGAGAACGAAGAGCGTAAATGAAGTAAAGGATCTTAAATGTCCATACTGCGGATCAACAAATATTAAGTTATTATCAAGTTAGTTTTAAGGTTGGATTATGAACCCTCGTGAACAGATAGTTTGGGCTGTAAGGGAACTCTTTAACAAAGGTTTAATAGGACTTTATGAAGGCAATATTAGTGTTAGGGCAGGTGAAAACTCCTTCTTAATATCCCCAATGGGTGTACCCAAGAATCTAATAGAACCCTATATGGTTGTAGAAGTATTTTTCGATGGATCATGGAGATGTGTTGGCGGCTGTAGACCTCCTCTAGAGTATATCCTTCACTTAAACATTTACAAAAGTAACATTAGCGTCGATGCAATAGTTCATAGTTTAGGTCCTTACACTTTAGCATTGGTTAAAGCATTTAAAGAGAAGATAATAGACATAATTCATGAGGAAGTACCATTATTAAAAGAGTACGCTAAGGGGGGAGTAAAGTTCATTAAAGAAGTTAAGCCGGATGACCCCAATTACATCAATATTATTACTGATAGCATAAGCTCTATAGACCAAATATTAATACTAGGCGAGTATGGCGTCATTGCTGTAAGCGATGATATATTTAGAGTAGTAAATCTTGTTGAGTCATTAGAAAAAGGAGCAAAAATAGTAACCTTAAGTAAGCTTATATCATCGCTTACACTACAACAGCCACAAAGTAGTCCCTAAAGAACCCAGGTCTCTTTACAATTTTAATATTATTATAGTCCGTATTATATAATCTTAATGTCACATAGCCTTTAGCCCATTCTATCTCTCTTATTAGATTTATTAGACTATTTATTGTCTCTTTAATCTTCCTATCCTTCCCTGGGGCTAACTTCTCTCTATTGTTTATATAGAATAGTCTAATAGTAACTAAACTTCGTGTCTTCAGAATGACAGCGATATAAAGTACTGGAAACATTAAGAATACTAAGAATGGTGAAAACATTATCCCTAAGAATAATGCTATTAAAGAGAATATTAACGTGAAGAAGACAAATCTATGGAGAAATAGTGATATTCTTAATCTATTTAGTGCCTTAGTTGCTTTCTTATCCTTATATATGAGTAGTAACATTTCTTCAATGTCCTTCTTTAATGCCTTAAATTTATAAGGTAAGGCTTCTTCAATTTTCTTTCTATTAGTTAGTATTCTCTCTATTGTTTTAAAGTCTACACCATAACCTACACGTACTCCATCAAAGTATTCTATGAGCTTCACTATATCTCTTATATAACCTCTATCTATTGGTACCATATTATTACCTGATTATAAAGTATGTTAATCTACATTATCTATTTTTCTATGGTTGCTGTTTATATCCTATTTTCCTTAGAAATGTCTTTCTCTCCTTAATCTTTTCTTCGCTCTCCATCCCTACTGGTTTATAACCGTCAACTACACCTATTAACGCTCGTCCTTGATCGGTTTCAGCCACTATTACTTGCACAGGATTCGCTGTGGCAGCATAAATTGTACATACTTCTTGAACATGCTTTATAGCATTTAATACATTTATTGGCCAAGCATCCTTAATGTATATTACAAATACATGTCCAGCACCTATTTTGAGAGCTGACTCTGCTGCCAACTTTCTTAGTTCTTCATCATTTCCATCAAGCCTTACTAATCTATCACCACTAGCCTCACAAAAACCTATACCAAATTTTATATTAGGTACACTTGTAACCAAGGTTTCATAGAGGTCTTCTACAGTCTTTATGAAGTGTGACTGGCCTATTATGATGTTTGTTCCATGGGGAACAGGGATAGATATTACTTCAAATTTTACTTGTTGCATACCCTTTCACCAACTTATGGATAAATAGTGTAAGCAATATAAATTTACTTTATAAAGCTAGAATTAGCTTAGATACTTTATCGTATAATAATTTTTATGTTTCAACTACGTATCAGAATAACCTAGGTATGCTATGTGATGTGATGACGTCATGTTCTTAACTAATAGGCTTAAAAGAGTAAGAGATGAAATATTACCAGGTTTAAATGTTGAAGCTTTAGTGGTATTGAATACAGCAAATCTGTACTACCTTAGCCATTTTACTCCTATAGAGGATTATGTTACAGCACTAGTAATACATGAAAGTAAGGGAGCTAAACTCATTGTTCCTAGACTAGAACTTGAAAGAGCTGAAGAAGAAACAAAAGGTCTTATTGACATAATCGCATACTCAAAGTATACTATTAACGATATGAGTGATATCATTAAAGGAGACTTGCTGGAAGCAATTGTTAAAGTATTACATGATATGAAGGTTAAAAGTATAGGAGTGGAATTTAATGTACCATATTCCATAATTGATGGTATAAGGCGTAAGTTAAATGTAAGGATAGTTGATTCATCTAAGAAAATAATGGATTTGAGAATAGTCAAATGTGAAGATGAAATAATTAGAATAGAAAAAGCAATAAAGATTACCGAGAAAGCATTGAAAGCAGTGCTAGAGGTCATTAGAGATGGCATTCGCGAGTGTGAAGTAGCAGGGATTGCTGAAAAGACTATGAGATACTATGGCGCAGAATATTTCGCGTTCCCAAGCATAGTAGCTTCTGGTTTCAGAGGGGCCTTACCACATGCTACAACATCTGAGAAGGTCATCAAGAGGGGGGAACTAGTAGTCGTTGACATTGGTGCCAAATATTTAGGATACTGTGGTGATTTGACACGTACGATTCCTGTAAAACCTGTGAGCAATGAGGCTAAGGATGTATACTATGCTGTCTTAGAGGCTCAAAAAGCAGCTATTAGAAAAATTAAACCAAGAGAAAAAGCTGGCGAAGTCGATAAAGCTGCAAGAGATGTATTAAAGGAGTATGGTTATGACAAGTACTTCATCCATTCAACAGGCCATGGACTGGGTATAGAGGTACATGAGCCTCCACGAATAAGTAGCTGCTCGGAGACCATACTTAAACCAGGAATGGTGTTTACTGTAGAGCCGGGAGTTTACATACAAGGTAAACTTGGTGTTAGGATAGAGGATATAGCATTAGTAACTAGTACAGGATGCAGAATATTATCAACCTTCACTAGAGACCTAATCTAATACGTATTATTTAATTAGAAACTCCTTTGCACCGTGATCTTTATATATGATGTTATACTTTTTCCGCTCTTTTCAGAGCCTATTTCAACGTTCTTAATCTCTAGAGACCCTTTCAGTCTTTCTCTTAACGCATTAACCACATCAACTGCTCTACTTATCAGCTCCCCCTTACCCTTAATGATGACTTCATCGTATCCTTGATTAAACATTACTATAGCGTCTAAAACATAGTTTGCGATAGGCTTCTTTCCAATCACTATCATGTTTAGACCCTTAGGTAAACTCATTTATTGACTCCTCCATTCCTTTCTTGCGCTAAACCTATAGTCTAAATGAAACTATAGATTAATAAAGCTTTATGTAATAAGGATGATTAATCAGCTGGGATCGCTATTGCATCATTGGACTGTAGTACTCATTCCTCAGTGGATAGGGCGGTCATCCTCAAATCATTACTTAGGTCTTATCACTTTAATAATTTTATCCTCAACTTCATTAAGCGTTTCTACAGCCTTCCTTATATTTCTCTTAAAATCTTCTTCATCAGTATAGTTCAAGGTATACATTGATGGGGGCAAAAGGGATAAATCAAGGGTGCCCATCTGGACAAGTTTCGGTAAATACCTAATTATTATCTTGCCCCTACGTTTACTCCTGCTAGGATATATTTCTATTAGACTTCCCTGAGAATCTGTCTTAATTAAACCTAAAATTCTTGTATAAGATTGTTCAGGTTTTATAATATGAATTTTATCAAAGGTTTTCCTTAAATTGTCCATTATATGTATTAGTTGAGATGCACTTAGACTATGTAAAAGTGTTGCTCGTACCTCGTAACTGGCTGTGGACACGTACTCCTTGAGAAGAGAGGCTACAATCTCATACTTTAATAACGGAATTTTGAGTATGACTCTTCTGTAAACTTCATCTACAATTGATATTGAGGCTCCTTTGTCTCTTAGGCTTCTAATAAACTTTGTCAAGAGTTTATCCTGTCTTACTGTCGCTTTCACTATTATTTCATGTCTAATGAGCATTGTAAATACCCTTCAAAATATTGTATAAGCTGAAATAGTTTAGTCGTGTTTCGTGAACAGTCCTGTAATAAACTCTGATGATTCTTTCCCCGCATTTCGCTCTTGTAGTAGCATACCCTATATACTATATAACTACAGATTTTCCTTTACTATATATGTATATACTATAGATTTTCCTTTAGGACCCCTTCTCAGTAGATGCACGCTTCAAACACATAGATCATCAGATTGAAAAATGTTCAAAACAAGGTGATTTTTAAGGTAAAACCCCTCATTATAAAGGTAAAGCCTTTGACAAAAAACGCTTTAACGGATGAAGATTTTACAGAAGCGAAGACCAAAATAGAACCATTCAATGACGTCTACAACTGACACATCAACTATACAGCTCCATTAGCTTCGGTAATCGAAGAGACGTGCAAGGAATTCGGGAGGTATCTAAGGAGATAAGGAGAATAGTAAAAGTCATAGGGAGGAGGTCAAAGACAAAACAGGAGAAAATCAGAAGGACTATTACAGGATAGACACGATTATTGAAAACCAGGGAGTAAACTCATAATGAAACTCGCCAGAAGTTATTCATGGATGGCAGGTACTATATTCAACATACTTGGCATCAAAAGAGTTTACAGGTAAATGAGCAGAAAATATCCTCCATGAACGATACTTGGGAGAAACCACATAAACAGAATAGAAGGGTGATAGTAACCTTGGAGATGAAAGAATAGAAGTCATCAGGGCATAAAGTCTCTCATGCAGGGAGGAGACGGCAACGATAGCCGTTACTTCAATCAAGTCTACTGTTAAATATAAGAAAATTAAAGATTATAATTATACACGTGAATTGTCAAGACTCCCGCTTGTGAGTCTACCACCAAGGTCTAATGAGCATGAACACCAGTATTATGTTGACTAAGCGGATGAAGCTTAAACCAGTAGGCGATAGCATCATAAAGAGATTATATCAAAGGTATGTTACTATTAAAGTTAATGAGATATGAGTATGTGATACAATAAAAGAGGCTGAAGCATAATACAAGTATGCATACGTATATAGCAAGAAAAGATACGACATATTCAGCATGTTGATTCAGGGACTGTAGGACATGATAAGTTTGCCTTCGCTCTGAAGCTCGGCGCAATATATTATCGTAGAGGTTCTAGGCCCAAGCAGAGCAATACACTCAAGCATTACATGTTTGACCCGTTCGAAGTAATTGCTGTGAGTCTATTTAAGACAAGGTAAAAATTGTGGATTTATTGATTTTTGATGATACTGATGCGTGGCTTAGTAAATGGAGACTTAGAATCGACAAAAGATTCTTTCTTGAATTTACTAGTCTTCTTAGGCCGTCAGTCGACGGAAGTATTTACACAGATATCTAGAGCGTGAGCAAGTACATCAGGGACACCGTGAAACGTGAAAATTCACACCAAGGTCGAAAATTCCTAGATCTAGGCACTCTGAACATGATATCTATTCCGATGACTCCAAGGGATAGAGCAAATGTATCCATGAGATAATTGGCAATGAGGTGAATGAGGAATTCACAGAATAAGGAGGAAGGAAAGAAGAGATTCAAATTATTCTAATCCACAACCTTACGCTAGGTTAAATGGAGTGCAAAAAGCTCCTAGAGCTCTAGTGATCCACAATAGCCTTAATTCATGCGGTGGCGGGGAGCGAGTCTGTTTAGCTATTATAGAGTTATTGAAGAAGATGGGATTTGAGGTAACTTTGGGCACTGTTGAGCCTAGTGATTGGAATAAGATTAGACAGATTTTTGGAGATATAACTAAACCTGATAGAGAGGTTAGTTTAAGTCCTGTAAAGGTAAGGGCTTTTGGTATTTATATGAAGTTACTGTCATCTTATCTTGTTTTTAAGGAAAAGAGCAAGCATGATTTGACCATTAATACTCATGGTGATGTATTGATGATTAACTGTGACATTAACTACATGCACTTCCCGACTTTTTGTTTATCGAAACATGATGTCCTCAAAGACCCCGTGAACCTCAAATACAGCAAGTCTTGGTTTTGGAAGATGTACTTTAAACCCTATGAATTCATTCAGAAAAGGCTGGTTGAGAAATACGGGAAGATCGGGCTAGTCCTCACTAACAGCAAGTTCTCCAGGGATATGATAAAGAAATATGTCGAAAGGGACGCAATTGTTGTCTATCCCCCCGTTGACATCGAGAAATACCTTTACGAGGAAGGTAATGATCGCGAGGATTTAGTAGTTGCATGTGGTAGATATTCTCCCGAGAAGTTTTATGAGTTCATCTTGGCGGTTGCTAATTTGTTCAAGAAAGAAGGTAAAAGAATAGGATTCATCATTATAGGCTCAGTTGCAAACCATTTATCTGAAAGATATTATAACAAGCTAATGTGGCTTAAGAAGAAGATGCACCTGGACGACGTTAAATTATTGGGGAATGTCCCCTTGAAGGAGCAAATCAGAATATACAGGAAAGCTAAGGTTTTCATCCATGCAATGCGCAACGAACATTTCGGAATGGCTGTCGTTGAAGCCATGGCTTCAGGTTTAATCCCAGTGGTTCATCGCTCAGGCGGAGCCTGGCTTGATATAGTGGATGAGGGTAAGTACGGCTTTGGCTACCATGGCATCTACGAATGCAAAGACGTTATTGAGAAAGCCCTTGACAGCGCTGATTCCTTGAGGAGGAAGGTCGTTTTCAGGGCGAAAGTATTTTCCAAACGCATGTTCATGAGGAGGATGGAGTACATCGTGAAGAGGATGATGGAATCATGTTGAGGGTTACCGTGGCTGGCTTTCCGAGGACGGCTACTACCAGACTCTATAAAGAAATAGGGAATACACTACGGGTACTGAGGATATTCGAGCCTTTCAACGGCGAGGTTGTCCATCAAATTCTTATCCGCAAGGAAGAACATTACCATGACAGGGAGGGGCTGATAGAACACGATTACTTCAGGCTACCCGAACACCTCCGTTTCATGCTCCAGGAAAATTCTTCTTGGATATTCGACTGGGTCAGCTACGAGAAGCCTTCGACAGTTTTCCTGGGGGGCTGGTTCTGGAACATACTCTACCACCTAGACCGCCTGGAGGAGCCAGTCCTGGTCAAGGATGTCTACGCCTGGGTCAAACTCAAGGACTTGATTGAAGCGTTTCCTCGATGTAGGTTCGTGGTCACGGTCAGGGACATGGAAAGCATATATAGGTCTCTTTGCAGGTGGTACGAGAACCGAAGAACCAGAGCTTATAAATACATCTTGCGGAAGCTCCCCCGAATTTATAAGTTGTTTCTACCTGGAGGTCTACACAGGCTCAAGGAAGCAAAAGCCAAAATAGAGCATGAGCTGAAACCCTTACAGTCCAGCAACATGCTCGGTATAGGTCTCTTCTACCGTTACTTCAATGGGGGGGTTCCAGAAGGGAGGCCAAGCAAGAAACTTCTGAGAGAGATGCTTCAGGACGTCTACGCCAGATATCTGGGCATCGTTGGCGCCATTGAGGGACATGATAACATCTTGGTCGTCAAGTTCCATGGGAAGCTCCCTAGAGAAAAAATCAAGGAAATAATAGCCTGGGTGAAAGAGCAATGACCTATCTCAACAAGAGGATACTGGAGGTAGGGTGCGGGAATAATATAAATTATCCATTCCGTCCCAGGGTCAAATATTATCCTCTCGCGTATTATTGGTTCTGCGACCTCCATCCTAATCCTGACCTGGGAATATTATATTGCAATGTAGAAGAAAGACTTCCCTTCCCGAAGGATTACTTCGACGAAGTCTACATGAGCCACGTCCTTGAGCACTTGAATAATCCTCTGTGGGCTTTGAAGGAAGTTTATAGGGTTCTCAAGCCTGGAGGGATCTTGCATATTTGGGTTCCTAACTGGTTTTCTCCGAACGCCAAAAACGATCCAGGACATAAGCACACCTTTAATGTAGTTACATTATCCAGGCTGATGAGAAGAGCCGGCTTCCGCGTGGGATGGACCATTAATCTCCCTCATAACATCCCAATTAAAATCAGGAAATGGATTTGGCTGTTTACTTCGCTTTTTGTGGATGAACTGTATTTGATGGGGGTGAAGCCAGAATGAAGATAATCATCCTAGCGATGGATGGCTTGGAGTACGAGCTCGTGGTTTCTTGGAAGCTAAGAAACTTAATGCAAACCAAGTTTGGGGAACACTTGTCGTATAAATCGCCCCGCTTCAACAAGGTGCATACACCATCATTATGGGCTAGCTTCATCACAGGAAAGAGCCTAGAGGAGCATGGAATAGACGAATGGTGGTCATGGAATTCTTTCTTTGACTGGATAAGGAAAAAGCCCCCACTCATATGGATTAAGAACAAGCGTAAAATCCTTGAAAAATTGGGTGTAAAACCTAAGCCTGCCCTCAAGAACAAAGCCGATAGACCCGAGACGATTTTCGACGTAATTAAGCCTTCTATAGGTATAGATGTCCCTACCTGGAGCTTGGATACGGAAGCTAGGGATTGGATAGGAAAAGCCTTGAGCATTTCAGTGGAAGAGTTCATCAAGAGAGCCTGGTTTCACCACGAAGAGAAGAAAGCCAAACTCATGGAGGCTCTAGACCAGAATTATAGGCTTATTATGTGTTGGTTTGATTTACCCGACCTCATCGGGCATATATGGAGAAGATTAGAAATGCTGAAATGCTACCTAGAGATGGATCATCTAGTGAGCGAAGTCAAATCAAGGTTAAATCGAGAAGACTTGTTACTTATTGTCAGCGACCATGGGATGAAGCAAATGATAGATGGAACAGGCGACCACACCGATTATGGCTTCTGGAGCATAAACATGGAGATCCCTTGGTTTAATCCCAAGTCCATTACTGATTTCTATAGCTTGATACTCTGTCTGGTAGGCGAGAATCCATGAAATCCCAGCTTACTATTTATTCGAGAAACATGGAGCCTTATTCTCTGGGAGTACAAGGGAGTGAGAAACAATGATAAAGGATAAGATATTCCGATGGATGATATACTTCAAAAGAGCTCATGGATGGTTTGCATTATGTTTTGCATTTATGAACTTCATTATAATCCAATATAGATTACTGATAGAGAAGGTCGATTTCCTGAAGGACATTTTCCCACATCTCTGGCTTTTCGCGGTATCCTTTGTCCTGATTTACACTCCGTTAGCAGTCCTAGTAGGAAGGTACGACTATAAAAAGGCGACGTTAAGGAAGGAAACAGAGTGTAACCCTTATTGGCGAAGACCAACATGGAAGGAAAAGGAGGTTTATGGTAAAGTGAGAATAGACATGTTGGAAAGCCTCGCCAAGCTCCTAGAGGCTCACGGGTATGAAGAGGATGCGGAGAAATTGAGGGTTCACGCCAAGAGAATAAAGGAATGGATAGAAAGCGACTGAAAGCATTTGAAGCCGTCAATCTACATATACTGATTCTAAAAATGAAGTATTGTGCAAAGGACTATAGCCATCGACTCTGCTAGGGTCAGGGCGAAGTTGAAGGCTATTATTAACCTGCTCCTCAGAAATGAAAAGTTATTAGGGGATACTAATGTCAAGGAGTGGCTCAGAATTATTAACCTCTTTGCCTTGGCTTATTGTGATTCATTCACTAAGAACTTCTTTGAATCCTTCTACTCCGAGCTCTTTAAGTAGTTCCAGTAGTATCTTCTTGAGCTTCTTATACCTCAAGTTTCAATAACTCCTTGATAACAACTTCTTTTGACGAAAGCTTTAATTCGCACCTTGGGCAGTAATTAAATCCTTCTTGGATTAGCATGTTGCATCTTGGGCGTCTTCTTATTCCTTGAGACGGGGCTTTTCACGATCCGTAAGGTACCCGCGGAACCGCTTCAATTCCATGCTCCTTCGTGTATTTAACCATCATCTCAGGCTTTTCCAGACAAAAACACTGCATGGTCAATCGTCCGTTCCAGTTCTCTAAGACAAGCTCATGAGCGCGCGTGTATCTGAATTGATGAAGATGGATGTATTTTAAATGCTTCTCTATTTCAGGGTCACTTTTAGCCAAGAGTTAAAGCCATCTTTTTTTCAATGCTAACCAACAAGTACTGCACCTAAGCGGTTTGTCAAGAGTTTTGCTCAGGGACAATCATGCCTCATTAGGGTGTTCATTCGATAATGGATGCTTGTGGAATATTCAAGATAAGAACTCCTAAAGATGTCTTTCGAAACCTAACTAGTTCAAGGAGTACTTCTCTATGCTCATCTATCTTTGTCTTCTCAAACCTCACTAAGGCTCAGTCTTCTTCATCAATGATATGTTTATATTTAAACATTAGAGCTTCATCTATTCTGTACCTGTTATGCGGATTAAACAATATAGGTATCTGAATTTATCTTCCTTGATGCCGAATACTGCTTTATCCAATACATGGCCTAGAATAAATGACATGTTTTCCCTCTTTAGCGCTCTTGGACAATTTGCGTTTTGGATAAGAGAAAAGCTTCTTTATTAAATTCTCGTCAAGTTCTTAGCCTTATAGGAATGACGAAGCACTAAAACTCCTCTTTTCTCCAAGGTGTTGACTTTGGGGTTAGGAGAACGTGCAGTGCGAAGGTCTTTAGCTCTTCCAGGAAGAGTTCAGCCATGGTCTTATCGAACATCCTCTTGCGCATTTTCTTCAGGGTTCTTAACTTTATGAGATGCCCATAAATCATTATATAAAAGGGCCCCTCCTTCATTAGGACGTCCTACATCTCTAGAAGCATAGGATAGTCCTTGGGTTATTTCTTCCTAAACAGTTGTCTATGTTTTTCTTTAAGGTATGACGAGTTAAAGCTCTTGGGAAAAGTTAGGAGAAGAGAAAGTAATAAATTATTATACGGCTGATTACAGGTTAAAAATCAGACGGGGATAACTCGCTCATACTCTTTTCGCTCTTTTGGCCTAGCGCTCATCATCTACCTAATCATATACTACTGTCATCTTTATTTTAGACCTCAGCCCTTCCACACTCTGTCATCTAGTCCATTGCAACCCGGGTTCTTTCCTCATCGGCCTATACTATTTAATATGTACGCTATGTAATATATCTTAAGTGGAGGTAATTATATTTTCCATGATGTGATAAGAAAAGAAATATATATGGTTTCCTCATTTGTGAATAATAAAGTTAGAGGAGTAAATCTATGGCAACAATGAAACAGAAGTTACTGAGATATGGACTTTCACAGTTAATTATCCCATTCTTCGCTTTTGTCATGACATATGTGCCTAGCTTAGCTTGGCTCTTCTTCCTATTATACTTCCTAATATTCATGAGCATATCGGTTATTATGAGTAAAAGAGCATACTCAGGAAAAGCAGAAGACAGAGAGACCATTCTAAGTAGCAAGAGAGTATTTAGTGTAAGCTCTAAAGAAGTACAACAGTTAATGATGAAAGATAAATATCTTATGGAGGACATTAAGACCCAAGCAAGTCCCATGATGTTTATGTTTCTCTCATTAATTGTAATATGGATAATATTCTTATACTTATTACCCTTAATTAGACAATTAACACCAGAATATAGTCTTTTAAGATTTCTAGCCTACATAGGGCTGTATGAGCTTCTCTTCGGGATATCTTACATAAATAGATTTATCATGATGATTAAAAGTAAAGGGAAGGCCCAATCAACACTAATGGTACTTAATGATTACATAGTAACCGGGAAGGGAATCATTGGAAGTAGGGGTGTAGCCCTAAAATTCCCTATAAAGGTTAAGAATATTACAGTAAATGAGGAAAGACGCTTTGTCGAATTAGAGATAGAAACTAGCGGTTTTGCTGGAATGTCAGCGTCAGCCAGACTGAGACTATACTGTAGAAAGGCTAAAGAACTTTATGAATACTTAAAAGACAAGGTTAAACCGAGTGAAAAGTAATTAATGAATTATGTTGTCTGCTTTAGTTTTTGTAGGTGGACAGCACCATTTAAAGCAATATAAGGTACAACTTCAGCCGGTAGGTAATAGTATTTCGGCGATAACGATTTTAGTAGTTCATCTGATAAAGCCACTACTCTAACTTCGTGAGCCTCTTTGACAGGCAGTCTCTGCTTAAATGTTTCTATTGATTCTAGTATCTCTCGTGGAGAGAAGTATACTGAGTAAAATGACTTACCATGCAATGGTTTCATTTGTAACAGGAATGTTTCGTTAACATCATCTGGTATGAAACAGTAACTGTACTCTTCAGACTTAAATATTTCTTCAGCGTCCTTAACTAGTGCCCAACGCCACTCATTTAAATCAACGTCAATAAATTGAAATACCCTATCCATATTACCTGGCTTCCTTAGCTCCTTAAGTTTATTCTCTATGGTCTTCTTTGGTAATTCTAGTATTTCTGAGAGTTCATCTACAGTCAAAGCGACCTTTTCAAGAGTTTTTATTATTAATATTGTTGCATCACTTATCCAAGGTCTCTCAGGTGGTAGCTTACTAATGTATTCAGCTATAGGTGAGTATTTAGGTAATGATACCTCAATTACCTCTATTTCATTATTCTTTAACTTCTCAATATATTTTAATGTTTCATCGAAGTCTAAGTATAGCTGTTTAACTTGTTTAATAGCTTCTCCAATAATCAATGTGTCTTCTTCAGGGTCTATTTTGCCTATTTTACCAAAACTTAACTTAATATTCTTTATAGTCTCTTGAAGGAATGGAGACCTCTTGACAGCTTCATATAATATTTTTGACACTTCATTTAAGTCTAAGCTTAGTAACATCCTTAATGGATCTACACTTTTAACCTTAACCATAAATCCTAAATGTGATGTTTTCACCGTAACATTTAATGTGTAACGAGCTGAGATAAGGTACATTATTATATGAGCTAATGTCTCGGCAACATTCTGACCTAAGGGAGCTATGAAGTACGTCTCTTCACCATGTCTTTCTACAATTAATCGGTCCTCTGAAGGTAAAGGTATATTGTTTTCCTCATATGTCTTAACGAGGTTAGAGAGTAATCTTTCGGTAATACTATCTATTTCTATATCTCCTTTTTCCTCATTAGTTAGATAGTGCTGCAGATTTCTTATAATATCCACCATTATTTTCGCTGTATCCTTATCTCTTCTAGAGC
>CAZTBM010000016.1:0-31534 GCA_964611985.1 uncultured Desulfurococcales archaeon | reverse complement strand
GGAGGGCATAAAATGGTTAAGAGAAGTTAAAGCTAAGATTGGAACAGGTAGAATAATATGCGTAGCTGAGTTTATGAAGAAACCCACACTACTACTTGAAGCATGGAGACCAATACTCTATAAGTACTTAGGAATCAAGAACGACTGGTTTCTCTCAAAATACAGAGTGGTGGTAAATGAGAATAGCATATACAGGATTGTAGCCTCAAAACTATTAAAAGAGTTAGCCAAATACACAGCCACATATAATACCTCATTCATACCATCAAGTATAGTGGAGGATGTTCTCAAAGTAGAAGCTGATAATCTAAGAGACACTCATGAAATATGATTAATACGCTCATACGTAGAAGTTAAATAGCTCCCTAGAGTAATTTTGTGCGGGTGCACAAAAATGAAAATACTTATCCCCCTAGATGATAACCAAGGATTCAAATCTAAGATTTCCCTACATTTCGGGAGAGCACCATACTTTGCCTTAGTTGATTTGGAGAAAGGCAAGGTGTCATTAAAAGTTGTGGAGAATCCTAGAAGTAAAGGTGTAAAGCCAGGGGAGCTAGCTTTAAGCTTAAATGTTGATGGAGTGGTGATTCGAGGCGATATAGGTGTTAGAGCTCTGCGAATGCTAAGGGAGGCAGGTATAAGCATATACGTAATAACCAGTAAAACCCTAGGTGAAGCAATTAAAGAGCTAACTGAGGGGATGCTAACAGAGTATTTAGGTGAAGGATGTCCAGGACGTAGAGATTAAAATTTAGTGGTTAAGGTGAAGTTAAATTACTAAAACCATTCAAGCTATAGGAATCTGTGGTAGCCCTAGACATAAAGGAAATACTGAGCTCTTACTAGACATTTGTCTAAGGAAGTTAAGAAGGCTAAGAGTGGAAACAGAAATTGTGAGGCTTCATGAACATATCATAATGCCCTGTACGAGTTGTAGAAAATGCTTAACCCTAGGGAATTGTTGCATCAATGACGATATGACCAATAATATCATTCCTAAACTACTAAGAGCAGACATCATAATTATAGCATCACCAGTATACTTTAACAATATAAGCTCTTACGTTAAAACATTCATGGATAGAACATGGTGTATAAGGGGAAAGCTGAAGGATAAAATTGGTGGCGGTATAGTTGTGGGTAGAGGTTACGGATTAGAATTAGCGTTAACAGCTATACACTCCTTCATGCTTAAACATCAGATGATACTAGGTCATAGAGGAGTCTCAGCACAAGCGTATGAAAAGGGGGAAGTACTAAACAATAAAAGGGTCTCAAGTGACATAGCGGAATTCGCTTATAGACTATACGAGTTAGCGTGTAGACTTAGAAAATACAATCAACAATAAATATATATTGCATTACATATAATTCAAAAATGAAACAGACAGAAGTGTACATTAGGGTGTTTATGTGAAAAACCTTGATCTCAGGGAGTTTGCTGAAATAGTCCTGGAGTCAATTAGGAGACAAGTCTTAAACTGTATTACATTGAAACTTTACTGTAGAGACCCTCCAGCTGTTACATCAATTACGTTAAGGAAGATCTTCCAGCTAAATGAATATAAGGTAAGAAAGTTTTGGAAGATATGCAAAAGACTTTGTTGTAAGGAGATTAAAATATTCTCACTAAATGATGTAGAATATTATTTGAAATTCGTATATAGAAAGGGTAGTATCTTTTATATAAAACCTGACGTCTTTCTTGATCATTTAGATTGTAAGTCAATGAATACTAGCGCTTGTAGAGAGATTACTAATATCAACCTCTTATACCTTTATATTAAAGGGCGTATCGAGGGTGATGAAATAAATATAAACGTAATTTACGTCCTCAAGAAGTTAGCAGAGGAAGACCCTAAGCTCCTAAATGAACTATTTAATAGGATCTCAGCTTTCATTAACCATTGCACGTTTACCCATCTTATAATACTAGCTAAATATGTATTATATGTGGTAAATAGGTACTCACACATCCTCAAGGCATTTTTAGGTTATATACCTCGAGAATGGGATGAGTTGGTAATGTTGAGCCCACCTTTAAAGAAAGCTACAACTACCATATACGTACAATATACTTAACTCTAAACCTTCGGGTTTCATCAATTTTCTTCTTGAATCATCTTCAAACATACTTAACTATCAACGGGCTAGCTCTTTCTAATGGGGTATACTCTTGAGGGTATTGTTAGCCCTTCCACCAGACATCCACAAGTTAGAGATATACCGTGTCACAGGTATTAATGCTCCACCTCTTGGTCTTGCATGGATTGCTTCAGTTCTTGAGAATTATGGTCATAAAGTAAAGATTGTTGATTCGCCCACATTGAAGATCACCCGAGATCAGTTTCTTCACATAGTTAAATCTTGGAAGCCTGAAGTTATTGGCTTATCAATACAGACTCCTATGGCGCCCAAGGCTTATGACACGATTAGGATACTAAAAAGATTATATCCTGATATACCAGTAGTTGTTGGAGGTATTCACCCAACATTCATGTATAAAGAGGCTCTTAATCATGGTGCAGATGTGGTGGTGAGAGGTGAAGGGGAATATACAACATTAGAGTTGATAAACCTATTGGAGGAGAGAGGCCTAGATAGAGAGGCCTTAAGGAATATTATGGGTTTAGCATTTAAAGATAAGGATGGAAAAATCATCACTACTAAACCTCGACCCCATATTTGGAATCTGGATGAGCTGCCTTGGCCTGCTCGACACCTACTACCAATGGAGCATTATACTGTATTTGGTAAACAGATAAGACTAGCCCATGTTATGGCTAGTAGGGGTTGCCCTTATGGCTGTATTTTCTGCTCTACTTCCTATTTTTGGGGGAGATGTGTAAGATTTCGTTCACCAAGGAATGTTGCCGATGAAATAGAATACCTAGTAAACAAGTACAATGTCAGGTATATAGTCTTCTCGGATGACGAACTATTAATTAACAGGAAGTTCGTTCAAGCTTTCATAAATGAAATGAGGGAGAGAAAAATAGATATCCAGTTTGCTTGTGGCGCAAGAGTGGATCATGTTGACAGGGATATACTGAAATTGCTATATAATTCTGGTTGTACAGCACTATATTTTGGTGTTGAATCTTCTTCTCAAGAAACTCTAAATAAGATAGGTAAGGGTATAAGTGTGGATCAAATAGTTAGGGCCTTCAATTTAGTGAAGGAGGTAGGGGGTTTCGCCACAGCATCATTTATTTTAGGGTTTCCATGGGAGACTTTAGATGATATGAAAAATACTATAGAGTTCTCCGTTAAGCTGAAACCTGATTATGTGCAATTTACTGCTCTAACTCCTTACCCTGGAACACCAATATATGATTATGCGTTAAGGAATAACCTTATCACCGACTGGAACTGGGAACATTACACTACTATAAAGCCTGTTATGAGGGGGTTCTATTTTACAGCTAAACAGCTTGAGAGAATGCTGAAGCTTGCTTATAGAAAGTTTTATTTGAGATGGGAGTTTATATGGCGTGAGCTAAGATATGGAAGGCTAAAGGATCTATTACCTATACTCCTTAAGGAAGTTTACCAAGTATTTAAAGAGCTCCTTAGAGGTGAGAAACCATAGAATCTAAGAGAGGAGGTATAGGTACTCTACTCGCTACGCTCAGACTGTTTTTAGGGAATCCTCTTTCAAGAATGTTACTATATATTTCATCATGTAATGCTGAATGCTTATATCATGAACGCAAGGTAGTGAGGGCTCCCATACTATATCATGTCCTCTCCTTATATGCAGGAGAACATGTAGCTTGTAATGTGAATACCAGGTTCTTAAGTTTCTTAATTGAGGGCTTACTGAAGTTGGGCTTCCTAGTGTTGAGGGGTAAGGAGGAGGAGGCTAAAAACGCCCTAAGAGACCCTGCATTAAGGAGAGGTGTAACACTAGTACTGAAAGGATTAGCATATTACGGTGTTACGGTTCCTCAAAAGCTACCAGCACCTTTCCTTATAGTGTGGAACTTCACTAACCTATGTAATTTAAGATGTAAACATTGCTATCAGAGAGCTGGCATGCTATTAAGGAACGAATTATCATTGGAGGAGAAGATAGAGGTGGTAAATGATCTTGACGAAGCTGGTGTTGCAGCTGTAGCTTTGAGCGGTGGGGAGCCGACAATTCATCCAGACTTTCTACATATTGTTAGAGAGTTAGCCTCAAGAGGGATATACGTTGCTGCTGCAAGTAATGGATGGCTATTTGCCGACATGGAGTACCTGGAGAAAAGCGTTAAGGCTGGGCTGCGCTACGTCGAAATATCTGTTGATAGCGCTAATCCTAGAAAGCATGATGAGTTCAGGGGGAGAAACGGTTCATGGGCTAGAGCTGTAAAGGCATTAGAGAATGCTGTTAAACTTGGAATAACACATGCAATGGCTGTGACACTAACTAAGTATAATTATGATGAAGTAGATGACATATTAGATTTAGCTGAGTCCATTGGCGTAAGGAGGGTTGTGTTTTTTAACTTTATACCTACAGGTAGAGGTAAGGATATAACTGAGGCAGACTTAGACCCCATAGAAAGAGAGAAGTTCATGAGGTTCATATATAAAGAGATGAAAAGGAGAGGTATAGAGATACTATCAACAGCACCCCAGTATGGTAGGGTAGCTCTGCAACTAAGTGGAGAAACAGAAGTCGCCCCTACACATTTCTATGTAGGTGGAGACCCCATAGTTAAGGCTTTAGCTGAGTTTATTGGTGGTTGTGGTGCCGGAAGAATATATGCAGCATTAGACCCAGACGGCACCGTAATGCCATGTGTCTTTATGCCCATAAAGGTCGGCACTCTTAGGAAACAAAAATTCACTAACATCTGGAGTAAGAATCCCCTTCTCAACGCCCTCAGGAATAGAGATAATCTGAAAGGCTTCTGCAGAGAATGCCCATACAGGAATATTTGTGGAGGCTGTAGAGCAAGAGCCTACAGCTACTTTGACGACGCATTAGCACCAGACCCTGGATGTATATACAACATCAGAGCATGGTACAAGATAAAAGCCTAAAAAGAATTACGAAGACAAAGATAAATAGTTTAACCCTTAGTATCCGAGTCAGACCTTCCTCCAATGAGGTATACCAGTTAAGGATAAACTCTTTAGCCTTCATAGATGCTTTTAATAAGGTAGAGTGTTGGTTTCTATGTAAACTTCTTTCTCTATCTCTAAGAAGACATACTCCAATATACACTTTATGGTTTTACTAGCCTATAGAGCGTTCATGAGTTTAGCCCTTATCTTCTGGGAAGTCCTTGTAACTTTCAAGCTTAAAGGTTGCTTTGTTATTTTCTCCCCTGTCAAATCCGCTATCAGAATAGTCCTTACCCAAACTGCACATTCTTCCTCTAAGCATAATATCAGACCCCATATAGCAAGGGTTAATTAAAGATTCAAAAAAGCCACATTACATTAGCGAACCTTCATACATCATAATTATTTATTAATGTAATGCTTGATGTAATGGAACAAAGATTATTTTGACATATAATCTAGGAGGTTTCTAGGAAACTTATACTTAAATGCAGGTTTACATTTAACACTGTATTTCTTACATAATTCATTTATTGTATTCATGAGTTTTTCGTAATATTGTTTAGTTTGACATAGTCTTAGAATCTCTCTTAACTCTATTTTGAAGGGCCACTTCCTTTTCATATTGCTCAGGGATAACGGTTTTATGTTGAGTTTGTCATAGATTATGTATGTTCCTATCTCTGCTGCTGTCTTTACCACTTCCTCTAGTTGTTCTCTATCATCGTTTATTCCGGGTATTATTGGCCCCAGAAATAGCCATGTTTCAACACCTTTCCTAGTGAAGTACTCTAGCACTCTAGCTCTAGCTCTTGGTGGTGGAGCATTTGGTTCTATAAGTTTTGCAACATTCCTTCTCATTGTTGTTATTGTCACTCCTACATCAAAGAGTTCTGGTTCAATTATATCACTATCTCTTAACACTAATGTTGACTTTGTTTGTATTGATACTTTAAATCCATGGCTTGCTAATATTTTTAGACACTTCCTCGTTAATTCTTTTTTAGTCTCTATTGGCTGATAAGGATCCGTTATTGTTGATACCCCTACAGTACCTTTCTTCAGCTTTTTAATTTCTTTCTCTAGAACCTCAGCTATATTCTCTTTAATTACTACTATCGAACCCCAATTGTAGGCGACCTCCTTATTTCTTGTGAAGTCTGGTGAGTAACAGTATATACATGAGTGCTCACATCCAATGTAAGGGTTTAAAGCGTAGTCTATATCAGGTAGTCCTGACTTAGAGATGGCTCTAGCAACTTTAATGGACTTATATATGACCATGACCTATACTACCTTAGATACTTATCTATAACCTCCTGCTTGAGTAACATCTTCATAAGATATGATTTATTCACCCACGTGTTAATGTTTATTCTCGTAAACTTACCTATATAGTCTATTACCTCACTAACACTATCAAATTTCACAGGCTTCTCCTTTAGTACCTTCCTTAAGCATTCTCTAACGAACCATACACCTACCGGAATATTGAATCCTTCATATATCTCTCTCCATAAGATTGCTGTTGCCTGACGCTTCATCCTAACAAGTGCTTCAGCTACAGCAAGTCTTGATGCATAATAGCATCCGCCAATCTCCGGGTAAGATGCTCTACCAGTATAACCCTCATAGTCACCCTCAATCTCTACTCTTTTTCCATGGAGATTCCATGTGCTGCCTGGGAACCACGCTTCCATCCACTCAAAACTCCAAGGTCTAGGAGCAAGTATGACCACGAATAAATTCTTCATAATATGCTTTATGAAAACATAGTACTTGCTAATTAGCGGGTTCTCTTTAACCTCACTTACTAAATAATCTGATATTATACTATCTACTGCTGTAATACTCCACCTTGTAGGTACAAGCCTTCTACGTTTACCTTTACCCAAGCCGCCAACACTAAACAGCCTATGAATAGCTGTTACTGGAACCCTACTCTTATAGAGAAATATTACACCTTCTACAGTTTTCAAATCCACATCGTAATATGCTTTCTCAAGTCTCCTATCACCAACCGGATTACTTGCAATCTTAAAATCCCTCATTGGCGAAGCAGGCCCTAAAGGTGGCATATATTCATCAAACACTACTCTAGGTCTAGGAGGCTTGGTTAAGTATACTTCAACATTTATAGGCTTCAATGTTATAGCTAGCTCTTGTAGTTTTAGAACAGCTTTATCATTAATATTATCTACTTTGATAATCCTTTTACCTCTAATAAGCATATAACGATACTCTAGAATTTTATCAAGAGGATAGTTAAGCCAAAGCTCAGGCATATCATAAATTGACGTATCACCTATGATTGGAGGTAATGCTGGACCAATGCTTACATAAGGATAGCCTTTTCTTCCAATAAAGACTGAGGGTGGCGAGGATCCGTAAATTTCATTACTTATATTCCTGAGAATCCTTGAAAGGATTTTTACACTATATGTTACAAGGAGAGGACAATAAGCTAAACCACAAAGGTATTTGCCTCCACGACATTTAACGCAAAGCTCTGATGGTACATTCCTATACATATTAGTCTTCCTTAAACACTCATTACTTAGGTTCACTATGTTATAATTTCACGTCATAACTGTTTAATCTTTTACTCTTCATATTCTAAGAGAGCTTAAGGGGATCAAACCTAGAAAGAAAACAATTAAAAATAAGGTAGCTTTCAGCTTTCTATTCAAAAGCAAATTAATTATGCTACTTTCTCTTTTCTTTCACTTTAATGTCTATGTCATGTTATAGATAGAGCTATTTAATTTAAGTTTTAAATATCATTTAGCGCAATAATGCTGTACATGAGATGACTCTGTACAGTCGATCGAAGGTTAAGGTGTAATTGCCGATGACATATTATGAGGAGGGCGTTTACGCTAGAGGCATACTAATAATACTTAGTGCTATATTGAGAATTGCTGCTATTATGGGGCTTACTCTTCTATTGCCAGGTATTGTGGCAATAATGTATGGCGAGTTCTATGAGGCTAGAATATTCATGATTACAAGCACTCTTGCCTTTAGTATACCATTCACTATAGGCTTATTTCTACCAACACCAAGAGCTATAACACTAGGTGAGGCATTACTTATTTCCGGAATAAGCTGGATTATTGTCGCCATTATTGGCGCTATACCCTATGTTTACACTATAAAAATGACATGGGTTGATGCATTCTTTGAAAGCATGTCCGGTTTTACAACAACAGGGATGACGCTTATCAAGGTGATCGAGGGAAACCCTAAATCAGTACTCTTTTGGAGAGCTCTAACTCAATGGCTTGGTGGTACAGGAATAATAATGTTGTTTTTAGTGTTTATAACTGCCTCTACAAGAGACGTTACCTTATGGAGACTTTATGTTGCTGAAGCTAGAGAAGTCAGAATTAGAGCGTCAACATGGGGTACAGTAAAGAATATATGGTTGATATACTTTGGTTACACTATAGCCTGCATTCTTGCTTTAAGAATGCTTGGTCTTAGCTGGTTTGATGCAGTCACACACTCCTTTACAGCATTAGCTACTGGTGGTTTCTCAACAAGAACAGCAAGTATAGCTGCTTTCAAGAATCCTGCTGTAGAAATGACGTTGGCCTTCTTTGCCTTCATGGGTGGAACGAACTTTCTGGCACATTACGTTCTCTTCAAGTACGGGTTGAGAAGGTTTCTTAAGTATTATGAGGTTAAGGCTGCTATAATCTTTGTGTTCATATCTACCATTCTAATAGTATTTGACTTAATGCATCATATAGGTATAGACTTATATAATGCAGTAAGGTATGCTATATTTCAAACAATATCAATTATGACCACAACAGGTTATACTACAGCTGATATAAGCATGTGGCCCCCTCTTTCAAAGCTTATACTTTTGATATTAATGTTTATTGGTGGCAATTTATGTTCTACTGGTGGAGCAATAAAGGTTGGAAGAATTGTAGCCGCAATTAAGGTTATGGCAAATCAGCTTCAAGCCTTATTTCTTCCCCCAGGTACTGTGAAGCCTATTAGAGTAGGTTCACAAATTCTTGAATCAGGCGAAGTCCTTAGATTATTTACTTTCTTCACAGCATATTTTATAGGTATAATTGTTGGCACGGCTATCTTAACGGCTTATGGATATGACCCCTTCCAATCGTTATCAGCTGTAGCTTCAGCTCAAGGTAACGTGGGTCCATGTTATCTAAATTTATTTGAATTGAATGATGTATGTAGGGTATTGTTAGCATTACATATGTGGTTGGGAAGACTTGAGCTAATACCCGCTATAGCATTACTAGTGCCTTCATCTTGGACTCATGCGTTTAAGAAGAGGGTTAGATAAGATATTAGCCTACTCTTCCTTTTCTCTTCTCATACTGTACCCTCAAGTTCAATCCTTGTTATCGTGAGGGAGTAGCTCTTAGCTATTCCTGGGAAGGAACATACAGTTATGAAGCCCATATTATCATATGTTAAACTCCAACCTTTAGGTACTTCAACTGAGATTCCAGTAAACAGGTCTGTTATTCTTTTAGTTTTTACCGTTGCTTAGCACCTCACATTAGGCTAGAGAGGACATAAGTATATATCATCTAGCTTTGATGTTACCCCTTCAAAGACAGACATTAATCATTTCTTAATGGAGAGATCGACTAGGGGTTAGGATTATTATATTTTTCCATTCTATTTTGTATGATTTCTTCATGGGCTTCCTTAGTTTCTCTTCAAGATCGCTAGTCTTGATTATGGTTTTTAATACTAATTGTTCTCCATCGAAACATCCAATTATAGTATATGTTGGATGATAGACTATCACTGTAGATGCTGTTGCATAGTATCTTCCATCCCTTAAAACATTATATACTATGTCTCTAACCAGTGTTAGGTCTATTCTTTTATAGTCTCTAGCCTTTCTCTGATAAAATCTCTCAATAAGATGCTTTGTAAGCTTAACCTCTAAACTGCCATGAGTTCTTCTTAAAAGTTCAGCTCTATTATCTATAAAGTCACTACACTCTTCGGACAAACTCTCTAAACCCAAATATAAAGTATAATAATATAGTAGAAGAGTTTACTTCAGCAACAAACTCATTTGAATAATGACATTAGTTAGTCTATACTTTATGTTTAATCCTTAACTTAATAGTTTTTATTTCATAGGGTTTAAGTATTACTTCAACTTCGCCATCTTGATGTTTTAGTATTGCTTTATCTCTCTCAAGCATATCGACTATTGTTGCTTCTACTATTCTAGCTTTATTCACGGCTATTTGTATTTTCCCGGAGAGAGTGCAATTATAATAGTTTACCAATCTTAATATAATGTAGTTATTTTCTTCACTTAATTTGATAACTGGTATGCTCAATATTTCAGGCTTAACTTCTAGAAACCACATTTTAAAGGGCTCAGACTTTCCCTTAATTGTGAGCACATAAGGTTCTATGATGAGATCCTCCGAGATAGTTGGGACTTTACCCTCAATCCAGTTGCCTCTATGTAGGTATATGTAATACTTAATAGAATGTTTTTCCTGTTCAACCACTTCCTGTTTCTGTTGATTCTCCTTCGACCATGGAGTGCCCCATTCGGGTGGGAATCTTGGCGCTCTAAGTAGTGTTAACCTTATAGTTCTATTCATTAAGTCGTAGCCGAATCTTGTAGCACATATTATTGATAATCCTCTACGGCCATCACTATAGTCAATCCATCCATTAAAGTTTGCCTCCCATTTAGATCTATCAAAAAGTGTAGAATATGGAGATGCAGGATTCCTCCTAACCACATGACCAAAAGGTTGACCCACAACTACATCCTCTACCCAGTAGTTAAGGTCCATACATAGTTTAAGCATTTTATGAGTACATTTCCATTCGATCTCTACTATCCCCTCAATCCACCGCTTTTCACTATATAGCCTTAGGTAATGCTTGATACTAGCGTAATTACCTTCATGGTCTGAGTATAAGTATTCAATAAGAGCTGAAGCTCTTAAAGGGCCATTTTCAACCACTTTAACCGTTAATGGTTTCACTAATTCATGAGATCTAACTTTATCGTGATATTGGAAGGCGTAAACCTCCCAACAGTCAAAGACGAAGTCAAAAAATTTTTTCAGTGTACCCATAGTAGTTCTACCCGGAATAGGAGTGTCCTCATATATTTCAAATCTTAAGCCTTTACCTTCCAAGTATTCGGTGTTCAATTCCTTACTATATATGCTGGTTACTTTTCCACTTCTCTTTTCAATAACTAATCTTATATACCTGTTTTCAAGGACTACATGATCGCTTGTTTCAAGAACTTTTATATCGGTTTCTTCTTTCTTGGTTTTTAAGTGGTCCATGGGTATCATACTTAGGCTTAGTCCATGTACTTTTACTTTAACTATGGAATTACCTTTCTTGGGAACTCTGGTATCTTTATCTGTGAGATCAATGAAGGCTTCTCTACCTCTAGGCGTCGGGTTGAAGATTAGTATAGCATATTTGTCAGAGAATTTACTCTGGTCTATACCAATATTGTGTTCTATTATGCTTTTTAGTGTTTCCTCTACCTCACCCTTAAGTCTCAAGGCGAGATTGTTGAGTATTTTTCTGAATTGAGCGTATGGTGTTTTGGAAAGTGAGCCAGCTAGAACATCGTGGAATTGTGTTGTGAGAAACGTTCGCCATAGGCTTTCAAGTTTAGATTTATCGTATGGTTCACCATTTACAAGGTATCTCATGGTTAATGCTTTCTCTAAGATCTCAATTAAGTACTCACATTTTTTTATGTACTCCTTAAGCTTAACTTGGGAAGTATATGTTCCTCTATGGAATTGGAGGTATAGTTCTCCCTTAAACTTAGGTATTCTCTCACCATACCTTTCCTCTACGATTCTCATGTAGTCTTCTGACTTCACATGCCTTACCTCGATAATGCCAAAATCTCTTAGTCTTCTAGAGAGCTCTTCAACCCCTCTCACCATGTCTTCAGTAGGTCCGCCACCATGATCACCAATACCATAGAGTAGGAGTAGGTCATCCAATTGCTGTCTTAGGTTAAGAACAAAGAAGAGTACTTTCAGATTCTCTATGTCCCTTGGATCATCACTGTATCCACCAACAGTCTGGTAAGTAAGCACTTTAGATCCATCAAGCCCCTCCCACCAATAGATGTTGTAAGGGTGAAGAACCGTATCATTCCAGTTAAGCTTCTGTATTACAAGGTATCTTATTCCACAGTCTTTAAGTATTTGAGGCATAGTAGCTGGAATACCAAAACTATCAGGAAACCAGGCAACCTTAACATCAACACCCAGCAACTTTTTGAGGAACCTTAATCCATAAAGGAATTGTCTTACAAGAGATTCACCAGACAGCATGTTACAATCGCATTCAACCCATGAACCCCCAACAACCTCCCATCGACCTTTCTTAATGAACTCTCTTATCCTATTAAGAAGTTGCTTATCCTCGCTAACCCATTCATAGTAGAGAGCTGTACTCTGAGCAAAAGTGAAATACGGATACTTCTCCATCAACTCCAATACGTGATTAAACAATTTCCTAATGACTTGTTTTGTTTCCTCTATAGGCCATAACCATGCCACATCAACGTGGCTATGGCCTACAAGGTATAGTCTACGTTTACACTCCATAAGATCACCCCGTCATTAGTCGGAGGATATCTTGAGGAAAAATCGAGTTATAAGTATTAAGTTAATAGTGATCATGAATACAGTAAGGTGGAGTTCATCCGCCTTTGGTTCCTAGAGGATAGTGGACATTTCAGCATTTTACCTTGAGGGGTGATTGTTATATTGTGTATTTTCTCCCAAACTTTTCTTCTATCCTTCTCTCCAGGGTCTTATACCACTCTGGTATTCTTATTTCCTTTATTACCCTATCTGGAGTATAGCCTTTAATATCTAATACTGGAGTCCCATTGAATAAGTCTAAACCTCTGACATGTAAGAACCTACCATTTCTCTTAATTAGCTCGACTATGGTAAGCCCTATCGGGTTTGGTCTATGAGGCGAGTCTGTACAGAAAACACCAACTTCAGGCAAATCATCGATTCTTATACCGAATCTCCTGAATCTTCTAGGTCTAACTTTTAGTATTCTACGGTGTTCTTCACGAGTTTTATGAAGATAGGTTATGAGTATTATGTGTGAATATTCCTCAATCCCGTCAAGGCCTTCAATAAACTCAGGGTATACCTCAACAACCCCTTCAACACCCTCAAGGGACATAATTACATCTTCATCGTTCATGCCTACATGGACTATACCTATAGGTTTAAGCTTAACTACAAATTCCATGATAAAAACCCGATTAGGCGAATTCTAATATAGTGTTTGTTAAGAAGAATTAAATATCCTTGCTGTTATTACAACCCCCATGGATGAATGTCTATGAAGAAATATCACTTAGCTCTAGCTATGCTAACATTAAACATTTTCACATTCAATATCGTTAGAACGGCTTTACCCTACCTTGCCACCTTAAGAGGTTTTAGTGTAGAGTGAATCTATCGGGTACTTTACGATGGACCAATAGTGCTTATAGCGTTACCTCCTATAGCTAGTTTACTCTGTGATAAAGTTAGTATGAGAAAGCTTATACCGGTTTCATCAATACTTTTGTGTTTAATCGTTTATCAAAAGGTTTACAAATATGCCATCACTTTTAACCTTAGCCTTAATATACGAATTCTCTCATGACGTAAGCTTTAGAGAAGCTTACATATCATACAAAATGCTAGAAATAGCACCTCCATTAATTAAGATAGTATCGGCACTTCACGGTATACCTAGAAGAGAATTCAAAAGTGAAATATTGCCCCAGGGGACTAAGGGATGAAAGAAGCTGACCAAGCCAAAATGAATTACAAGAGAATTAAGACATTAACTTTATGATATTAACAAGACTATACATAGCCTTAACAATAGCTTACACTATAGGTTTCTCATGGATTCTTACATCTGATAAACTACTATCATTACTATTTCTAGAAATATGGTGGATCGCTGTTATAACAGGATGCTTAGCATCACAAATTGAATAGCTCTATAGTAATTGCTTACATTACTCAGTTTTTTAATTATTCAAATAAGGAACCGTATAATATTACTGATATAAGTATGCCGGTTGATGAGAAAATATCTAGTCTATATTTGGTGCTACTGTCATAACCGTTGATAGCTGACTTAGGTATAGGAATTTCAACTTCTCCTGCTCCATGTGCTGGTACATCAACAGGTGTAAGAGCTTGATAGAATTCTCTTGTGCCATCAGGCTTTATCAAGAATGCGCCAAGAATGGTTACTTTTGTTCCCCAAGATTCCTTAAGATTAAACGTACCCTATACTCCTCATTAACTGTATAAACGCTTACTGCTTCAACTTTTATTAATATAGGTGAGTATAGTCTAAAGCCTGCATTGGAAGAGACTTTCATATAACTACTGGCTACTACACTAACCCAAGTATATGCTAGGAGACAAGCTGTAAGGGCTAATATTATTAAGATTAATGCTGCTGTAGATGAAGCTATTGTAGTCATAGCTCTCTCATCTCGTTCCCCATACAGGGTTTTCCGTCGGGTCTTATAGTTGTGGTTTAAGGATACTACGTGTAGTCACTAAGATTATGGAGATGCTATGTCGTACCTGAAATCAAATCATTAATAATTAATAGAAATGAGGCAAAGATTTTTCTTAGCTAGTACATCTAATCTCCACTGTGGCATAATAACCTGTAATGCTGAGTGGCCACAATAGTTAAAGTTAAGTCGCCTAGCCAGCGTAAAACTATGAATTTCATGAACGTAGTTGTTCTTCTTACAGTCTTTAATTGTGAAATTGGGAATATTATGAAAACCTTATTATTGTTACTTTAGTGATGGCTTTGGCAGCAATTTTACTATACAAACCAGAATTAACACCTTCTCAAACAACTACTGGAAAGAAAACAATAACTATAATGGATTCAGCTGGAAGAATAGTAACCTTTAGCAAACCACCAGAAAGAGTTATAGTACTGAGCTCCTATTGGGCTGAGATACTACATTGTTTAGGCTTGGATGATAAAATTGTTGGGATCGATAAGTATACTCCAAAAGACCAATTCCTGCCCAAGGAGGTTCGGGAAAAGACGCAGGTTAGCTCAGTATACCGTGGAATCAACTGGGAGACTGTAGCCAGCTTAAATCCTGACTTGATAATCATGGGATTATGGCATGGATCCTTCACACAAAAGGAAGAAGCGGTATTCAAGAAGGCTGAAGAGCTAGGTCTACCAGTATTAGCCTTTGGCATACCTATTACGAGTAAGACTAACACCAAGATGCCTTATGAGAACATTAGAATAATAAGACTACTTGGAAAGGTATTTGGTGTTGAAGAGAAAGCTGAAAAAGTTAGCAAAATTCCTAGAAGACTATTACAATAAGGCACTTGAAATAGCTAAGGAGATACCTAAGGATAAAAAGAAGAACGTACTTGTCATCTATGGTTCATCTGTTGCTGGAAAATATGCTACTGGAGCAATATCAATATCATATAAGGGCTCAGCATATGCTGAAACAGTGGAGCTTATAGGAGCACGCAACATCACCTTTGATTATAACTTTACATCACAATATCCAAAGCTTGATTTAGAGAAGCTCATAGCATACTTTGGGGACAAAAACAGACGTCCTAATAGTCATTGACTGGGATGTCAAAAGACTTATTGAGGCAGTAGCCAAGATCAAGAGCGATCCTAAATGGCAGGAAATTAAGGCCGTTAAGGAAGGTCGTGTGGTAGGTATATTGACTGTTAGCTGGAAGTTAGAGGCAGTAAGCCTTTACAGACCGAGATTTATAACGGGGATTTATGCGTTTGGCCATGCAGTGTATCCAGAATACTATCTGGACTGGAAACCTATATACAAAGAGCTTCTTCAGAAATTCTATGGACTAAAGGAATGATACTATGAGGAGAATTCTTTTAATAATATTTTTAATGTCGCCTCTTTTCTCATTCTTCATAAGCTTATTCATCGGAACTTACTATATCCCATTTACTGACATAATAACCATGATTACATTGAAAACGTTTCAGCTACTGTCCAATATTATAAATAGTATAAGTTTTGGTCGCATGGAAGTCAATGTTGAAATACCATACCCTAGAGTTAGCCAAGTAGTACTCTTTAACATAAGACTTCCCAGAGTACTTTTAGCTATGATTGTTGGCTCGGCACTAGCAATCTCCCGGAGCCGTTTTACAAGCTATATTTAGGAATCCGCTGGTTGATAGTTACATACTAGGCATCTCATCTGGAGTTGCCTTTGGTGCCGCACTAGCCATAGGGTTATCCTTAGGCTTAGGCGTGACGCCCTTAGCTTTCATATTCTCTTTAGTAGCTGTATCATTAACTTAGTTCTTTAGCGAGAATAGGCGGTAAGATAACTTCCATTTCGTTAATATTAGCTGGAATAATAGTAAATGCATTCTTCTCGGCTTTTACATCACTTCTAAAATTTTTAATGGAGTATGAAAAGCTTGCAAGCGTAGTATATTGGCTTATGGGGAGCTTTGCTAATGCAGACCGTTATGCTGTTGAAATGGTCTTACCTGTAGTACTCGTAGGATGTATACTAATATACCTAATGCGCTGGCAACTTAACATCTTATCATTTGGGGAGGAAGCTAAAATTGTTGGTGTTGAAACGGAGAAACTGAAAATCATATTCATTTTAATAATATCACTCATAACGGCTTCATCAGTTGCGTTTTGTGGGATCATAGGCTGGGTAGGCTTAATGATGCCACATATTATTAGAATGGCGTTCGGACCTGATCATAAAACTCTTATACCTTTAACTATAACTGTTGGAGCTTCATTTATGGTATTAGCTGATACTTTAGCTAGATCAATAGCTACATATGAGATACCAATAGGAGTCTTGACGACAATACTCGGAATACCATTCTTCGCATATCTATTGAGAAAGACTGGTGGTAGATGGTATGCTTGAAGTCAAAAATCTATCCTTTAGTTATGGAGATTTTGAAGTTAAAAACATATGCTTTAGTATCGAAAAAGGTAAAATTTTAACACTACTAGGCCCTAATGGAAGCGGGAAAACTACAATACTCAAGACAATATTCGGACTACTAAAACCTAAAAAGAAATGTGTTTTCATCGATGGAAAAGATTTTCACTCAATACCCTTTAGGGAGCGATCAAAACTCGTTGGATATGTTCCTCAAATTCATCATCCACCATTCCCATATACTGTTCTAGATGTTGTTGTTACAGGCTTTGCTTCCCAGATGGGCCTTTTTGAGACTCCAAGAAAAGAGCATTATGAGAAGGCTCTTGGAAAACTAAGACTATTAGGTATAGAACAATATAGAGATAAACCATACGCGCAATTAAGTGGCGGTCAATTACAGTTAGTTCTAATAGCTCGGGCACTGGTTCAAGATCTTGAAATACTGCTTCTTGATGAGCCAACAGCACACTTAGACTTTAAGAACCAGATTAAAGTTCTAGAAATAGTAAAAAAGCTCTCTAGGTCTGAGAAAATATCTGCAATTATGACTCTTCATGATCCTAACTTGGCCTCTGTGTATTCTGATAAGATAGCCTTGGTGAAGAATGGTAGAATTAAGGCTTTAGGAAAACCGCACGAAGTTCTAAGAGAAAGTGTACTTAAAGAGGTTTATGGCATCACAGTTCATATACTAGAGTATAATGGCCTCAAGATAATCCTACCTAGAATGGGGGTGCTGTCATAGTTTTTCTCTGAGGGTTAGGTAAAAATGGAAAAACTACTATTCGATTCATTAATACTTGCACTAAACTTCCTGAAGTATTCCATACCCGGCCTCATTATAGGCATCTTTATAGCTGAATTACTAATCGAAAAAGGCATTATTGAGAAGACAACACTTATAGGTAAACCATTCATTAAATTCTCAAATCTCCCTAATGAATGTGCTTTATCCTTTGTAACAGCTTTTATAAATGCTAATGCAATGTTAGTTGACTTTTATAAAGAGGGAAGGATAGGTAGAAAAGAACTCTATATAGCCTCTTTGATGAATGCATTTCCAGCAATGGTTAGACACTGGTACTTTATGGTTCCAGTTCTCATAGCCATACTTGACGGGCTCGGGCTTATCTACTTTAGCATACTAGTACTAATAGGTTTTATTCAGACGACAATATTCGCCCTTGCCGGCAAGATTTTGATTAAGAAGTCAGCAGTACAGTACTCTCATAACAGTACTGCTACTATTGAAAAGCAAAGAAACCATCCTAAACACCTTAAAGAATCTTTAAAGAATATCCTAAAGAGGACAAAAAGGCATTCAATACCAATACTAAAAACCATGATAATAGCAACATACATTACATCATTACTTATAGTACTTGGGTTCTTCGATTACTTAACAAGTGCAATAAGAGGATGGGTTACTACTCTACCCCTATCTACAGAGGAGATTAGTATCGCAGTAACACTAATGGTTAACAGAGTTGCCGCTTATACTCTTGGTGCTAACCTTTTAAGTGCTAAACTGATAACCTCGTTAGCTTTGTTAAGAGCCTTACTCTTAGGATCATTACTCTCTAATATTACTGTACTTAGATGGCTTATACCCTATTATATTGGCATTTATGGTGTTAGAGATGGAAGTAGAATAATGATATTCTCCATGACAGTACGTAGCGTAATAATTATTATGCTTATTTGTATCCTTTGGGTGATAGTATGATATGTTTTATTCTAGGTTATGGGGCACGAGCTAAACCCTTACTCGAAAAAGTGTTAAGAGAGGAGGGGATAGATGGTATAGTATTGACTGAAGAGAATTGTATAGGAGAAGTAGATAAGTTAAGAAAGGCTAAAGTCATATTCATATATGCTTACAGAATACCTGAAGAAGTAATTAATGTGATTAAGGAGTCTAGGGCTAAAGTTATATCAACCGATGACTTAACAAATGTTCCATTAGACGTCCTGGTTAAGGCTAGAACTTACTATATTCTTGGGGGAGAAAAGAACCTTAGAAACCTGGTAAAATATCTCGCCAACTTATCAGGTATTAGAGTCCCTTATGGTGAGCCTGAAGAAGTACCTATGCAGGGAATATATCATCCTGATTATGGATTATTCGCTGATATTGATGCATATTTGAGAGTTTACCATATAAGACCTTTAATTGGTATACTGTTCTGGAGAAGTGCGTGGCTATATAAGGATTTTAGCCCTGTAAGTGAACTAATTAAAAGGCTTAGGTGTTATACCGGTCTTCACGTATGGTAAGGATAGTGTGACAGGTTTAGGGCACGATAGAGCAGATGCAGTAGAGAAGCTTTTCCTTAAGAATAGTAGACCCATAGTGGAGGCTCTGGTTTCGTTAATATCTTTTGGTACAATTGATTTAAGTAATCTCTCAAGACTTGGAGTACCCGTGTTTGCACCTATACGATCATATTATCAGCATGTAGGGGAATGGAGGAAAAGCCAGCAAGGAGTAGACTATTTGACACAAGTATATGGTGTGATACTTCCAGAAGTAGCTGGAGCTATTGAGCCGATATTTATTAGCGGTACAAGGAACATTGAAGGATATAAGGTAGCTGAAGTATACAAAGAGCACATAAAGTATGTTGTAAAGCGTGTTAAAAAATGGGTTGAGCTCAGGAAGAAGCCTAAAAAGAGGTAAAGATAGCCATAATACTAATAAACCCACCTTGTAAAGGATTAGAAGCTAATGTTGCTGTGGGTATGGGTTTAGATGTCCCTGAGAGCATGTGAGACTTCTACGTAGACTTAAAGATGAAGGATACTATGTTGGAGACTATATACCAGGTACTGGTGAGGAGCTAGTAAAACTGATTTTATCAAGGAAGGCTATAAGCGAGTTTAGATGGACTAGTGTAGAGGACATTGTTAAATCGGGTGGAGCAGTTGACTTCGTTAGCCTGGAAGAATACATGGAATGGTTTAATGAATTACCAGAGGATTTGAGAAAGAAGATTATTCAGGACTGGGGCCATCCCAAGGATGTACTTGAGGGTAAGGTTAGTAAAGAGCTTGTGGGTATGGTTTATGATGGAAAATTTGTGATTCCCGGAGTAATGTTTGGTAATGTATTCATAACTCCTCAACCAAAGTTTGGTTGTGCTGGATCAAGATGTGATGGTAAAGTTTGTCGTATACTTCATGACCCGACAATAACTCCTCCACATCAGTGGTTTGCTGTCTACAGATGGATTACACGTAAGTTTAAGGCAGATGTAATAATACACTTTGGTACTCATGGTTACTTAGAGTTTAGGCCAGGTAAGGGTGTAGGTCTCTCGCCTTCCTGTGTTCCTGAAGCTAGCTTAGATGATGTTCCCCATTTATATCCGTATATAGTTTCTAACCCTATGGAAGGTGTTATCGCTAAACGTAGGAGCTATGCTGTACTAGTAGATCACATTTATCCGCCAATGGCCATGGCTGATGTACTTGACGAACTTGATTCACTACTCAATCAGTATGTTAAAGCAAAGAATTTAGGTGATGATATTAGAAGGAGGAAAATATACGAGATGATACTGGAGAAGGCTAGAGAAAAGAACATACAAGTAGTTGATCTATCAAACGAGGATAAGACTGTTGAGGAGATACATAGATACGTAGATCTTATGAGAGAAAGTCAGATAAATCTTGGATTACACATCTTCTCTTACCCACCTTGCGAGCATGATAGACTTGCAGAGTATGTAGTAACAGCTATGGCCTATGATAGTTATGAATCGCCATCAATAAGGCGAATACTAGCACAATATATCGGCTTAGACTATGACTACATTAGGAAGAATCCAATGGAATTAACTGATGGCATACCAAATCGCGAAATCCTAAAACTACTTCATAAATTGTCCGTAACCGTATTAAAGAGGTTACTGGATGGAGAAGAGGTCAAGAGAGTTATTAATGAGGAAGTAGGGAAGACTGGTTTTAAGCCTAAGGGAGATATAGTTAAGGCATTTCTTAAAGCATTAGATGTTGCAAGGAAGATAAGAGAATGTAGGAGAGAAGGTGTAGCCTTTCTAGCAGGTTTATCAGGAGAATATGTTGAACCTGGACCTTCGGGCGCTATAACACGTGGTAAATTTGATATACTTCCTACCGGTAGAAACTTCTATGCTGTTGACCCTAGAACTCTACCTACTAAGGCTGCATGGGAAATTGGTGTTGAGACTGCAAAGAAGCTACTTAAAGAGTATAAGAAGAAGCATGGAAAGTGTCCTGAGAGTGTAGGACAGGTCCTTTGGAGTATTGATGGGTTTAAAGCTGATGGTGAACAGCTAGCCCAAATATTATACTTGATAGGTGTTAAGCCTGTCTGGAAAGGAGATGTAGTCGAAGGTCTAGAAATTATACCTTTAGAGGAGCTTGGTAGACCTAGAATCGATGTCGTAGTTAGAATAAGTGGTATAGTGAGGGATACACTCCCCAACTATATATACTTAATAGATGAAGCAATAGAGAAAGTGGTAACGTTAAATGAGCCTCCTGAAATGAATTACATTAGGAAACACTATATTGATCATGTAAGTGAACTAGTAAAGCTCGGTAAAAGCATTAATGAAGCCCATAAGCTGGCAAGGCTCCGTGTATTCTGTGCTCCTCCAGGAGCTTATGGTGTAGGGGTTAATTTAGCTGTAGAGGCATCAGCATGGAGGAATGATGAAGACTTAGCGAAAGTTTGGATTAAATGGAGTGGATACGCTTACAGCAAAGACGGGTTCAGTATAGAAGCTCATGAAGCCTTAGCATTAAACCTTAGACACGTAGAGGTAATTAATAGAAACCACATAAGCGATGAACATGACCTCACGAATTGTTGTTGCTACTTCGCTTATCATGGAGGATTCAAAACAGCTGTTGAAGCGCTTACAGGCAGGAAGGTTGACTTAGTTCAAGTTGACACAAGGGACATAAGTGATACAAAGGTTGTCAATGTTAAAGAGGAGATAGAACGAGTTGTTAGAACAAAGTTGTTGAATGATTTATGGATTGAGGAAATGAAGAAACATGGTTATAGAGGGGCAAACGAGTTTTCTAGGAAAATACTATACCTTTATGGATGGCAGGCAACATCAAAACTAGTTGAAGACTGGGTTTTCAATAAGATAGCTGAGAAATATGTTATAAATAAGGATATGAGAAAATGGTTTGAAGAACATAATCCTTATGCTATTGAAGAGATAGCTAGACGACTCCTTGAAGCTGCTGAGAGAGGATTATGGAGACCTCCACGAGACCTTTGGGAGAAACTTAGAGAAGTATACTCCGAAATTGAAGGTTTACTTGAAGAAAGTATTAGTGGAGGAGATATTCAAGGAGGCATTATCACAGTTTTTACATCAAGCGATGATTCCCATTGGTTAAATGAATATAGGAGGGTTGAAGAGTTATGGGTAAAGTTAAAAGGGAAGGAAGATTAATCTTTCCTTTCTCAGCTATTGTAGGACTTGACAACGCTAAGTTAGCTCTACTATGTGTAGCAGTAAACCCGTTAATAGGTGGTGTACTGTTAAGAGGAGATAAGGGAACCGGTAAATCAACACTTGTTAGAGCACTAGCCAACGTTCTACCAGAAATAGAGGTTGTAGCTGACTGCCCCTTCAACTGTAATCCACATAACCCTCTCGAGATGTGTGATTCCTGTTACAAGCGTTACATGAGCGGAGAAAATCTGCCTATAGTAAAGAGGAAGATGAGGATGGTAGATCTACCATTAAGTATAACTATAGATAGACTCGTAGGCACAGTTGATGTAGAACGTTTCATGAAAGAGGGGGTTAAGGCTCTACAGTCAGGGTTACTTGCTGAAGCTAATAGAAACATACTGTATATTGATGAAGTAAACTTGCTAGATGACTATGTAGCTGATTTCCTACTTGATGCCGCAGCTATGGGCTGGAATATTATAGAAAGAGAAGGAGTATCATTTAAACATCCAGCACGGTTCATCTTAGTTGGAAGCATGAATCTTGAAGAGGGCGAGTTAAGACCACAGATACTAGATAGGTTCGGTTTATGTGTTAACGTTGAGGCACCTATGGACCCTGAAGTTAGAATGGAAATAGTTAAACGTGTGGAAGAATTCCATAGCAACCCGATAAGCTTCTATAAAAAGTATGAGCAAAAGGAGCGTGAAATAACAGAGAAAATACTTAAAGTAATAAGGCTTTTACCAAAGGTGGAAATAAGTGATGATCTTCTGAGACTTTTAGCTGAGACAGTAATTAAACTAGGAATTAAGACGAATAGAGCAGAAATAGTTACGATTAAGACGGCTAAGGCTATAGCAGCCTTGAATGGTAGAGTAAGAGTATCTCTTTCAGATTTAGAAAAGGCTATGGAGCTTGCTCTACCGCACCGATTAAGAGATAAACCATTCCATAAACCGCCTAAGATACAGCCACCAATGCTAAAGAGAGATAATCAAAACAGGGACAGTAAGGAGCATAGACAAGGTGCGAGCCACACTCATAAAGGGTCTGAGAAAAGACAGGATAGGGGAATAAACTCTCCATTAAATATTGGTGAAAGAGAATATAAATTCAACTCTCGAGATGTCTCAGACCTTAAACTGAACATAACAAGATTAGGGGACTCAGGGTTAAACGTTAAGTATAGGTCTTCAAGAGACTCTTATACAATATCAGTAAACATCCCTAAAGGGTATCCAATAGGTTATACTATACTGAGAAAGGGAGAGAAACTAGTAGACGTGGATCTTTATAATTCAATAGTGTCAGCCCTTTTAATGGGTAAGAAGCCTCCACTAGAACTCGATGAAAATGATATTAGAGTTAGGATAAGGAAAACTAGAACACCTACACTCTGGGTTATAATACTAGATTCTAGCGGTAGTATGGCTCTACAAAAAAGAATAAGTATTGCAAAAGGATTAGCATTAAAGCTTATAGAACAGAGCTACATCAAGAAGTCTATGCTTCCGTTAATGGTTATGAGGGGGCATGAGGCCAAGCTACTTATACCGCCAACTAGAAATTACATAAAAGTACTTAATGCCGTGGAAGAGGTGCCGACTGGAGGAAAGACACCATTATCATCGGCCCTATATAATCTTATACTATTAGCTAGAAGAGAGAGGATAAAAGATAAAACGTTAAAGATAAGAGCATTCCTCATTACTGATGGAAAGGCTAACGTCCCATTATATGGCAAAAGTATAAAGGAAGAGCTAGTTGAACTTGGTAGAGCTCTAAAGAGACTTGGAGTAAAACTTTACATATATGATACAAGACCTGAAGGATTAGATTTAGGTTTCTCTTATATCCCATTATTGAAGGAGGTATTAGATGCCAACGTCATTAAGGTGTAAGTTTCTCTCTTCTATAGTTTCAATTATATTAGGATTCATCATTAACTGCTTTATTCTCTCCACTTCACTTTAACACTACTTCAACTAAGGCTTTTAACTTGATTCTTCACAAAATTATATGTTTCGGCTGTTATTCATTAATGTTAAAGTTAATTTGTAAGATAATGTAATAATGAGGTTGAGAGGGTAACAAACTATGTTACTAGAAGTTCTAGATAAGGATAAAGAAACATCGATAACACTATATATCTATGATAAACTGGATGCAGATGTATCAGCATATTTACCGTTTACTGCTGAGGCTATGTTATGGAAGGAGGAATTATACTTTGAAACACCAATAGAGCTATCAAATATAGAGGAGTTAAAAGCCACATTAGCGATAGATTACGGAAGACTTTACTATTGGCCTCCGGGTAGAGCGTTCTGTATATTTTATGGTATGAGTGAGCCATACACTAAAGTTTACGATATTGGCTACCTTGTAACTAACCCCCACTACTCTTTAGCATTTGATGATGGGGATGAATTGACAATACAGGAACATAAAATAGATAAAGAATATGAGGATGTAGTATTAGTGCTAAAGAATTTAGGTTATACTGCTAGTACCCCTCTACAGGCAGGCGATAAAGTTGTAGCTGCAAGTAAATTTGTGGATAACCGTTTTCTATCAATAAACGTGTATAAGGAGGATTATGGTATACATGTTGAAAGTAACCCGCTATTCGAGTATGATGGCTTATATGTTACTATTAAGGCTTTAAAGAAGCTTAAGAAGACATTACAGGGCAAGTACAAGTTCTCAAGACTAGACCTTAGTGAGGAAGGATTTGTGGTGATTACAGCTGTAGCTGACAATATTAATGAGTTAGCTAATGTCACTAAAGAGTTAGAAAAAGCGTACTTACAAGCACTTAATCTGCTGGAAATATAAATGTCGTTTTTACCTATTAAAACTTATTTTTCGCCTAAATCATCACTCAAACTTAGTTAGCTTAAGTTTGTTTAGTATTTTCTCAAACTTTATCTCCTTTAATACATGAACTAATTCTCTTAAGGTTGGCATATTCTCCCCCGTCCCTAACTTCTGTACTTTTATTGCTCCCATAACATTTGCCAATGTTACAGCTTCCTCTAAAGTTAAACCTTTAATTAGACCATATAGTAGCCCCGCATTAAAGCTATCTCCTGCTCCTGTAGTATCAACAACCCTTACATCTATTGTCGGTAGCTCTTTTAAGATATTATCGTATGCAAGTAGGGCTCCTCGAGAACCCATCTTTATAATAACGATTTTAGCGCCCATGTTCAAAAGCTTTCGTGCAGCATCTTTAAGGTTATGAGTGTTTGCTATTCTCTCTGCTTCATTGTCATTTGGTGAAACTATATATGATTGCGATATTATATCCATTAGGATATGTGTTGGTACTTTATCACACAATGGTCCTGGATCAAAAAATACCCTTACACCATTTTTGTGTGCTATCTCTACAGCCTTAACCGTAGCCTTTATCTCTTTAGGTGATAGCATGGAATAACAGCTTACATAAAGGTATTTAGATTTGGATATTATTTCTTCATCTACAACACTTAGATCAAGTCTTACACCTAGAATGCCGACAAAGGCGTGATTACCCGTATCATCTATTAGTATTAATACGTGAGTGGTCTTAGTGTTCTTAATTAGCTTTATACCTTCAGTATGAACTCCCTCCCTTTTCAACGTATTAAGTATTATTTCTCCTTCCTCATCATCACCTACAACATCTAACACTGTAACCTGAAGTCCCAGTCTTGAGGCTGTTATTAGAAAGTTTGCTGAGCCACCAGGGGTTTTACAAGCCTTCTTTGCCCTTATACACTCATCTGGATTTACTGGTAGTTGCGGTATTCTTATTATATAATCTACTACTAGATCCCCTATGACACAGACGTCATAGTATCTCATTCTACTCCACATACCTCCAGTATTCCACTTAGAGAATAAGTAACTACTAAGGGATAAAACATTATTCCATTACAGGGAACTATATAGTGAAACCCAGAATCCGAAACCACACTACTACACATAGAAGAGCTAATAGGGTGAATGAGAAAACATAGTCTACTCTCTTAAATTTTATTTCCTCAAGAGGAACCCACTTACTCTTAGGGCTAAACCCTCTAGCTACAATTGCCATAGCTAGCTCTCGCGATCTTTTAACTCCATTCACCAATAGTGGTATCATTATCGGTATATACACCCTTACCAATTGTTTAATACTCTTAGCTCCCTCAAGCTCTAAACCTCTAGCTCTTTGTGCATCAAGTATCATACTTAATTCTCTTTGAAGACCTGGTATAAACCTTAGACTAATAAGTAACATAAATACTATCGGATACGGTGTTCGTACCTTGATAAGAAATAAGAGTATATGAGTGTAAGGAGTAGTGTAGGTGAAGATCGTTGAAGCGAGAACCATGATTAGTAGTCGAAGAGTAAATATCAGTCCTTTCGTAATTCCCTCTAGGGTTATAGTAAACCCAAAGGGTAGAGCTAGGAGAATGCTTTTGCCGTGATACATAAGGGCCTCATAGAGTAAAATGATTATTATTGGTAGAGTAAGTATCTTAAAGTGCATGGATAACTTATGAGTGGGAATTTTAGCTTCTAGAATACATAAGATAACCCATGAAAATACTATGCAAACACCGAGTAAACTTCTAAATATGAAGGATAAGGATACAACCGTGATGAGCCATATAAGCTTAGCCCTTACATCTAGCCTATGAAATAATGTTGTGCCAGGTGTATACTCCAGGAGAACCATAAGTCTAACCCTTAGTACTCACTCGTTCATAATCCTCTCCTATTAGATCCTCGATGCTTAGTATTATTTCTCCTTTAAGGCTGTCTTTTAGAAGGTGGGATAGGTATACTATTTGTGGAGGTCTTAATCCTATTTCCTCCAAGATGTCAATTCTACTAAATACTTCTCTAGATGGGCCGTCGAGTACTATTCTTCCCTGATGAAGTAGTATTACTCTTTGAGCATATTCAGCTACAATATTCATATCATGTGTTACCATGATTATGGTTTTTCCCTGTCTATTAAGTTTAGATAGAATTTTCATTATATTCCTTACTCCATGATAATCCTGCCCTGTTGTAGGCTCATCAACAATTATGATTTGGGGGTCCCTCGCCAGAATGGAGGCTAATGCTACCTTCTGCTTCTCACTCTTAGACAGAAGAAGAGGTGATTTATCCTCGTAACCTTCTAGCCCAACTTGTCTTAAGGCCTCTTTCACCCTCTCCTTAATCTCGCTCGCTGATAACCCCAGATTTCTTAGGCCAAATGCCACTTCATCTTTAACGCTATTAGCAAACAATTGGTAATCAGGATTTTGAAACACTAAACCCACATACTTAGCTAGTTTAGCTATAGAAGTCTTCCATGTCTCTAACCCATAAACCCTTACCACACCTTGCGTAGGCTTAAGTAATCCTACAAAATGTTTTACTAATGTTGTTTTACCTGAACCATTTTGACCTATTATGGCCACAAATTCACCTTCATAGATTTTGAGGCTTACTCCCTTAAGAGCTTTAACACCATTAGAATAGGTGTACCATAAATCGTTAACTTCAATTATAAACTTATCTGTTTGTATGGAACGTTTCTCTAGGGAAAACTTGATATCTACCTGTTTTTTGCTAAAGAACTCTTTAATGTACTTGATGTATTCTTTCGCCTCACTAATACTTAATGGTAATTTATCTAGAGTTAAATTCATATTGACACTTAAGTAGTAAAGGAGTTCTGTCACCTGTGGTGGCTTAATGCCTATTTTCTTTAATTCATCCACTCTTGAAAATACTTCTCTAACATCACCATCTAAGATTATGGCTCCATTACGGAGGACTATCACTCTATCTGCTATTTCTGCTACTTCCTCACATCTGTGCTCAACAAGTATTATTGTATGACCTTCCTCTTTAAGCTCCTTTAATACTCTCGTTAATTCTAATCTACCTTTGGGGTCTAATTGTGATAATGGCTCGTCAAGTACTATTATTTTTGGCTTAAGAGCTAATATTCCTGCTAATGCTAGTCTTTGTTTTTCACCACCTGATAATGTATATGTTTCTCTATTCTCGTAACCTTTAAGTCCAACTTTTTCAAGAGCCTTATTTACTCTTCTCTTGATCTCTTCGGGCTCTAAGCCTAAATTTGATGGGCCAAAACTAACATCATCTTTAACTATTGAGCCTATTATTTGGTTCTCATACTCCTGAAACACTATACCAACGTCTTGTATGAGATCGTATATTTGTGTTTCAGGAACACTTTTACCCATAACATATATGTTTCCTTGGTATTCTCCTCCAAAGAAGTGGAATAATAAACCTGTAACTGCATAACATAGTGTTGTCTTACCTGCGCCATTAGGACCCATTATTGCTACTACTTCACCTTCACTAATGGACAAATTTATATTACGTAAAGCAAGCTTTGTACTCTTCGGGTACTTATACGTAAAGTCTACTATCCTTATAATCTCCTTCATTTATACGTCATCCCGTATGTTTAGGACGTTTAGACCATATTATCCTCCCACTCATGTTATAGATAGTTGGAATGTGATAGCCTTTTCTTACATTTCTAAAAGGGATGCTGCATTTTTCTTAATAGTTAACCAGGCTACTGTCGCTACTACGATGTTTATAAAGGATGCAAATATTAATGATGGGAGAATAGCCCAGAACAAGCCCCACGAAATAATCATTCCAGCCACTGCACCACTAACTACACTATTACAGAATGCTGTAACTATGATCCCAGCAATCCAATGAACCTTATGTGCCAGAAACCTTAATACCATAGCCCAGAGGGCCATTTGAATCGCTATTAATAAGTGCATGGGTAGCCCTAGAGGAAAACCTACAGAGGCCGCAGTAAATATATGTCCAAGTGATATGACTATAGCGCCCTCAATATATCCCCAAGCTAATGCTGAGAAGTAGCCGGGACACGAATCCATAGCTACTGTGCCTGTAGGACTTGGTATCTTAATTAAGGCGCCAATGTAGCTTAAAGCTATAAAGATTGCCATACGAGCTATTCTCAATGGCGTCCAAAAAGGCCTTCTTACATCACTATTTCTAGCTTTTTCCGATCGAGATACCACTGTAGCATTAAGAATTGCTTGCAGCATCATAACTAGATCCCTTAATACAGGAATTAATCAAATATTTATAGGTTTTGTAAGTTCCATTCTTGCTATAGAGATGATTACTAAACATAGATAAGTACTCGAATGAACAGTACACATTTGTTGGTGATTAAACTTTGATTAATATTTACGTAGGGACCTGTGGATGGCTTTACGATTGGAATGAAGATGGCTCTCTAGATTGGTATATACGCTACTCACAACTCAACGCAGTCGAGCTCAATGCATCATTCTATAGGTTCCCTTATAGAAACCAAGTATTAAGTTGGAGTCGTAAAGGAAGGAGTGTAAGATGGGCTATTAAGGTTAATAGGTATATTACCCACGTTAAGAGGTTAAAGAAGGATTCTCTTAACTCTTGGTTTAGATTTAAGAGTTTATTTGAGCCGCTAGATGATAATATAGACTTTTATTTATTCCAGCTTCCACCAGGATTCAGTAAGAGTAAAGAGAATATTTCACGTATTGAGTATTACGCTTCAAAAACAGAGCTTGGCTGTAGATTTGCTATAGAGTTCAGACATGTCTCATGGTTTAATGATGATACAGTGGATCTTTGTAAACGTCTAGGTATAACATTGGTTTCTATAGATTCACCTATTGGAACATGGATCCGAAGGAGTAATAACATAGTTTACCTTAGGATGCATGGTAGAGAAGTTTGGTATGCTTATGATTACTCCCCTAGTGAATTAGAAAGCCTTGCTAAGGAGATATTAAGTCTTAAGCCTATTAGGATATATGTATTCTTTAATAATAATCATTGGATGCTGGATAATGCGCGATATATGAAGAAGGTGTTAGAGCAGTTCCAGAAGTAACGTTCTATAATTTAATTCTTTTATTTAGTTCATCAAAGAAAGCTTGTATGTTATTATATGGTATTCTTGCTCCTGCAGCCTTAATATGTCCTCCTCCTGTGCCACCAAGTTTGGGACAAATGACTCTAAGTAAGCTGTTTAAGTTTATTCTTTCGCTTATCGTTCTTAAGCTCATTATGGCCTTTCCATTTCTAACCTCAATCGCTATTCCTATAGGTTTGTTTGAGATTGCTCTAGTATATGTTGCTGCTCGTGTAAGACTACCAGGGGGATTTATAACATAAGCTATCTTACCATAAGTTTTTATGTTATGCTTAATCCATAACCTAAGCTCTTCTTCATTAACTGTCTCTATGAGGGCTCTAACGAGTAGCTCGCTAAGACTGCTTGGCAATTTTCCTTCAGCTAAGTGTTTAACTATATGTCTTTTAAAATCGTACATCTTACGTGAACCTTCAAGACCTTGAGATAATACACCTGCCTCAAAATATATCGTTCTTTTATCCCAATTCTCTAGCTCTCTGATGACCCATTCAGTAGTATCCATGTAGTCACATATTGCACCATAAAGCGCAACCCTGCACATATCCCTATCTAGCATACTTGAGAAATACTTGTACGTTAACTCTGATGCCGAAACATTATCATTATGAATGACTTCACCTGGAATATCCCTAACTCTTAAGTTTAATGGCTCTGGGTGATGATCTATATAGACTAGTTTTGACCCATTATGTTTAATCTTATGAAACGCTCTTAGAATGTCCTCTAGATGTAACTCGCTTAAGGCGATATCAACTATCACTACATCTTCCCTACCGTTTGTCTCTAGAGGGTGTTTTGTGGTGGTTTAGGGTGAAGGATGCCCTCTAGGGACTTCCACCTCTCCACATAACCCTTTTGGTAGGGTTATGGGGTCATGGGTGGCTGTCGAGGGTAACGGCATGACCCTCCCATCTCGGCTATGCCCTACGGGGCTTAGAGCAATGCTCCCATCACCCTCATAGGGCTTCAACACATACCAATCCACCCTAAAACATCCTAAT
>CAZTBM010000015.1:0-36102 GCA_964611985.1 uncultured Desulfurococcales archaeon | reverse complement strand
GCAAGGAGAAAACCAGTGATTCTGGATAGTCGTGACCAGATGCTTATTTTGCTATTCACTTCCTGCAATTTCTGCGGATCCTTGCCAATAATAGCTGGTATAGTCACGGTTATATAATAGTCTATAAGATTATCGAAGATCCCTATAATAAATATGATGAAAAAGAATGAGAGGATTAACACTATGTTGTCATGTAGATAATCTATTGGGAATAAAGCTAATACTACCAATAGAGCTGACTGCCCAAAAACCGAGACCACGACAATTCTCGTTTTCCTTGTGACTTTATCTATTAAATAGCCGGCTAGAGTAGGCATGAAAACCCATGAAAGATTCTGTACTACAAAGACCCCTGCTGCACCCATTAATGACTCAAGCATGGTTAAAGCTGACCATGGCAACACTACTGCCTCTAGTGAATCTCCGAAAATCCTAGCCATCAATAACGCTATCATTCCCCGTAAAATCCTATGTGATCTTTCAGTAGGCAATCTAATCACACAAACACTTTAAGAGAGCATTATCTGCTGCTTCAATTAACTTTATTTCACACCTTTAATTGAATTTCTAATAAACTTATTCCCCATTTAACCCCATTGTGGTATGGAGGTTAACTACTTGATTGTTTTTGTCAACGGGTAGCTTGTAACTCAGGTAAGAATGAGAAGACTTACGAGCATTATCTCCTCAGGAAGTACTCTTTATGTGAATGAGAATGGTGGACAGAAGCCACTCGGTAATATTTCCGAAATCGAGGAGATAATAAAACTTTATAAAAGCGGTTTGCTAGTAGCTTTTTGTGAATGCGGGGGTGCCCGAGCTAGGACAAAGGGGTCGGGCTTAGGCCCCGATGGCGTAGGCCTGCGTGGGTTCAAATCCCACCCCCCGCACCACTCAATAAGCCTCTCAATTATATCCCTGAACTGAATATAGAATTCTACAATTCTATCAAGTGGACCAATGTATTTAGTTTTTACCTTACCGTTCAGTCTTCTTTGAAAGTATATGTACCTTCTTTTCCCTATTTTCTTAACTACATATTTTGTCACAGAATAGTCATCCTATTACTAGTATGGTTTAAGATAATTGTAGTTAGTGGGTGTAGTTAAATAGTACTTATGGTACATTACTACCTAGCTCTCGCTAACTGCTTCATGGATGGTAGGAATTGGTGTTACTTTATGAATTATGAAAAGCCGCTTAGAGCTATTGGTGAAAGGGGTATTATTAAAGTTTTAAGTGATATTGTACCCTATCCTACTAACGCTATTTTACCTTTTGGTGATGACGTTTCAGGCTTATATGTTAATGGTAGGAGACTCTTATTGAAAGTTGATGCATTTAGTGAAATATATAGTAGATATTACTGGATGGATCTTTATGATCTAGGTTGGAAAGCCGTCACCATGGTTGTCAGCGACTTTGTTGTTAAACTCGCTAAACCAAGCATGGCTGTAGTATCCTTTGGCGCACCTTCTAACAGACGCCTTGGCGACATTGTAAATTTGTTCAAAGGGCTATCTGATGCCGCTAAATACTACAACTTATACATTGTTGGTGGTGACACTAACGAGTCAAGATACGATCTCTGGATCTCTATTTCAGCAATATCATTAGACGACTTCAAGTATACTCCTTCTAGATTTAATGCTAAAGTAGGTGATATTGTAGTGGCAAGTGGAGAGTACGGTATCACAGGGCTAGCAAACTATATACACTATAATAGGATAGACATAGAAAGCTTGCCAGACGATTTAAAGAAAAAGGTTCTAGATAAGACAAAGCGACCTATAGCAAGAGTGGATCTACTTGATAAACTTAAAGAAATAGCACCATACATTACATCATCTATTGATGTAAGTGATGGACTTGTCCAAACATTATACGATCTCTCTGAAGCAAGTAACGTTACAATAGAATTAGATAATATACCAATAGACCCATTAGTTAAAGCATATGCTGAAGAGAACAAAATCAATGCAGTTAACCTAGCATTACATGGTGGAGAAGAATTTGAAGTAATATTCACTATAAGTCAAGAGCAAAAGGACATACTACACGACCTGATGCCTCATTACAATCTAGATCTACATGTTATAGGTAAGGTTGTTAATAAAGGTGAGGTAGGAGTATATCTCAGAGGACACCTATTAGAGAGGAAGGGTTGGGAATACTTTAGGTAGATGAAGTAATGGAACTAAATAAAATATTGGTACTAGACGGCTACACAGATGAACCTGCTGGGCTAGGTGTACCACCATACATTGATGTATACCCTAGATACATTGCTGGAGCTATATGGAGTGCTAAGCCTGATGCTAAAATAAAGTATATTACTGTTGATGAGGCAAGGAATTTACGTGATGAATTCTTTAAGCTAGCTGAGTCGATGGACTTAGTTATAGTTATTGCTGGTATGGCTGTTCCAGGAAAATATCTTGGGGGTACACCGATACAACTTAGAGAACTAGATGAATGGTTTAGAATGATAAGTAAACCGGTCAAAGTGCTTGTTGGACCAGCCGCTAAGTTCGGTATCGGAACTGAAGGTGGAAAAGTTGCTGAACTACCAGATAAGATTGCATTAAACTTCGATCTTATAGTAAGAGGTGACCCTGAAGTAGTAATCTATGATCTTTTAATTGAAAGATCACTAGAGAAAATAGACCCATACAAGTTGAGATCATCATATGAGGAGATTGAAGAGTTTATTATTCGTGGTACACGTATAGTTCTTCAACACCCAAATTATGGTAGAAATCTAATTGTTGAAATAGAGACATTTAGAGGGTGTCCTCGTGTAATTACTGGTGGTTGTTCTTTCTGTATTGAACCATTATATGGAATGCCCAAGTTTAGAAAACAAAAGTGTATAATAAGAGAAATTGAGAGTTTGTACAAGCTTGGTGTAAGACATTTTAGACTCGGAAGACAACCTGACATCTTCGTATACAAGTCTAGTGGTATAGGCGAGGTTGAATTTCCTAAACCAAACCCGGAGGAAATAAGGAAATTATTTTACGGAATCAGATGTGTTGCACCAAATCTTAGAACACTACATATAGATAATGTTAACCCAGGAACAGTATACCATCATCCAGAGGAATCTAAGAAGATAGCCAAGATTATAATTGAATATCACACCCCAGGCGATGTTGCAGCCTATGGTATCGAATCAGCAGATCCTAAAGTGGTAAAGCTAAACAACCTTAAGGTTATGCCTGATGAGGCTATGGAGGCTATTAGAATACTTAACGAGGTTGGGGCTAGAAGAGGCTGGAATGGGCTGCCAGAATTACTTCCAGGATTGAATCTCGTGTTTGGGCTTGCCGGAGAATCAAAGGAAACTTACCGTCTTAACTATGAATTCTTGAAGGAAGTATATAATAGAGGTTACATGGTTAGAAGGATAAACATAAGACAGGTAATGGTCTTTCCCCATACAAGAATGTGGCATGTGGGAACCAAGTACATAATGAAGCATAAAAGATTATTCAAAGTGTATAAAGAAAAAATTAGAAGAGAAATAGACGTCCCAATGCTAAGGAGAGTTGTGCCTAAAGGAACTATACTTAAGGAGGTATTCACAGAAGTACATGAAAATGAGCATACTTATGCACGTCAAGTTGGATCATATCCTATATTAGTAGATGTTCCATTGAAGCTACCTCTCAATAGGTTTATGGAGTTCATGATAGTGGATCATGGTCCCAGATCGGTTACTGGTATACCATATCCATTAAACGTCAATAAGGCCCCATTAAGGATATTAAAGCTTGTGCCAAGAGTAGATACTAGAATATTAAGTGAAATAGTTAAGAATAGGCCCTTCAGAAGTATTGATGAACTCAAAAATATAGTTGGCAAGGAGCTTGTCAAATATTTTACATTATAGAAAACCTCGGAGCCGCTGAAGGGTCGTCACCACTTCTGTTCAGGGGTTCTTTCCTCATCGGCTACTCTAGTAACCATCTTTTACATTGTAGTTAATAAAGGAACCTCTATTTCAAAACATGGTTTATATGTTAGCTGGCTAAAGGTGCTACACTCTCTCCGAAACCTAATGCTTCCTTAAGTTGGTTTATGTCGAATGCTATGAATCCTACTATTGCATCAGGCATTATTTCTAGTATTTTCTTTTTAAAGTATTTTATTCTTTCAAGGTACTCTCTTGGACTCTCAACTATGTCTAGCTCTTCATAAACGTATATTACATCGTCTTTTCTTGCAGTACATATTAAGTGTAATGTTACCTCTCTTGTCATCTCTTTAGTTCTAATACAATAGAATCTCTGTACGCCTTCAGTTAGCTTTGCGAAGTCATTTAGGTCTAAAACGTAGGCTATTGCTCCCATTTCTTCTTACACCTGTTAGGTCTATCTATGCTAGTATATATTTAAAAGTGGAAAGCCCTAATAAGATTACATAGGAACTAATATAAGGTGACTGTAATGAGTGAAGAGGATATTCCATTATCTATGAGGAAAAAGTTATTAGAGTATATGAAGCGTAAGCTTATAGAGAAATCTAAAGAGGAAACGTTACCTAAACCTAGAAGCCCTAAAGAGATAGTTTATAATGCTCTAGAAAATGAGAAGGCTAAGGAGATACTGGAATTAGCTAAAGAACAGTACCCTGAAGCATACGACTATGTACTAGAGATTTTAGCTAAGCTCATAGAGAGAGGTATAGTATCCTCTCTCGACGGCTACACGCTGTACAATATACTTTTACAATTAGGTTTGAACATAAGATTACCCATTAGAATAAGGTTTGTAAAGAAGGGTAAAACAGTAGATATTAAAGAATACCTTAAGGAATAGGATGAACACATATGCAACTGGTTTTCCGTTGTACTAATTGTGGTGAAGAATATACAGATCCACTAACTATTTGTAAAAAGTGTGGTAGATTAGTAATTTATAAACCAGATGTATCATCGGGTTTTAGAATATTTGAGAACATTAAATCTATGTGGCGCTATGAATCACTTCTACCCCCATTACCCAAGAGAGTAACTCTTAATGAAGGCTATACTCCACTAATAAAATCTAAAACAGCAAGTAACATGTTTAATCATAATAAGGTGTATCTTAAGGATGAAACAAGAAATCCTACAGGAAGTTTTAGAGATCGTGCAGCTACGCTAATAGTGTCTCATGCTGTAAGCATTGGTGCTACAAAACTTATATGCGCCTCAGATGGCAACCATGGCGCATCTATAGCGGCATACGCGTCAAGAGCTAATACCAAATGCCATGTAATAGTACCATCAAATGTTGATGAAGGTAAGCTAGCTCAAATGGTTGCTTATGGGGCTGAAGTCGAAGAGTACGGTACCTTACTCGATGAAGCGCTTGATAAAGCCATCTCCATGGCATTTAAGAAAGGATTCTATCAGGCATCAGCCGAACTTAATACTCTCTCTATTGAAGGCCTCAAAACGATAGCTTACGAAATATATGAGTACATGGGTACTATTCCAGACTGGATATTGATACCTACCGGTTCAGGTTTGACATTCTACTCAGTATATAAGGGCTTTATAGAGTTAATGGAGATAGGAGTGGTAGACCACATACCTAACTTTGTAATAGTACAATCAGCTGGTTGCTATCCCATAGTAGCTAGAATTAAGAATATTAGTCATAGTATATCTAAGAAAGTAAACATAATCAAAGGCTTAAATGTTAAAGAACCAATATTCCTAAATGAAATATTCAACCTCTCAAAGGATATTAGAATAGAGGGAGTTTTGGTAGAGTATAATGAGGCTTTATCGACATTAGTAACTTTAGCACGTAATGAAGGTATATTTGTTGAGCCCGCAGCCTCTGCTAGTTTCGTAGGCTATGTAAAGTTAGTGAAAGAGGGCATAATAAACAGAGATGACTCTGTTGTGGTCTTACTCACTGGAAGTGGCTTAAAGAGTATTGACGTATTTGAAGGCACTACGAGAAGGAAACAACTTACAGTTTTAAGGGGGTTAGACACTAAAGCCATGATACTAAGATTATTAAAAGTTGAAGGACCTCTCCATGGTTACGCTGTATGGAAGAGGCTTGGATTAAGAGTTACAGTTCAAGCGATATACCAGCATTTAGCTGAATTAGAGGATAAAGGATTTATAGAGGTAATTCACGAAGACAAAAGGAAGAAGTATAAACTCACTGAAAAGGGATATAGGCTACTTGAAATGATAGAATAGGTGAGGTGAAATACACTATGGTAAAGGTGAAAGTCGAGTACTACGGCATATTTAGAGATCTAGTTGGAGATCTAAAAGAGGAAACAATAGATATTCCAAGTAAGAATGGTGTTAAACTTAAAGACTTGATTGATTATCTTGCACAAATACATGATAGTAAAATCAAAGAATACATATCTGAAGGGTTCGGTGAAGACCTTAAAGCGTTAATTCTAGTAAACGGAAGTTATGCTAATCTTGAATCTGAGATTCGTGACGGTGACGTTGTAAGCATCTTGCCTCCGGCGTCAGGAGGTTAAGTTATTGTAAAAATTGAGTTTAGGTGTTGATTTTTCAGCGGAGGTTCATGTCTTCATTAATTCTGAAGCTCATGCATCATCATCTAATTATCCTTGTGTTTAAATCTCCTTATAAGTGTTTATATACAGGTCTTTGGCTTAGGAGCATGGGTAGACTTAAGGGTCTATAGGGATACCCTGCAAGTTCGTTTTTAATCATTTTTACGAACTCGTCTAGATTCATTTGTAATATTTTATCCTCTTTCCTACATCTGATGGATAGTTTACCTTCCTTAACCTCTCTTTCACCAACGACTATAACGTAAGGTATCCATGATCTTTCGGCTTCTCTAATCTTTTTACCTAATGATTCATCTCTATCATCAATGTCTACTCTCACTCGCTCTTCTGTTAGTCTTTGTGCTATCTCTAAGGCGTACTTCACGTATTCTCTGGTTACTGGTATAATCCTTACTTGAACTGGTGACAACCATACTGGTAGCATAGGCTTTTTGCCTTCAAGCTCTGCTTTAACTGCTGTATCAAATATAGCATAGATGTATCGTTCGATAGAGCCTATGATAGCTGAGTGTAATATTACTGGATGTTTTCTTTCACCATTCTCATCGACATAGGTAATGTTGAATCTTTTGGCATTTCCTATATCTATTTGTACAGTGCCTATTTCTCTAGGCCTGTTGAGTGTATCAAGAATGTGATACTCTATATTTATAGTCCAATAGTATGCTACACCTTTAACCTCAGGGTATATTGATACCAGTATAGGTTTGCCTACTTTCTTGGCTATTTCAACTAGAAAGTTCTTGTATCTCTCATATTGATATCTGTTAACAACATTTATTAGTAGTTCGTAATTTCTACCAATTTTCTCCATTTCCTCCATTATCTTATCATGTATCTTTAGTAGCATTTTCTTAGCTTCTCCCTCATTCCTTACAAACACGTGTAAATCAGGCATATAGAATCTTCTAAGCCTGAAGCATAATTCTGCCTCACCACTCTGTTCAAAACGATATGAGTCGGCTATTTCGAAAGCTCCAAAAGGTAATTCCTTGTATGAGATCGTCCAGTCTTTTAGCATGGAGAATTGTTGATGGCAAGCTGCGTATCTTAGAACCATTTCTCCTCTATCAGTCCTTATAGTGTATAAACGATCTCCATATAGATCAGCATGCTCCTTTACAGCCTTAACTGAAAGGTTAAACATGTTAGTTCCTTTAACATAGAATACTGGTATCCCTAGAGACCTAGCTACATCCCATGAATAGTCCATTACTAAATCCATTATTAATGATGCTTCGGGACCATATCTCATATGACCATAGTCACTGTAGGGCTCCCATTCAAAACCATATCTACTAAGGTACTTTAAAACCTTAGGTTCACCACCTGGTAAGGTCTTTTTCAACGCCTCTTTTTCAACCAATACTTTAAACTCATATTCTTCATCCCTAAACCTATATTCTTCAGGTTTTATCTCGGCGCCGTCAGGTGTTATAATTATGTATTCTTTCTCTTTCTTTACTGTAGGTTTAACGGCCTCTTCTTCTACCCTTATCTCTCTAGAGAGCTCTGATAAGGGGTGTCCATAGCATTTTAATTTGAACTCCTTATACCAGCCGAAGGGGGCTCGTTTTACTTTAACCTTTCTTTCTAATAATGCCTCCTCAAGTTTCTTCATAACCTCTAGTGCTACATGGGGTGGTGCAAGTTTGGGTGATAAGTGGGCATAAGGATATAACACTACCTCGTTTACCTTAAGCTTACCTGCTAAGTCTACTATGTTATCCGAGGCTTTAGCTACAATTGTATCTATATTTTTATCATCACCTTCTTCAACTGATGTAAATACTACTAAGACGTTTGATGCTATATGTTCTCTATTGTCTTTAGTTAGCTCCTCTGGATTCTCTATTGCTTTATCTCGTGCTCTAAAACTGAATTCCTCTGCGTGGATAAGTAGTAATCTCAATCATTATCCCTCTGAGTTAACACTAAGGATTAAGCTTACTATTCACGTTTTTATCCTTATCTTATATATTTCAAAAATGTACATCTAATTAATGGTAATCTTTATTAATCGTTATCGAAACCTACTTGTGTAGGGGTTTTAGGTATGGTAAAAGCGGTTGTATTGATCAGTACCGAGGTTGGGCGTGAAGATGAAACCTTAGAGGAATTGAAGAAAATTGATGCTGTAAAAAGGGCCTATTTCGTCTATGGCGTTTATGATATAGTGGCTATAGTTGAAGGGGAAAGCCTTGATGACATCAGATCAATAGTTGTAAACAAAATTAGACGTATGCCTTCAGTAAGATCAACAGTTACCATGGTTGTTGTTAGAGAGATAGAGAAAGAGTAACCATTACCAGCTTGAAATGACTAGTAAGAACGAATAATTCAATAGAACTAATACTTAAGCAGTATGTCATTTAATAAAATTTATTTAATTTTATTTATAGTCTCTGGTTAAAACTCTCTATTAATATTAATTATTAATATTCCTCAACATGCTGTATCCATTCTATGACTTCAGCAAGAGCAAAGTTTCTATACACTTTCGTTATTTTGACCTTAACCTTATCTCCTACTGTAGCATCAAACACGTATACAGGGAACCCTCTTACCTTAGCTACTCCTTGACCTTTCTCATTAACATCAATTATACTTACAGTGTAGACTTCTCCTCTATTTATCGGTGTATTAGAGAAATTCTTGTTTATTCTCGGGTAGATGCTATATGAATAAATGTCAGACCTATATACTCCGCCTTTTCTATTCCTATACTTTGTCATACTCTTTAGATCCCATGATTAACTATTCTTACCAGTGGGAATACCTTTGTAGGCACAGTTTATAAATGTTAATGGACTAAATGGTTTCTAATGTTAGCCCTCTAGTTGGCTGCTTCTTAGATTCAAACTTTGGTAATGGTATTGGTGGAGGTATACCTATCTCTCTAGATATTAAAATAGCCTCTGTTATAGTGTGATGAAGTGTTGCAGTGAATATGTAAGATGGGGGTGAGCCTTGAATGATATCTTGATATATTTTCTCTAGTTCATCAGGTTTCCCATCGAGAACCACGTAACCTTTAAATGTTATAGATGCAACAAGGGGGGTAGTAGTCATGATGAAAAGGAATGGTACTCTAAGTCTACCTTCAACACGTTCAATATTACCACTAGGCATAGATAACTGGGTTTGAAATTGTATTTCAGAGGGTATTTTATCACTCATTCTCTCTGCAGAAATATAAGAAAAATGGACAGTGATTGAGACCATGAGGTAAAACACCTAGATTATATCAAGAAAATCTGTTGGCAACGGTCTATTATATTTAGTGTATTCATCGTATTTTCTCTCTAGGAACTTTATGAACACTGAGCACCCGTCAAATCTTCCATCTCTGGTACATTTCTCGCCTAGCGCTATAAAGCACATTCTAGTTCTATGGTCAAAGTATGGGCAGCGTTTATAGTGTAGTTTGGCTGATCTAAACATTCGTTCAACCCAAGCCCTCTTAGGATCCTTTTTCTCCTCTTTCTCGATTTTGACTAGTTTTTCTAAAACCTCATCACTGACTTTAGTACTACCTTTACTCATGATTATACCACCTCCTTAGCGAATAACTCCGTATCTAAGTTATTCTTTGACCCTAAATTATAACAGCTTTAAGGTATTAATTAAGGTTTTCGACCAGAAATACTTACACTCAACTCTCACTGTACACAATGTACACTATTTATGCGGTGAATAGTGGAGTCAAACTTATAAAAGGTGGGAAGCCAAAAAGATAAACATAGGAGGGTAAGATCAAAACTAAAAGTAATCATTACGAATAGAAGGGGGTGAAATACATTATGAGTATAGAGGAAAACCAGAAGGACAAACCTAGGGATATTTCTGAACTTCCAGGCGTAGGACCAAGTATAGCTGCTAAACTTAGAGAAGCAGGATTCGTGACTGTGGAGGCTGTTGCTGTCTCTACACCTCAAGAGTTAAGCACTGTTGCTGGTATACCTCTCAGTACTGCTCAAAGAATAATTAAAGCAGCGAGAGATGCTCTTGATATAAGATTTAAGACTGCATTAGAATTAAAGATGGAGAGAGCTAATATAAAGAAGATTACAACAGGAAGTAAAAACCTTGATGCACTACTAGGTGGTGGTGTAGAAACAAAGACTATTACTGAGTTCTTCGGAGAGTATGGTACTGGTAAAACACAAATATGTCATCAATTATCAGTTAATGTACAATTACCTCCAGAGCAGGGCGGGTTATCTGCTAAAGCAGCTTACATTGATGCTGAGGGTACATTCCGTTGGGAACGTATAGAGGCTATGGCTAGAGGTGTTGGATTAGACCCAGATGAGGTAATGAGTAACATCTTTTACATTAGAGCAGTTAATAGTGATCATCAGATAGCAATAGTTGATGAGCTCTTTACACTGGTACCAAAGGAGAACATTAAATTAGTAGTTGTAGATTCCGTGACAGGTCACTTTAGAGCAGAGTATCCTGGTAGAGAAAACCTAGCTGTTAGACAGCAGAAACTAAACAAACACTTACATCAGTTAATGAGGCTAGCTGAAATATACAATGTAGCTGTTGTAGTCACAAACCAGGTTATGGCTAGACCCGACGTATTCTATGGTGATCCAACACAGGCTGTTGGAGGACACGTATTATACCATGCTCCTGGAGTTAGAGTGCAGTTGAGAAAGAGCAGAGGAGGAAAACGAATAGCTAGAGTTGTTGATGCGCCGCACTTACCTGAGGGAGAGGCAGTATTCGTAATAACAGATTATGGTATTAGAGATCCAGAGGAGTAGAATATCACACTAAAGATAACTCATTTACTACTTTCACCAAGCCATATAACTCATTCTTAACGCCAATCATAGTTTAGCCTCTACTCCACATGAAGTTAATTTATTAAGGTCTATTCCACATAATCTTGTTGGTGTAACCTAAATGGGCAAAATGGTTTCAGTCATGCTACCAGACGAGGACGCTGCCAAGCTAGAGGAATACTGCTCTGTGAGAGGGGTATCAAAAAGTGATGCGATAAGACTGGCTATACGAATGCTTATAGAAACCAATGTCAGAGGTTCTGTAATAGCTGTTGAAACAGCAAAAATGGTCATTAAGGGTAGACGGATAGAGACAGTCTCTATAATGCCTGATAAGATAATCGTAGTAGGAGAGAAACTTACAGTAGCACAGGAACAGGGCTAACTAAGGCATAGGTGAAAAGGAACTGAACAATCCAGCCAAGCCTTCAGTGGTTTATAATATCAGTCACTGGAAAGACCTAGATGGTATAGCTTCTGCAGCAATAATACACAGATACTGTTTACTAAATAATATACCGGTACAGCATATGCTAGCTAGCCCCCATAACGTACATGAGAAGCTACGTAATCTCAATAAGAAGTGTAAGGGGAGGAATGCTTACTTATACATTACAGATATTGGATTAGACGAGGATATAGCCTCAGACGTCGTCGGCTATCTTAAAGAGTTAAAGAGTAGGAGTTGGCGAATATACTGGTTTGATCACCACGTTTGGGATTACGATGTAGAGGCAAAGGTTTCATCAATAGTGGACAAGCTGGTCATTGACAGAAGTAAATGTGCAGCGGAAATTTGTTATGAACAAGTTTTGCCCGAAGATGAAATAGCAAAAAGACTTGCAGAACTAGCTAGGGATATGGACTTCTGGATAAAAAGAGAAGAACTCTCAGTAAAGCTAAGTAAAGTACTTTCAACGGGATACGACAGATACAAGTTAATCAGCATACTAGCTAGAGGTATATTCTGGAATAATGAACTTGAAAAAACATATAGGAAAGCTGTAGAAAGAGAAGAAAAATTATTGAAAAAAGCACTATCGAAAGTCCAGATAGTAAAAGTTGATAACCTGAAAGTTGCAATAGTAAAATCTAATATCCCGGCAGGTTTAATAGCAGATATCTTAGCCAAGGAAGGTGTCGACATAATTGCTGTAGTTTCATGTAGAGGGACAGTAAGTCTTCGGAGAGGGAATAAGAGCATAAACCTACTACCAATCGCTAAAAAGCTTCATGGAGGAGGCCACCCCTACGCGGCAGGAGGAAACTTAGGGTATAACATTTTCGATAAGTTTCTAGCTAGACTTGGCTTTTATAGAAAACTAAATTTAATAGTCAATGCGGTAAAAGCTAGCTTGAATGAAATAATGGAGGATTGACTACACCAATGCAGTATGTAATAAAAACCGTTCTTGCATTGAGTGTACTTTTGTATACATCAATATTAGATTATAGGTATAGAGAGGTTGAACCTAAAATACTCTACGGATCAATTATTACAGCATGTGTACTAACATTGGCTGAAATAATAGCGTTTAAGATATTCACATTATACCATATACTATCACTTATCTTATCAGTCATTGTAGTAATCGTAATTGGCTTATTCTCTTATTTTACTGGATTATTAGGTGGAGCCGATGTTCTTATTCTTATATTTTTAGCTTTACTATTTCCCTGGAAATTTAAGATGGGTATATTACCAGTAATTGAGTATACGACACTGCCAATTATCACTTTTATAATTAACTCGCTCATAATAGTAGTCTTTTACAGTATTTACTTCCTGTTATTAAACATAGTAATGTATAAGGATGAAGTAAAGAAGCTGAATACGCCATTTATTAAGAAAACCATATTACTCTTAACAGGTTGCCCTATGAAAGTATCTGACTACCTCAAAAGTAAGTTCATGTATCCTTTAGAAATAATCAAGGTGAAGGAAAATGGCGAAATCGAAAAAGAGTATAGACTAACATTCAATATTGAAGAAGAATATATGGATCACATTAACCACGTGAAAAAACTAGTTGAGAAGGGAGTTCTCTCAAAAGATACATACATATGGGTAACTCCTGGAATACCATTGATTATCTTTATACTTTTAGGATTCATTCTATCAATAACCGTAGGTGATATAATATTAAATAGCTTCCTCAGTACTATAAGTACAGTTATATGATAAATAATAAGTGTACGGGGGATACATGTATGAAGATCATATGGGCTCCATGGAGAATAAAATACATACTCCAAGAGAAGCCCGAAGGCTGCATATTCTGTAAATACAGGGACACTCCAGAGAAAGATGAAGAAAACCTAGTGGTCTACAGGGGTAAATATGTATTTGCAGTATTGAACTTGTATCCATATAATCCAGGGCACTTAATGATAGCAACCTATAGGCATGTGGGCTCATTCACTGAACTAGAGGATAATGAACTATTTGATTTAAATAAAACCTTACAGTTAATGTTAAAGGCTATTGATAAGGCTATGAAGCCTGATGGTTATAATGTAGGAATAAACTTGGGTAAAGTGGCTGGTGCAGGAATAGAAGATCATATACATGTTCACGTGGTTCCACGATGGCTTGGTGACACAAACTTTATACCAGTGATTGCAGATACAAAAGTTATACCGGAGGCGTTAAAAGATACATATAAGAAGATTAAAAAAGCAGTGGAGGAGATAACGCATGGTTAATCTTGAGAGAAAGATACTAGACCCTTGGTCTGTAGAAGAGGTAGAAGACTATGATAGGTTAATTGAAGTATTCGGTATAGAGAGAGTAACTGATGAATTATTAAAGAGCCTACCTTTCCTCAATAGATACATGCGTAGAAGAATAGTATTTGGACATAGAGGGCTATGGGAAATAGTCAAAGCAATAAAGGAGAATAGACCATACGCTGTAATGTCCGGTATTAAGCCTACAGGAGAATTCCATTTTGGAAGTAAGGTTACTGCGGAACAAATAATATATTTCCAGCAGTTATCACCAAAGGCAGTAGCATTCTATGCTGTCGCAGATATTGAAGCATGGGAAGATAATGGGTTGCCCTTAAAAGTCGCAAGAGAAATAGCGGTTGATAACGTAGCAGACCTCCTAGCATTAGGTATAGACCCTAAAAGACTATATGTATACCGTCAGTCAGAGGAAGAGAGAGTTCTAAGACTAGGTTACGTCTTCGCTAGAGGATTAACATATAATCTCCTAGAGGCAATTTACGGCGAGAAGCACATAGGAATGTACATGTCAGCATTAATACAGGTAGCTGATATATTATTACCACAATTATCAGACTTTGGTGGTCCAAAACCAACAATAGTGCCTGTTGGTGTAGATCAAGACCCACATATAAGGCTAACAAGGGATTTAGCAAGAAAGTATAATAAGGAGTATGGATTTGTGCCGCCTTCAAGCGTTTATCATAAGCTTCAGAGATCACTTACAGGCTCTGGAAAGATGAGTAAACGTGATCCAATGAGCTATCTGACTCTAAATGATGGGCCAAAGCTTATTGAGACCAAGATTAAGAGGGCCTTTACTGGCGGTAGGGAAACTGCAGAGTTACAGAGGAGACTTGGTGGTAGACCTGAAATATGTGTAGTATATCAGTTATGGCTATTCCATATCGATGATGATAGTAAAGTCGGCAAAGTCTTTGAGGAATGTAAGGCTGGTAAAAGAATATGTGGTGAATGTAAGCTAGAACTAATAGAGTTATTAAACAACTTCTTAGAGAGGCATAGAGAAAGAAAAGAGAGATTTAGAGAGTTAGCTAGAGAGCTACTTGAGAGTAAGAAGGATATTTGATAAGTTTTTCAAAACGTCTTCTAAGGCCTCTATAATATACTTTATATGCCTTATAATGTAGTCTTCCTCTCGCTTAAGCCTATACTCACTAATAATATTCCTTTCAACTTGGCCAACTATGACTTTAGCGTAGTTTAGTACTAAGTCGATATGTGATAATACTACATTGAGTTGTTTAATTATAAGCCATCTTTCAACATATAGTGATGGTATATGATCAACCTGTAGTATTATATCATTTACTTTGTCACGTACATTGGCGAGAACTTCATTGATTATGGAGATACTACTTTCTAATCTACGAGAGTGAATGGTTGAAGCTAGCTTGTTAAGCTCGCTTCTTATACTCTTTACTTCATCTATGATCTTATTAATACTGTCTTTAGGATCTATCATAGCTCTTTAACCTAAATTTAAACTTTTTACATTCATAGTCTGGGTACTTCTCTACAATACCCTCTTTCATTAACTGTAGTAATGCCTCTCTCATTAGCCAGTAGTTTTCTAGCCCCTCCTCTTTAACCTTTCGCTTTAGACTATCAAATGTTAAATCTTCCTCTCTTAACGCTCTAATTATCGCCTTAGTGTACGCTTCTCTGTAACTCATAATGTATCCTATAGAGTAGAATGTGTCCTCAATATTTAAACCTTAGAAGAAGTATACAATATGTATGGTGAGAGGAGTTGACAAGAATATCCTCCGGCTTAGTTATTGCAGGAGCTTATGCTGATAAACTTAGAAGAGTAATGTTCGCTATGGCAAAAGGTAAAGCCAGCCCCAAGGAGATAGTTAGAGCAACCGGAGTACTAAATTCAACATTATTTGAAGTGTTCCGTGAGGTGGGTGTAGACAAAGGTGATGTCGTAAGGATCACTATAGAATTTGAAATAGTTAATGGAACAATAGAGTGGAAATGGGATGCACTAGAAATACAACATTACAGGCCTGTCCCTGAAACTCAAGAGAAGGCAAAGGAGATATTAAAGAAGATCTTAGAGAAGGCAAAAGCACCTCCACCATTAGAGTTAAAGGTTGAATTCCATACATCAAGGGATACGGAGGATGTTTATGTAGTAAAGGTGAAGGTGGACGAAAAGTACAGTATAAGTGGTGTTGTTGGTGTTGAATTTATAGGTAAAGTAGGGAAAGCTAGAGCTATAGTAATATCGCCTGAAGGTAGGGCTCTCTCCCATACATTTGAAGTAAAGTATGATCCAAACCCCTACAAAGTAGCCTCAGATATAGAGAGTATTTTAACTAAAGCCTATAGAGAGGGAGAAATGAAAGAGATTGAGAAAGAAGAGGCCAAAAAGATATTACAAGAACTGTTAGGTTAAAAATATTAAACACCTAGAGGTTAACTTGTACAGGATGATGAAGTCCTCGATCACAGATGTAAATAATGTGAAGAAGGCGGGGTTTACACCTGACAAATAACTAGGTTATTTTTTCCTGCAAACTTCTCTCAATACGTTCTCAATTATTTCTAGACCCTTGTCAACTAGCTCCTTAGTTATAACTAGTGGTGGAGCAATTCTTAACGCTGAAATTCCCGCGCTTATGACGAGAATTCCACGCTTAAAGCACTCGTTAATAACATGTGATAGTTCTTTAACGGCTGGCTCCTTCGTATCCTTATTACGTACAAGCTCTACTCCTATCATTAATCCCTTACCTCTAACATCACCTATAATCTCCAGTTCATCCTTTAATTCATTAAATCTCTTCTTAATGTATTCTCCAAGTTTTGTTGCATTCTCTAATAACTTCTCTTCTTCGATAACCTCTATGACTGCCTTGGCTGCTATACAAGCTACGGGATTCCCACCAAAAGTTGATGCATGACTACCCTTAGGTAAGGTCATAACCTCTTCTCTACCAACAATAACGCCTAATGGTAATCCTGATGCTATACCCTTAGCGGTTGCTAGTATATCAGGGGCTACATCCCAATGTTCAATAGCATACCATTTACCACTACGCCCATTACCTGATTGTACTTCATCGGCAACTAATAGTATCCCATGTTTTTCAGTTAGTTTTCTAAGCTTCTGCCAGCACTCTTTAGGTGGATCTATGTATCCTCCCTCACCAGCAATAGGCTCAAAGAATACTGCACAAACCTCATCAGGTGAAATATACTTCTTTAGAACCCATTCTTCAATAAAGTCTATACACCAACATCCACATTCAGGATACTCAAGCTTAAATGGACATCTATAACAGTACGGGTATGGTACATGCTCAACACATGGTAGTAGTGGGGAGAAGTATTTTCTCTGTACAGGCTTACTTGAAGTTAGTGATACCGCTCCCATAGTTCGACCATGAAATGATCCTGTGAAGGCTATAATGTAAGGTCTTTGACCTTTAAAGTAGCCTCTAGCAATTTTTATGGAGCCCTCTACGGCCTCAGCACCACTATTACCATAAAATACTCTTTTCTTAAAGCTCCCTGGAGTTATTTCTACAAGTTTCTTAGCAAGCTCTACTGCCTCTTCATAGTAGAAGTCTGTTAGAGAGTAGTGCAAAAGCTTCTTAGCTTGCTCTTGTATAGCTTTAACTACCTTAGGATGGCAATGTCCTACATTTAATACTGCCAGTCCAGAGTTAAAGTCTATGAAAAGATTGCCATCAACATCTTCAACTATAGCCCCATAACCCGTCTTTATCACTAATGGGTACCATCTTACAAATGATTGCATTAATAATTTCTCATCTTCACTTATGAGCCTTTTAGCATTTGGACCTGGAGGAGTAACTTTTATAGAAGGCACAGAAATCATAACCTTCATTCACCATTACTTGGTAACGTATAAGTATAAAATAAAGGTTTTGCCATACAGTACTAGAAGTAGTATTTACCTAGTTAAATAAGCACCAAATAAGCACACTTTAGTGGGACAGTATGCTAAAAGAGAAAGCTATCTTCAGTGTGGGAGCATTAGCCCTAAGTGATAAACCCAGTAGAGGTTATAGTGAAGTTTATTGGATATTACAAGGATTCTCACCTATAAGAATAAGGTATCATAGACTTGGCAATCACATAATACTTCATGTATTTCTTGGAGAGAAGATAATAAGCTATGATGTAAACCATGGATTCTACGGAGATATATTTACACTAAGATTGTTCTTCCCGCTGAAAGTTCAGAAAGGTAAAGATATTGTGAAGAGACTTACTGAGAAGGCAACGAGGAAGCTATTATTAAAGGCATTAACAGATTTGATATTAGAGTTTGGAGAAGTCGCATATAGCTTAGTATTTACTAGTGAGTTTATAATCGAGTACCTTTTAAGTAAAAAGCAAAGACCCTATGGTATTGTTGACTTCTTAACTATAGAGTATATTAACAATATTGAGAAAACACTAAAGCTTATCTCAAGTAGAGTTAAAAAGGTGTTAGACTCTTTATGTGAAGAAGGCATACTAGTTAAGATGGTAAAGAATGGTAGAGAATATTATAAGGCTAATGAAAAGTTTGTATCTTATACTCTAAAACACCCATATTACGTTATTAGTAAAGTTAAATCTACATTTACTGATCTTTTAGTAAACATTTTGCCTAAAATAAACATTGACTTATTGCTAAGGACCATAGTTCAAAGTACTCCTTACCCAAGATACCCTTGTATAAATCCCTACACAAAGATATACATTACCTTACCTGATGGCTCAATTAGGCCATTAGAGCTAAGACTAAGGAACATTAAGATATATCCTTTAGCTAAGCTTGGGAGCTCAATACTCAATGATGTGGTTGTAGCAAGAATGGGTGATGAGAATGGTGGAAGAGTTATAGTGAAGAAGTATAGAGAGGTTAAGGAGGTCAAGTGGATACCGGTAACACTCTGGTTGGGATTTAGAGAGAACTTTACACCAGACCCTCTAGAGAGGATGGCTAGAGAATTCTATACGACACATATCCTAGGAGGTTGTGGATTTTACACACCAGTAATTCACTATGCTGACTGGTCAAATAGGGTAATGGTAAGAGAGTTTATAGAAGGTGAACCACTATCAGTCACTATCGGCAAGAGGGGGCTGGAGAGCGTTAGCGATCTTTATTTTCAGGTGGGTGAAATAACTGCTAAAATACATCAAACTGGTCTGAGTATTGGAGATTATAAACCATCAAATATTATAGTTTCGCTAGATAATAAACTATACATAATAGATCTAGAGCAGGCATCAACAAAAAGGAGTGTATCTTGGGATATAATAGAGTTTCTATCCTTTACTGCAATAAATGCGAAATATAGGTGGGGTATTATAAAAGAGCTTTATAATAGCTTTGTCAACGGATATCTCATAGGTGGTGGAGACTTAAAAGTTCTTGAAGAAGCATTCAAGCCTAACTATATAAGAGTTTTTACACCCCTTGTACCACTAAATATACTTGTAAAGATGAAAGGTGAATTGAGGCAATGAGTATAGAATATGAGGTTATAGAGGAATACGAGATTAGTGGGCAGAAAAGGTTCAGAATAAGAGTTAAAAATACAAGAATAATATTCAATGTTACAGCTAATGACCCTGAGGAAGCCATAGAGAAAGCTAAAAAACTAGCAGAAGAAATAGAGTTACCAAGATACATAGATAAATACCTAATAACGTGATAACGTAAATAAGTAACCATAATTAAATTTTTATAGTATCCTTTTCTAAACATTGATACAGCATGATACGGTGAAGGCTATTGAGCAGTCTAGCTGAAGTAGAGAAGGAGATAGAGGCGTTAATGAAGGAGGCCGAGGAGAAGGCAAAACAAATTATCAATGAAGCTAAAAAGGAAGCCAAAAGTATACTAGAGAAACCAGTAGATGTAGAGGAGTTTAAGAAAGAAGCTGAGGAAATTATAGAAAGGGCGAAGGAGGAAAAAACAAGAATAAGGTTAAATTCGGAAAAGGAAGTAGAAAAATTGAAAGAGAAAGCTCAAAAAAGAATGGAACTAGTTATCGATGAAATAGTAAAGATGGTTACAGGCTTAGAGTGATAGGCGATGACAACAGCCATCACTAGGTATATACTGTCTATTCCAGAGAGAATGGAAAGAGTAAGAATATTAGTGCTTCCTGAGGACTTTGATAAAACCCTAAGAATACTACATGGTTTAAATGCGATTCACGTTATAGAATTAAAGGAGGAAGTAATCGAGGAAGAATTAAAAAAGAAAATACAAAAGGTAGAATTATTACAAAGAGTTCTTTCTAATCTACTAAGTTTTATAGATAAACCTATAACGATACTGGTCAAGGAGGTTATAGATCCTAGTAGCTTAGACGAGCTTTTTGACAGTCTTACTAATAAACTAGAAGCATTAAATAATGACATTATAAGGTTAAAGGAAAAAGCAAATAGTCTTAAGAGGAATTTAGATGAATCCTTAGAGATATTAAAGTTCATTAGCGTCTTATCTTTAGCTAAACCAAACATTAAATTAAACAGCCTTATCCATAAGGGAAAGACTATACAAGCTTTAGTGACAGTCATACCCGAAGATAAGGTAGATAACTTAAGGAAAGAACTAGAGAATAAAGGAGCAATAGTAAATGTGCTATGTACTCTTCAAGATAAAGTTCTAATACAAATAGTGTTTACCAGAAAGGAGGAGAAGGTTGTACAAACTATAATTGAGGATTATCGGTGCAAAGCTCTCAATATTCCAGCCTTAGATATGACAATAAGTGAGTATAAGGGAAAAGTGGAACAGGAAATAGATTCCCTCTCAAAGCAATATGATAGTATTATCAGTGAGATAAAGGAGAAAGTAAACAAACATGTTAATGACATAGCATTCGCAAAGGTACTTTTGGAGAATGAATTAGAAAAAGTTAGAGCCTTTAAGTCATTCTTAAAAGCTAAGTACGTAAATGGAATAGAAGGATGGATTCCAGTAAGCATTAAGAGTAGACTAATAAATATACTTAATGATAAGGTTAAAAGATACCTTGTAAACTTTAGCAAGCCTGATGTAAAAGAGGAACCACCCACGAAAACTAACAATCCTAGAGGTATTAGAAACTTTGAAGTCTTAACGAAAACTTACGGCATACCAAAGTATAACGAGTGGGATCCTACACCCTTAATTGCGTACTCGTTTCCTATATTCTTTGGGCTCATGTTAGGTGACGCAATCTATGGTTTATTTCTAATAATAGCAACTAAGTTCGTCCTAGACAAACTTGTTGAAGACCCAGAAAGTGAAGGATTCAGGCGGCTAAAGAACATACTTTACATATCAGGTATAACTTCAACTATTGTAGGTTTTCTATCCGGTAGCTTCATGGGTCAAGTTGTTGATGTAAGTGGAGGTTTCGGATCACTACTTTATCCTATACTAAACCCATACTTCAAGATATTATATACGACTTCCCCCCTGCTAAATGGGATATATAATATGCTGTCTAATCCATTAAACTTCATTATATTAGCTATGATTATAGGCTTAATACATGTAAACATAGCCTTAATACTTTCACTAATTAGGTCAATAAAGCATCATGACCTTGGAGGCATCATGCAGAACATAGGACTACTCTTAATACAGATTTTCGGCATACCGTTACTGTTAATGTCACTATTCAATTATAGAATACCTGTCCTTCAGGGCTTACAAAATGCACTGATTGGTGGAGTAATAGTAAGCCTAGGATTAATAGTATTATCACAGCTCCTAATTTATAGAGCTCTAGGTGTATTAACATGGATCTTTGCTATAACAGGCCTCCTAGGCGATGTTTTATCATACACTAGAATAGCTGGTGTTGGTATGGCAACAGTTTATCTTGCTAATGGTTATACCTTCCTCTCAACAATGGTATATAATGGTTTAGCATCACTTATAGGTGTACCAGTAGTTAGCGTAATTATAGCTGGGATATTCTTCTTAGTGATATATGCATTTACGCAACTCCTAAACCTAGCATTATCAACTCTAGGTGCATTCATACATTCTCTAAGACTATGCTTTGTCGAGTTCCTTACAAAATTCTATGAAGGTGGAGGAATAGAGTATAATCCAATAAGAATTGTTATAAGGCGTAGAGTAATATTAAAACCTAGCTTCTAGCTCTTCACTCTTTTCTAAAAGGCTTTTTAATGATAGTGCGTATTGTGTGGCTGTACGTAATTTCCTCCTTAACTCAGCTATTTGCGGCCTATATATGATCATTCTACTTTGTCCTTCATACTTTAGTCCTAGTATCTTACAGACTATGTAGCATTCGAGATTACCATTAATCACTGCTGCTCCTTCACCAAGTTCTGGTGAGAGAACTATAAGTATCGGTAATCTTATTAATTGCCAAGCCTCTCTCGGTAATAATGATGCTAAATACTCTAACTCCTTCCTATGGAAGTAGTGTCTACTTCCATCTCTACAGATAATGTGAGGGAAGTCTTCACTAAGTAGTTCTTTTAATGTTTTACGAGCATACGGTATATGTTTATTAGCGTATCTTAGTAATTCCGCTTTTAATAGCTCTTCTAGCTCTTTTTCCACACTATTCCCCTGACCTTCTCTTAGTTAGTACTGTCTTTACATGCTTTAATCTAGCTTTCTCTTCTCTTTCCCTTTCCTCAAACATCATGGTTAGGAACCTGATTGTGTTCTCGATCCTAGGGATTAGTATATGCTCTAATGCGTTAACTCTTCGCTTAGTACGTATTACCTCATAAGATAGTAATTGGATACTTTTCTCTAGCTCAGCTAATGTTACAATATCTTCAATCAACTTATCCATACGCTTAATTACATCCTGTAAAGGTATACATGTCTCTGATAATGTATATGTTGCTTTCTCCTTACCTCTTCTTACTTCTAGCATTGGCGTAATTACGCCCATTACATTCTTTGTTGCTATATATAGTTTAATGTAGGGTGGAATACCTTCAGTTAACATAGATAGTTCACTTTCGCTTAGATGACCATAAGACTTAATTAGTGATGAATAAACCTCTATGAGTAATTCATGTATTCTCCTTCTACACTCTATAGCCTCCTTAAGCATTGAATATAATTCGGAAATTAGTATTGTGAGTCTTTCTCTTAGTATTCTATGTATCTTCCTAGCTACTACTAGTCTACGCTTAAGCCTTATCAGCTCTATTTTTGTATAGCGAACCCTAAGTACTTTCTGATGAGCTGACATAGGTTCCTACTCTCTATTACGATATTTGGGGTGATATTTATGTATAAACTCGTCACTAATTAATTTCAATTCTTCCTCTGGTAACATAGCTAGAAGATCCCAAGCTATGTCTAGTGATTCCTCTACAGTCCTACGCTCATATTCTCCTTGATTTATCAGTTTCCTCTCGAACTCGTCTGCAAAGGCTAGGTACCTTTTATCCTTCTCAGTTAATGCCTCGGAACCAACAATCAATGCTAGCTCTCTCAGTCTTTGACCTTCAGCATAAGCAGCATATAACTGCATGAACACTTGTCTATGGTCGTCTCTAGTTTTACCGGGGCCTATACCTTCCTTCATAAGCCTTGAAAGTGACAATAGTACATCTAGTGGTGGGTAGATTCCTTTTCTATGTAGGTCTCTTGATAGTACGAGCTGGCCCTCAGTAATGTAGCCTGTAAGGTCAGGTATTGGATGTGTTATGTCATCGTTTGGCATTGTTAAAACTGGCATCTGGGTTACACTACCTTTCTTACCCCAAATTCTACCAGCTCTCTCATATATCGTAGCAAGGTCTGTATACATATATCCAGGATACCCATGTCTCCCTGGAACCTCCTCTCTAGCAGCACTTAACTCTCGAAGACCCTCACAGTTCGATGAGATTATACCATTCTCAACAATTAATGTATGTGCTGGGACTACTGTGATATCGTACACGTATCTTTCATTACAAGGTATATATGTTACTTCAACTATCTCATCTAGTACATAGTTTCCTTTGATGATTTGCATTATGTAATAGAGTTCGGGATCGTCCTTTACTTGCTTTAACATATTCTTTACCCACTCGTAAAGGAGAAATCTGCTCACTCTACGCTTTCCGCTTTCGAATTGAGCTATAGTGCTCGATGGTCCTAAGTTGCTCATTGGAATATCATATTTCATTCTTAACCTTCTAAACATTGAGCTACATATTCTTGGAGCTAAGTAGAACTTACTAGCCCTTAGGGGTTTACGTTTTACTAGGGATACAAGTTTACTAAGCTTTTCTGCTTTATCCTTATGACTTAGTCTTAACCACTTAGCCAGCCTTATTATATCTTCTCTTCCTCTCACGACTATATCGTATACTGTGATGTTCTTAAACCCGCATCTTCTAACATTAATAATGCTTTGTACCCCTAATCTTTTGAGTAAGAGCTGTATTCTCTTAGCCCTATTCTTATTTGTTGTTGTCAATTGAATACACTTTTCACCTAGAATTATTGAGCCATCGCCATCTATGTATCCTGAGATAAATCGTGCTATAAGGTTCTTAGGCATCCTTAATATCTCTAATAGTTCATTAGTAACATCACCCACTAAAGCTCTAAATAGTAGTACTATTAGTTTACTATTTACTCTTGCCATCCATGTGCCATTCTGATTCTCATGAACATTAATGGTAATACCATGGAATATTCTCTTCATTGTATTTATGAATGTGTCTATAAGGTTCTTGCTTTTACTACTGAAGCATATATAGTACTTATTCTTTGACCTATCCTCATATATTGTTCCATCTGATAGTATCCATCCGAGTACTTGCATTAAGTCATCATTTACACGGGCTATGTTAAACCTTATTCTCTCGCTACTATCAGCGGTTATGTAGTCGATATATCTGTTTATCTCTTCTAAACTTAGCCCTAAATCTAAAGCTATAAGAATTAGTTCATGCGGATGATAGTATCTCTCATGTTTAGCTTCCGTAATATGTCTATAGCCTAGTCCTAAAGATTCACATGCATACTTTATTGAACCATATTTCTCCTTTAATTCTTCTTCAATTTTTCCTCTTCTTACATGTACATGTACTTCATTAGAATATGGTAATAATAGTTCAAGTAGATAGGGTGGTCTTTTCTCCCTAACTCTCAATTCTCTTATAGAATATAGCTCCATACCTGGCTTTATCTTTGCTGCAGGTGTTAGTTTTGGCCCTTCACTAGTATCTACTAATAACTTATGATCATCCGTTACTATAAGTTCCGCTCCTGATCTTGTTTTGATTTTCACTAAATTTCTAGGAGCTTTAATTTTCTCAACAGCCACGATTCTACCTATGACATCCTTTGAATATGACCATGACAAAATACTTGTGTTAGTCAGTTTAGCTGTATTAATCATTAATAGTCCATTCCCTGAAGATACTGACACTAAGTTACCAGCCTCGTTAAATGCTTTATCAACTAAGTCAGCTATCTTCATAACTGATCCATCAGCTAAAATTATTTCGGTATTCCCATGAAAACAATAGTTTCTCATGTCAGTAAGGATTACTAGTACGTGCATGTCATGTTTCCATGCCAAGTATTCCGCTGCTGTTAATGCTACTCTTGGTACTGCAATTCTCTCTACTACGGGGTCTGCTGCACTATTGATGAAGACTATTGTTCTTTCTAGAGCGCCTGCTCGTTTAAAATTCTCTATGAAGAATCTTGCATCATCGAATGGTACACCTATGGCTGCGAAGACTACAGCAAACTTCTCTTCTTTTCCTTTTACAGCTGCTTGTCTTACTATTTGGGCTGCCATCCTATTGTGAGGTAATCCTGAACCAGAGAATATTGGTAGCTTTTGCCCCCTAACTATTGAGTTAAGGACATCAATAGCTGATATACCTGTCTCAATAAACTCTGATGGGGGCATTCTTGAAGCTGGGTTTATTGGTGCTCCATTAATGTCCATGTAATCGTCTGGTACTATTGGTGGACCTCCATCAATAGGTCTACCAAGACCGTCAAATATTCTACCAAGCATGTCCAGTGATACTGGTAGCTTTAGTGTTTCACCCTTGAATCTTACTTTACTTCTCTTAAGGTCAACTTCACTTACTCCACCAAAAACTTGTATTGTGGTTACTTCTCTACTAACGTCGATTACTTGACCGTATCTTACTTCACCACTTCCAGTCTCTACTTCAACTATTTCTCCATATTTTACTCCTGGTATGGTCTCCATTAGTAGTAGTGAGCCTTTAGCACCCTTGATATTCTTACTCTCCCTAATTAATAGGCTTAAGGGTGTCTTCTTGGTTTCACTCAGCATGTTTTATCACCTTATTTAGCTCTTCATCTATTTCATTTAGTATCTTTTTAGCTTCTGCAATGAACTTATCATGTGTTATGAATCTCATTCTATCAATTTTCACTCTTACAGGTAAGGATGCTATTTTTGATACAGGAACACCCTTTCTTATAGCTTCGAGGGCCTTATTGTAGAATCGCGAGATAATCTTTATCATAAGGTATGTTCTCTCCAAGGGACAGTATCTGTCTACATCGTGGAATGAGTTTTGGAATAGGAAGTCCTCCCTAATCATTCTTGCAACCTCAAGTATGAGTTTGTCCTCTTCAGGTAGTGTCTCTGTACCAACAAGTCTAACTATCTCCTCTAACTCGGCTTCTCTTTGTAGAATCTTCATAGTGAACTCTCTTAATCTTGTCCAATCAGGATACCTCTTCTCTAGATATCCTTTAACTAAGTCTACATAGAGACTATAGCTTATGAGCCAGTTTATTGCTGGAAAGTGTCTTCTATTAGCTAATGCTACATCAAGTGCATATAGTGCTCTAATATACCTTAGTGTATTCTGTGTCACAGGTTCTGAAAAGTCTGCTCCGGGGGGGCTGACCGCACCAACAATGGTTAATGAGCCGTAGCGGTCAGGTCTACCTAAACACTTTACTCTACCAGCTCTTTCATAAAATTCTGCAAGTCTTGAGCCTAAATAGGCTGGGAACCCCTCTTCGCCAGGCATCTCTTCGAGTCTACCACTAATCTCTCTCATTGCCTCAGCCCATCTGGATGTAGAATCTGCAACCATCAGTACATCATAACCCATATCTCTAAAGTATTCGCCGATAGTTACGCCGACAAATACGCTTGTCTCTCTAGCTGCTACAGGCATGTTTGATGTGTTTGCTATGAAGACTGATCTCTCCATAAGCTTCTTTCCTGTTCTAGGATCCTCTAACTGTGTAAAGCTATGAAGAGCATCAGCCATCTCGTTACCTCTTTCTCCACAACCAACATATATGTTGATATGGCTATGAGACCACTTAGTGAGATCTTGTAAGGTGACAGTATTATGATATATTACAGGTACATGTCCACCAATGAAATTATGTGTTTCTTTAACTGTTAAGTCATAAACTATTGTATCCTTGTTGACAACTTCTACCTCCTCAATCTTATCTAATACAATATTCTCCATGATCTCAAGTAAATTGTTAATTACAGTTAATAATTTCTTGATTCTTAATTGCTCCTGGTAACCGATGCCATGTTCAATTGTAGCTATTCTTAATAGTCCTGTTCTACTCAGATTTTCTTGCCCATATATGTAGTTACCTATATTAATGCCCTTAGATTCTAATTTACGTTTGGATAGTACTTTATATATCTGTTTCAGTAATTCACTAGATAACGGTATAACTTCTCTTGATAACCTACCTTGCTGCTTGCTACTGATGTACTTCTCGAGATCTTCAACCTTCTTTATCTTTGGTGCTTCTAGCAGTATAACTCTATAAAACTTCTTGAGATGAGGAATTCCCGAAATATATAGTCTATTTCTTCCTTTTGTAAATCTAACCGAGTAAAGTATTCCTAGTCTTAAGAGTAGGTAGGAGAGGCCAGTGATCAACTCTTTTGATGCCGAAGTGTATTCTATGTTGTTCTTGCTAAAAGTACCATCACCAAGATATAAGCCTCTAATAAATGCTGCTATGATTCTCTCTGGTGATCTCATTATAATCGATGGAATACGGGCATTTTGTGACTTCCTCCTATTAGGAACTTCTAGTAATCTGAGTACTTTAACTAATAATGCAGAGTTTACTTCGATACCTTTAACTGTGTTAAATGTCTTCTCCTTACCGTGGATACCAAAGATCTTCTCTAGTAAACTATTAAACCTCTCTCTTAATGTTTTATTATTACTAAAGAACCTCACAGATCTATGAGTCAACATACCATCGGATATTATTAATCCAATGAGTTCAGCAAGTTCAGTACTCATATAGTGTGGTATTCTAATCGAGTGTTTGCTTCTCCTTAGCCCTATTATTCTTGGATGCTCTACTTTCTCCTTGCTTATTTTGTTAATGGCTACAATTATTTTTAGTGGTATAGAGTTTCGCTTATCATACACTATATTCTTTATGGTTGATTTTGATAATCCTGTTTCTCTAATTATCTCTTTCATCATACCTTCTTGGAGTAGCCGTCTTAGAATGACTTTAACCTTTCTATTAACCTCTATGTCTCTACTAACAACATCATTGAATGTACTTAGTTTCTCAATAGGTATTCTTGGCGTATTAGCTGGTATATGCACTCTTCTAGGTGTAACGAGATACATCCCAGGAGTTATATGTTGGGCTTCCTTTTCTTCGATAAACCCGTTAGGATTATATATTAGTAGTTTATGCATGGGTGTAACTTCTATTACACGTCCACTTGCTGTTTTAATTTTAATAACTTTACTAGTTCGTCCTCTATAAACATGTGTTGCTTGCACAAGTTTGAATCGTTTACCATCGAACCCATAAAGGAATATAGGCTTTTTAAGCTCATAGTATTCCTCTTCAACATTAAGGTCGGGATCTCCACCTTTTACTTCCTTGAATATTTTATCTATTACTTTTATTGTTCCATCTGCTAATAATACTGGTGTACCTGGCATAATACATTTGCCTGTGCCAAAACCGCCTGGTATTGCCGCTTTTCCACCTTTGGCTAGTGGGAATAGGAAGTCTATGATACGTTTTCCTGTGATTAATGGTTCTACAGGGTCTAGTTTCTGTTTACAGGGTCTAGGCTTTCTAACAGGCCATTCATGATACATTTTAATCTCGTATTCTTTTCCTTCACACTCTACTATTGCTATTGTCTCTTCTATTGTATAGTCTCCTTCAGAAATTATCCATTTAAGCTTACCTTTTAAGGTAGGTGGCACCATTATTTTATGTTCAACTATTGAGGTTTCGGGCACAACGCCTATAACGTCATTTGGTTCAAGTATGTCACCTACTTTAGCTACTGGTTTAAAATGCCATTTTCTATCTCTAGGTAGAGCTTTTACCTTTACACCTCGTCTAATAAACGGTCCTATGAGTTCTTCTATGCTTTTTAATGGTCTTTGAAGACCGTCAAAAACTGAGGATATCAGCCCAGGACCTAATTCTACTGAGAGAGGCCTACCTGTACCAACAACAGGTTCACCTATGGTTAAGCCCGAAGTATCCTCGTATACTTGGATTGTTGCTTTATCTCCCTCAAGACCTATAATTTCTCCAATAAGACCTTCATAACCTACTTCTACAACCTCATATACCATTGAACCTCTCATACCTTCAGCGATAACTAGTGGTCCTGAAACTCTCCATATCCTACCCTTTACCATTATACTATGCACCTCCCAGTGATACGCTTATACCGAGAGTGCGCTTAAATAGCTGTGTATAGTACTCAGAAACATCACGTATACGTGATCCCTTAATACTTGGAAGAAACACTATTAAGGGCATAAGTTGGAATTTATATTCTTCAATAATATCTTTAACTATGTCTTCTAAATCCTCCATTAGTATTATTAACCCTATATTTTTATTTTTGATTACTTTAAGAAGTGTGTCCTTAATAGCCTTTTTATCTTCTTTGACGTTAACTACATAGCATTCTCTTATTCCTATGGATCTAAATATGTTTACGAAGTCTCTATCACCCATAACTACTATCTTCTTCTCCCTTAGTCTCACATAGCTCACCTTAACTATAACGGGTATAAATGAACAATCTTCTCATACTCTGATCTTGGTAGATTAAGGAATATTACTTTGAATATGAGTAGTAATGTGTGTATTTCAAGTTCCTTTAAGAGTAAGTATGTTATTAAGGGTTTAATGTTAAATAGGTCTCCCAAGAGGGAGGAGAGTATATGTTTTATAAAGCACACTCTTATTGCAAGATCAAGGAGTAATGGTTCTTTATGTAACTCCTGCTTAAGAATATCATCGATAATGCTCTTGTATGGTGATTGCTGCAATATTGCTAAAACTTCATCTATACTTTTTGATTCAAGAAGTCTACGTCTATCTTCTGATGTTAAGTTATACGTTAAGTCTACAATGTTCTCTTTTAACTCTGTAGCTTCAGCATGAATAAATCTGATAACTGATAGGATGAAATCCATATCTATTAACATACCTGCAACATTTAATAATACCGGGTTGCTCGTTTTTGATGTTACATTTAGTATTTTCTCATACCAGTATTTTACTAGTTCTTTCTCTAACAATATAACAGCTGTAACGTCTCGAGCTTCCAAACGTGGAATATAAGCTTCTATTAGTCTAGCTTCACGATAGTATCCTTCAGCTTCAAGTAGTCTAACTATCTCGGTCAATGCCTTTACAGTTTCAAATTTTTCAATGTTTTGTAGATTAATGAGATTACCAAGAGGTATCAATGATACCTTCCTACCTTTAAAGAATGACGTTCTTATCATGCTTTTAATATTATAAATATCATAACGGTACATAAAAGCTTCAAAAGCCTCTTTATAAGTACCCTGTAGTAGTTTCTCGAGGTCTGAAAGGTCATATGAGAGAGCATACCAGGTAATTCTTTCTATCTCTTGATAATGTGTTTCCTCAGTTACTCTTTTAGAAATGTAGTTACCTAGTTCAGTTCTCATTAGGGTTGAAAGAGCCTCTGTAATAGACTTCTTATGTAATGTTTCTCGAAGAATATTCTTAGTCGCTATTTTAGCTTCTTTACTCTTTAGAATTGCCGCTACTGATCCATACCATGACTCTTTACTTGTACTATAGAAGGTGACCCCTGTCATTAGTAGGATTAATGGAATTATAGTGAATAATAGTATAAGTAGTATCTCCATTAATCGACACCAAAAAGCTTCCTAGCAATAGCATGTATATGTCTATACTTTACGCTTGATAGTCTAGTATCATAACTATTATCTATTCTAATTAGGGAATCTGCAGACTCCACAATTACTCCTCCTAAAATGTCACACTCCCTTATGTTAATGATTCTCTTTTTGATCTCTATTTCTTGTAGAATTTTTTCTAATAAGGGTTTATCATTTTTGTTTACATATATTATTATGTCACTTGAGGGTATTTCCTCCAAAGACTCAAGTAATAATTTTCTAAGCGATTTTTCTCTATCAAAATTGCCTTGTTCAATTCTTTCTCTAACCTTAGACCAGACTTCATTTATTATTTTATTCTTCACATGAGCTATCTTCTTTTTAGCCTCTATTTTTTCTGAAAGAACCTCTTCTTCAGCCTTTCTTTTAGCTTCTTCCACTATTTCTTCCTTGATCTTCCTTATCTTTTCTTCCTTCTCTCTTAATGCTTTCTCTATAATTCTCTTAGCTTCCTCCTTAGCCTTCTCTATTATTTCATTAGCTTCCTTTCTTGCTCTCTCTATTAGTGCCTCCCTTATTTTATTTATTTCCTCACTCATTTTACTCGCCTTGTTTTTTGTAGTTGTTAATAAGGGAGGTTAATGAATTAATGATAATACTAGCATTGAGAATACTAGACCGAGCACTCCGAATAGCTCAGCATAGACAGCCATTAATATAGCGTTGGTAAATATTTTTCCTCGAGTCTTTATGAGCAATGATATACCTGAGGCACATATTCTTCCCTGATATGCTGCTGAGAAGAATTCTGCGAAACATGCTATTAGGCCCGCACCAAATACTTTAAGACCGTACGGTATGTTACCTACTGCATGTGGTGCATAGTACAACATTATCATTATCATGGTTATTAAACCGTAGAACGTTTGAGTCATCGGTAGTGATGCTAATACAAGGACGTTTCTGAATTGTTTTGGGTCTTCAGCTAGTATTGAGGTGCCAGCTGATGCTGCAAAGCCTACACCTACTGATGATCCACCTAATCCTCCAGCTAATGCAAGTGCTCCTCCTAGAATAGCCAATTCAGAACCATTGATCATGCCATTAACACCTCTTATCCCATGATGTAGTAGTGGATAGCTTTAAAATTTTCCATGGCCTTCATTTATGTTAGTGCTCGTAGACAAGTATTGTGTTTCCACGTTTAAGTTTTACTTTGTATAAATAAGTTTTAGTATTATTGGGGTTAGCATTGAAGATAAGTATATTAAAAGAAGTGTCCCCAAGTAAACCTCCTGTGGTATAACATGTAATGATAGCCCTGTAACTGAAATTATTAGAGCCACTTCACCTCTAGGAATCATACCTACACCTACAGCTAGTGCTCCACGCCAATCTACCCCAAACAATTTAGCTGGAAGGCCACAACCAATAATTTTAGAGACTATACCAACAAGGACTATGAGAACAGCTATAACTAATGCTTTTGTTGTCCATACGGCTTTCCAGGGGTCTAGTAATAGTCCAGCATACACAAAGAATATTGGTGCAAGAAGGTAATTGAGGAGTGAGAGTTTCTCATTAATCAAGGCTGCCATAGGCATATCCGATAATGCCAATCCTAGCATAAAGGCCCCTATTATGGGACTTAACTTTAAATGCCCAGTAGCGGCTGCAATAAGTATACCCATTGATAGCATAAGTATTGCAGGTGCTTCACTAAATTTTAGTTTAAGTAAAATCTTATGAATTACAACATTGAATCTATGAACAGTAACCACCATTACAGCGACAAAAACTACCCCTAATAAACTAATGGTGATCCCTATTACATCGAGCATTTGGCCAAAAGCTATAGGATATACTAAAGCTAAAACAAATAGACCATAAATATCATCTAGAACCGCAGCCTCTACGATTAATGTTGCCTCCTTAGTACCTATCTTACCAAGATCCATTAGTGTTTTCACCGTTATACTAATTGATGTTGCAGTCAAGATGGCCCCTAAGAATACTGAAGTCACGAAGTTATAACCTAGTAAAATGCCAGCACTAAATCCTAAACTAAAACTTGCTAAAACCCCACCAACACCCACTATTGCTGCTGCAAATCCATATCTCTTAAAGTCTGAGTACTTTGTTTCAAGACCCGCCATGAAAAGTAGTATGACTATTCCAAGCCAAGCTATAAATCTTAACTCGCTAGAAGGTGAAATAACACCTAATATTGTCGGCCCTAGAATTAAGCCTGCAAGTAAGTCACCTAGTATTGGTGGCTGTTTAAGTCTTATAGCTACTTCTTCAAGAAGCTTAGCAGTAATCAGTATCATCGCTAACTCTAGTAGTGTCACTTCAATGTTCATTCATGTGCGCCTCATTAATCCTTAACCGTAATTCACTAGTATTTTTACTTTATATCTAAAATTTTCTCATCTCAGAGTACTTTCTCCACGCCTATACTACCTATACTTCTATATCACTCATACTATTTATGAAGCCTTTATGCAATAAGCTAGATTTATTTACAGGTAGGCATGAAAAGAATAATAGTGATGAACCGCCAGATCCGGATGTAGTGACGAATAAACAGTCAGCTGAACGCATAATAACATTAAGATAAGGAAAACTTACCCAACAGAATTAGGTGAAGAAACCTCGTTGAGCCGATCACCCTCACTACACGTTTTAAGGCCATTTAATCCCTGGGGTAGTAGACTCTGTACCTGTCCTCTAAAATATAGTCTTCACCCTTACACTGGTTGTTCACATAAGTGCCTTTACTGTTATGCAACATCATATATAGGTTTACGCAACAGTGTACCCAAGAAGGATTATTTGAAGAAACTGAAACGTGATATAAGAAAAGCAAATCCTAAAATTCCAATAAACATGTCAACAAGTAGTGACCCTTATCCTCCAGAAGAGGCAAAATTTAACTTAACGAGAGATACCCTAAAAATACTCATCCCCTTAGGGTTTAAGATACTATTGACCACCAAAGGCACATTATTTGTAAGGGACCTTGACCTACTTAGTAAAGGTAATGCAGCCATAATGTTAACATTAATTACATTAGATGAAAATCTATGTGTAAAGATAGAACCAGGTGCGCCTAAACCTAAAGAGAGACTTAAAGCCATAGAGAAGGCTATAGAGTGTGGGATTCCAGTAGGTGTTAGAGTTGACCCTATAATACCATACCTTAATGATGGCCCATCAGAGCTGAAAGAGCTTATCAGTACAATCTCAAGTATAGGTGTAAAGTTCATCGTGACATCAACATATAAAGTTAAGCCAGATAATTTTAAAAGAATGATTCTAGCGTTTCCCGAGTTAGAAGATAAATGGAGAAAACTATACTACATAGATGGCGAGCGAATTGAGGCTTATAGGTATCTACCTTCGAAAGTTAGGTTAAAGCTCTTACGTACAGTCATAGAGTATGCAAAAAGGGAGAAAATAGAGTATGCTACATGCAGAGAAGGCCTTACATCACGTGAATGGTTTAACGCAAGGTCATGTGATGGCACACACTTAATACCTCAGAGGATAATGGGATCTACTGTAAAGTGGGAAAAACTTAGATAGCAAGGCCCCATTAGACTAAGTATAAAAACTCGCTCACTTAAGAAAAACCAGAGCCCAGCAATAGTAGAGTTAAAAGAGGAGATTGGGAGATAGCAATGTTTGCACTCGAAGTAATAGGATTGACCGTTAGCGTCGACGGAAAGAGAATACTAAAGAACATAAATTTGAACATAAAGAAAGGTGAAGTAGTATTATTACTAGGCCCTAATGGTTCAGGTAAGTCTACCTTAGTACAAGCAATAATAGGTAACCCGAAATATAAAATCGAAGAAGGCAAAATCCTATATTATGGAGAAGATATAACCAAAGCCCCTATGGAGGCTAGAGTCCTTAAGGGCATAGGCTTAGCATATCAGATACCACCTAAAATCAGGGGGGTTAAAGTAAGAGACCTAATAATACACATGCTACGGAAAAGAGGCGCCACTGATGTTATGAATGAGCTTGATAAATATGCCTCACTCTTAAAGGTACAGCACCTACTTGACAGAGAAATAAATGTAGGCTTTAGTGGCGGCGAGATGAAAAAAGTTGAGTTACTATTTACATTAATGCAGAGACCTAAACTCGTACTACTTGATGAAATAGATTCAGGTGTTGACGTAGAGAACATTGTACTAATGGGTAAAGTAATAAATGAACATCTTATAAAGAATGGTACATCAGCCCTAATAATAACTCATACAGCTCAGATAGCTAGACACATCAAGGCGGATAGAGCCTATGTTATGATAGATGGCACAATAAAGTGTGAGGGAGATGCCAACAAAATCGTAGAGACCATACTACGCTTTGGCTTTGAGAGATGTATAAAATGTGTAAGGTGGAGCATATGGACATGAGAGAAGAGGTAAAGAGAAAAGCTAAGAAGGCTCTCTCAAAGCCTTCAATATATGGTCCAGATATAGACTTAGAGTACTACATAAAAAAGCTTGAAAGAGAATCAAGCAAAATAGTAGGCTTTGATATAAAGGATCCAAGAGTACAAAGTAAACTTGAAAGTGTAGGCATAGATGTTGTTGAAGCTGAAAGATCAGGTAGTTACTATCAAGTAAACCATCAAGTGGTATCATACTACTCAAAAATACCTGGTGTAAAAGTCCTTACATTAGAGGAGGCTATAAATGAGTACTGGGATATAATCAAGGACTATTATTGGAAAGCAATACCAGTAGATAAAGACAAGTATACAGCAACGGTTGAACTATATGGTAAAGGAGGATACGTAATCATAGTAGATGATAATGTAAAG
>CAZTBM010000014.1:0-36775 GCA_964611985.1 uncultured Desulfurococcales archaeon | reverse complement strand
TCAAAAGACACCTACTATCCTGGTAAGCTCTTCTCATACTATGTAGGATACGGGCTTGGAGGAAAGACCTACGTAATAATATGGATTTACCCCATACAATACAATCCAGCATGCAATAAAATAATTGAAATAATTAGTATGACATTAAGAATATACTATACTAAGAGTGGGTCTGCACTTACAAGTGCCAGTGGAGAAGGTAATGCACTAATACTTACTACAGAAGACCTAATAGACGTAGGATTAGAGTATAAAAACGCTATTACAGAGTTGACAGGATTCAATGCAACAATAGTAACAGTCGAATGGATCTACACTCACGTAGCACCTGCTGAAAACATAACAATGTATCCAGGATTCTACACGTACAAATCTAAGCCCATATTTAAGATCGGAGAGATAAAGGATCCATATAAGGACTTAGTGAAATATTACAATTGGACGTTGGCATTAAAAATAATTAATTATCTAAGAAATGAAACAGCACATCCCGAATTAAGATACATTTTAGTCTTAGGATCAGCTAGAACTGTGCCACCAAGCTTCTACTACCTAAGCTATGAGAACTACGGCTTCATGCCATATCAGGGATGGGTTCCAACAGATTTCTTCTATGCCAGCCCGGACTATGACCTGTTACCAAACTACTATGTTGGCAGAATACCATTCGATGATCCATCTCTACTCCTAGCAGTCTTAAATAAGATAAAGAACTGGTATAATGTGACAGCTGAGGACCCATTATGGGTAAAGAAAGTAGCACTCTTCGGAGGATTCCCATTCCTTACTTCAATGCTATTTGGTGAGTCAGCCTTAGGAAGAATAGTTAATGAGGGATATTTAGCGTCATTTAGTGTATCATTAAATGTTAGGACCGATGGGTCCTACACTGCTAAGTCAGCAGCTAAAGTGTTTGAGGGAGGTGAATATGCGTGGGCATACTACTTGTTACATGGTTCAGGCAATGCTATGGTTGACTACAACATAATCAATGATAAATTTACCATAGAGTACATAATGGACTCTTATAGATTATTAGGAATGAAGCCCAATGTTAAATTACCTATAGTGACTAGTGTAGCATGTAGTAATGCAGCATGGGATACAAAACTACTCAACCCAATGGACTATGGAATGTTTATGCCACCTAGCTTCGGCGAAGCAATACTAATGTCTCCTGCTGGTGGTATAGCCTATGTAGGCTTTTCAAGAATAGCATGGGAAGCTGGAATCAGATTCATCTTTACCAATGGAGTGTATAAACCTGAATTCTATGGTGCAGCATGGCTACTATCTCTAGTGTACAAGGCTTATACTGATCTTTCAAAAGTAAAGAACTTTACGACATTAGGAGAGGTTGTTTCACAAGCGCTCGTAGAGTATCTTGCCACGGCTGGTGCTAAGCTAAGAGGCTGGGAGCAATCAATAATGATGCTTACAATCATGGAATTATCGCTCCTCGGAGACCCATCGCTGAAGATGCCATTAATTAAACCACCAAAGGAGTTAGAGAATATAAGAAAAGTTGAAGTTAAAAACTATAGACAGCTGGTAAGTGCATTAATTATCTATGCTTCATCACGTTCTGTTGTGGGAGAAGTACCCTACTTCAAGGCTCCAGTGGACACAATAGGTGTGGATATAAATGCTCTAACAGATAAAGTCAGAGCTTACATAATTAGGATAAAGCAGCCAAGAGCCATGGGATTCTTAATGGGCTTCAAAGTAGTTGAGGTAAAAGATTTATCGGTAGCTAATGGTATGGCAACATTAACCTCTAAGACGTCAAGGGACGTCTCAGGATATGTTCTTATAAGATTAAAAACTGCAATGGGCGATGCAAGAGTGTACCTAATATCCTATGGCCTCACAGCTATGCCATTAGAGGTAGGAGCAGGTGAGCCAGTATACATAGAGAGTTACGGTCTAAATGTAGTATTCTATACAGGAACCCCCATAGCCCTAGAGTATGCTGGTAGATTCCTAACATTAGTATTCATAGATGAAACAGGTTACTTTAATAAAACAGTAGCCTTACCACAAATAGCACCTGGAAAGTATAAGCTAACTGCCTATGCTTTTGGCACCTATGGGTGGATGCCTATAGGAGTTACATTACCAGAAATGCCTAGTGTTGAGATAGCTACTAAAGCAGTTGGTGCTCTAGAAATTAACTTAGCATACGCATTTGAATATAAGCCTAAGGAGGCGGCTAATGTAACGATAATAACATTATATAAGGGTAAGCCTGTGGATGCTGATGTGAACGTTAAGTTAATAACGCCAAGCGGTAAAGAGATAGCATTATCTGTGGTTAAGTGTGGTATAGGAAAGTACAAGACGGTATTCCTAGTACCTGAGAAGGAGGGTTCTTATATACTACAAGTTACTGCTAAGTATGTTTCAGAATTGCTATCAGTCTATGGTAGTAAGATAGCATCATTCACTGTAAGAAAAGACATAGCACCATATATTGTCGAATCTGTAGGTAAAAAGCTAAGTGAAACAGAGGAGAATATCAAAAGCTACATAAAAGGTGAAATAGTAAAACTATCAGGCGACCTAGAGAAGGGGTTTGCATTAATCAAAACAGAATATGGTGAAGTTAAGGAGAAACTATCAAACATAATAGAGTCTATAGAAATAGTTAATGGTTCATTAGTAAAGATTAATACAAGGTTAGGAATCATAACAGGCGAAATAACTGAAATTAAAGGTGGTATAGTAAAAATCAAGACAGACTTAGGAACAATAAGTGTTAACATAGCTAGCCTAGGTGAAACATTAACAGCTGGTACAACAAAAGTACTAAATAGCGTTAAGGAAGTCATGAATGAGGTACTAGGTAGTAAGGAAACATTAGACGAACTGAACAAGAAAGTCACTACAATGACTAGCAATCTAGACTTGTTGAGTAAAGTGATCCTAGGCATACTAGGATTATCTGTAGCTTCAGTTGCTGGGGTAGGCCTAATGATCATGAGAGAACGTAAAGGTTAAAGAGAACAAATTAAGATATTTAAATCAAACTCCATAATCTCTTTTTTCACTCAGGTATTAATAATAAAGTTTATTAATGCTCTTCTTTCTAAGTTGATGTGGGTTCTTACGAGAAATATAAAATGGTTGCTTGAAAGGGCAAAGAAGATTAATAGCAGACTAATTCTAGCATTAGATCTCTATGCTGAGCCAAGAACATTACGAAGAAACGATGTCAAAGACCAAGCAGACAGTTTACTTAGTAGACTTTGCAGCTATGTCGTGGCTGTAAAAATAGGGTGGCCCACTATTTTGACCTTAGGTGTCGACGAAATAAAAGACTTAATAGACAAGCATAGAGAGTTTTATTACATAGCGGATATGAAGATTGCTGATGTAGGTCACGTTAATAGAGTTCTCTGTAAGTACGCAGACTATATGGGATTTGATGCAGTCATAGTTCACGCCATTATTGGTAGAGTTGGCGGATTAGATGATGTTGTCTCTGAAGTCCATGAAAAAGGTGGTGCAGTATTTGCTCTTTGCGCTATGAGTCATAGAGGTGCCGAGGATGCTTTAAATAGGAATTTTAGAGACCTCTTAAAGCTGAGTATTAACGCCAATGTTGACGGATTTGTTCTTCCAGCTACACAGCCATACTATATAGCTGAGGCTAGAAAAATAATTGGATATGATAAGGTTATTATATCACCTGGCGTAATAGCTCAGGGGGCATGTATAGGAGACGCTATTAAATACGGCTCAGACTTTGAAATTATAGGCAGAGGTATATACGCCTCTAAAGACCCTATCAAGTCTGCTAAAGAGTTTGCTTCAAAACTTAAATGGTCAAGTGGTGATAATTATGAACCTTAAGGGGCTAGTGTTAGACCTCTACAAGCATGAATGTATTCTCTTTGGAGAATTCAAACTTACATCAGGCCTAACAAGCCCATATTACATAGATTTACGAATAACTCCCTCATTTCCACAATTATTCAAGAAAATTATCAATGTATATAAAGAGCATGTTAGCCCACTAAAGCCCGAGGTTATTGCTGGTATTGCTACTGCAGGATTGCCCTTAGCCTCAGTATTAGCTTATGAGATGAGTCTTCCCCTAGTTTATGTTAGGAAGGAAGAGAGAAAGCATGGAACAAAAAAGCTTGTAGAAGGGTCTGTGAAGCCGGGCGCTCATACAATTATAGTAGATGATGTTGCAACTACTGGAGGTAGCATTGTACGGGCAGTAAGAGAGCTACGTAATATAGGATTGAATGTTAAATATGCCGTGGTCCTTGTAGATAGAGAGCAAGGAGCTGTAGAGAAGCTTAAAGAGTTAAATGTTGAGTTGAAACCTATTTTAAAGGTTTCAGACCTAATTCGTATACTATATGAGGAAAAGGTTATAGACTCATCAATTTACAACAGGGTTACCGAGTATATTAGGAGGTGGAAGACTAGTGGGATTTAAGGGCAGAGACATCATAGCCATAACTGATTTCACTCCAGACGAGCTATTGCGTCTATTCAATGTAGCAAAGGAAATGGAGAAATACAGCAAATCAAGAATCGAATTACTTAAGGATAAAATCTTAGCATTAGCCTTCTTTGAGCCGAGCACTAGGACTATGTTCAGTTTTCAAACTGCAATGCAGAGACTAGGAGGCTCAGTCATATGGTTTTCACGTGCAGAAGCAATATCAATAGCTAAAGGTGAGAATTTAGCTGACACTATTAGAATGCTTAATTCCTATGCTAACGCAATAGTAATAAGACATAAGTATGAAGGGGCGGCCGCCTTCGCAGCTGAAGTAGCTGATGTACCAGTTATCAATGCTGGTGATGGTTCGCAACATCACCCAACACAGGCGATGATAGATCTCTATACTATATGGAGAGAGAAAGGAAAACTGGAAGGATTGAACATCGGTGTACTGGGCGATTTAAGGTATGGTAGAGCTGCTACATCCTTTATCTATGCTACATCAATGTTTAAGCCTAAAAAGCTATATCTAATATCACCTGAGCTCTTAAGAATTAGGAATGAGGTAAGAGACTACCTAGATAGTAAAGGTATAGACTATGTTGAAACAACAAAGCTTGATGAAGTCATAGGTGAACTTGAAGTATTATATGTTACTCGTGTTCAGAAGGAGAGATTTCCTGACCCAGCAGAGTATGAGAAAGTTAAAGGCAGCTATAGAGTTGATCTAAAGGTTCTCTCAAATGCACGAGACGATCTCATGATACTACATCCGCTACCAAGAGTTGACGAGATAGCTCTTGAAGTTGATCAGACAAAGTATGCTTACTACTTTAAACAGGCCTCTTATGGTGTACCTGTTAGAATGGCTCTACTTGCACTAGTTATGGGTGGTGTTGAATGAGTAAACCCGAAAAGGAGTTAATAGTTTCTAAAATAAAGAACGGGACAGTAATAGACCATATCCCTGCTGGTACAGCACTTCAAGTACTGAATATTCTAGGTATAACTGGTAGAGAAGGATACCGTGTAGCATTAGTAATGAATGTCGAAAGCGAAAAGCTAGGTAAAAAGGACATCGTTAAAGTTGAGAATCGCGAGCTGAAAACTGAAGAAGTAAACAAGATAGCATTGATAGCCCCAACAGCAACAATAAACATCATAAGAGACTATAAAGTCGTAAAGAAGGTTAAAGTGCAACTCCAAGACATCATAGAGAATATTATAAAATGCCCTAATCCTAATTGCGTAAGCAATCTACCTAGAGAGCCTCTTAAACCAAAGTTTAGGGTTGTAGAGAGAACACCAATTAAGCTAAAATGCTTGTATTGTGGGAGGTATATTACTAGAGATGATATCGCTAGACAGCTACACTAGAAAGCCAGCAAAAATAATTAAAATAGTTGAGGAGTCACCAACAGTAAAATCATTTTATTTGAAAGTTAACTTACCTGTCAAGGTCAGACCAGGACAATTCGTAATGGTATGGCTGCCTGGTTACGAAGAAATACCTATAAGTCCTTCACTCCATGAAGATGACATCTTAAGATTAACTATTGCCGCTAAAGGTGAAACAACAAAAGCAATACATAAGCTTAACGAAGGAGATAAACTGATAATTAGAGGACCTTATGGAAAGGGCTTTAACCTAACCTTTAAAAATTACATTCTTATTGGTGGAGGCTACGGAGTTGCACCTTTAATCTACGCCCTTCATGAAATAAGTAAAAGGAATGGCAATACACTATACGTAGTGGGGGCTAAAAATAGAAAGGAAATACTATTTCTCAATGAGGCTAAGAGTTTAGGTGCAAAAATATTAGTATCAACAGAGGATGGATCATTAGGTTATAAGGGATTAGTCACAGACCTACTTAACTTCATAGACTTCGTAAAGTATGATACACTCCTAACATGCGGTCCCGAAGGTATGATGAAGAGAATATACGATTATCTGAAGACAAGAAACATTAATATTCATGCACAATTCTCATTAGAAAGATACATTAAATGCGGTATTGGTATATGTGGATCATGCGTCTTAAATGGTTTAAGAGTTTGTTGTGACGGACCAGTATTCACCATGGATGAACTTGAGAATACAGATTTTGGTTTTTATACTAGGGATCCAAGTGGTAAGAGGATTCCACTTTGATAGTACAAGGAATAGCATACATTAATAATACTCTATTTGAAAGAGTAAGCATATTCATCGATGAAGATTCAGGAAAAATAATTGACATCAAGGTAGGATACAATATACAAGCTTCTGATAAAGTCATAGATGTCACGAAGAATAGGTATCGAATCTTACCAGGATTTATAGACCTACATGTACACTTGAGGGATCTAGCATACTCTTACAAAGAAGACTATTACACTGGGACAGGAGCTGCTGCTAAAGGAGGCATAGTACTAGTATGTGATATGCCTAATACTAAGCCTCCAACAAATACATTAGATAATCTCAAGCTCAAAGTTAATAAGGCGAGGAGTAAAGCCTTAGTAGATTATGGCTTATACTATGGTAGCCCCAAGGACACAAGAGAGTTAAAATATGTAACAAACCATATCGTAGGTTTCAAATTCTATCCCGAAGACATATTTACGTATTTTGACAAGAATGTTTTCGGTGAAGTAGCTAATAAAGCGGCCAATAATGATCTGTTATTGGTTTTTCACGCTGAAGATCCAAGACTATTTAATCAGAGAGCACCACCAGGCTTAGAGAGAACTGATATAGCAGAATACTCCGCTATAGATAACATAATCAATATCACACGTAATCTACTTAGACATAAGGTAAAGATCCATATTACGCATATCTCTTCGGCGAAATCTCTACAATTACTCTTGAAAACCAAAAAGCAGTATTATAATGAGTTTGAAGTTACATGGGATGTTACGCCTCACCATATATTATTAGATAATACTATGTACAGGATAAATGCTGGTTTATACAAAGTGTATCCAACGCTGAAGACGAGATATGATAATATGAGATTATACTTGGCATTACTTAATAATGAGGTTGACGCGATAACAACAGATCATGCACCTCATAGTCTAAATGAAAAAATGAGACCATACAATGAGGCTTGTCCAGGCTATCCAGGGCTTGAGACAGTGGTGTCATTACTTCTAACAATGGTGAATAAGGACTTATTGTCTCTCGAGAGCGTGGTACGTTATTACTCCTATAATCCAGCTCGGATTCTCAATTTAAAAGGGCTATATGGTGTTATATCGAAAGGAGCCTATGCCAGCTTAACTATAGTTGACTTAAAAGCTGAATGGAAGGTGAAAGCTGAAGACTTTGTGTCAAAGGCCAAGTATTCACCTTTTGAGGGCTGGAGTTTACAAGGTAAACCGTACTTGACTATGGTTAGAGGTAAGATAGTATTCCATGATAACATGTTATATGGTGAATTGAGAGGTTGGGGTAAGAATGTCCGTGAACTTGCAAAAACTAAGAGTTGAAATTAAAGGATTAATCTTCAGAAATCCTACAATACTAGCTAGTGGTATATTAAGCAATACAGCAGGCTTAATCAAGAGAATGGTCTTTGAAGGTGGTGCTGGAGGAGTAACATTCAAAACCATAACTCTTAATCCGCGTAAGGGGTATGACAACCCCGTAATAGCAGTTGTAAAAGCTGGGCTCATAAACTCTATGGGTTTACCTAATCCAGGATTAGATGAGGCATTAAAAGAGATTATAGAAGCTAAGAGAATACTGCCACCTGATACACCTTTGATTGTAAGTTTTGCGTCATCAGACCCCACAGAAGCACAATACATTGCTGGTAAGCTTGAAGAGGCTAAAGCTGATGCTATAGAATTTAACTTAAGCTGTCCTCATGCTAAGAAATTAGGGTTAGTATTGTCACAGGATATGAAGCTTGTAGAGTTACTTATTGAAAGTATTAAATCAACAACTAAAATACCACTGTTTGTTAAACTGGGTTTACAAGATAACATTGTAGACCTGGCTAAAAGAATTGAGAATAAGGGTGCTGATGTTATTGTAGCAATTAATACTATCAGAGCTATGGTTATAGATGTATATGCAAGAAGACCAGTCCTAAAGAATATTTATGGGGGTTTATCAGGTCCGGCAATACACCCCATAGCCGTTAGAGTAGTTTACGATCTATATAAGAATATTACCATACCTATAATCGGTGTTGGTGGAGTCGAAGATTGGCATGATGCCTTAGAGTTTATACTGGCAGGCGCGAAAGCCATTGAGATAGGTACGGCAGTTTATACTAAAGGTATAGAAGTGTTTAAGGAGATTTGTAGGGGATTACTTACATATATAGAAAGTGAGGGCTTTAACAGTATAAGTGACTTAGTTGGCCTAGCTCATAAGATATGAACTAGAATATTTGTTAATGTAGCTTCTCTAGTACCGTGGGTAACTCACTAAGCCTGTATATTATAGCGTCAGCTATAGGTGATATAGCTCTGCCGGGGATAACCTTTTGTATAGCCTTTAACCCTGCTCTCTTAGCTCCCTCTATATCAGCTTTAGGGTCGTCTCCTACATAAACAGCTTCTGAAGGGTATATGTCGAGTAAATCACACGCTAAATGGAAGATCTCCTTTGAGGGCTTTTTCCATACAACAGCTTGCGATGATATAACTACACTAAAGTATTTATCTAGATTATACTTTAATATCAATGTATATGTGGTTTCATAACTTGCAGCATTAGATATCACTCCTAGTATATAACCTGACTCCTTTAACTTGTTCAAAGTATCTACAGCGTCATCCTCTAGTGTATGTCCCTCAATAACTCCATTAATGTATGCTTTGAATGCTTCCCATATTAGTCTAGGATTCAATGGCAATCCTAACTTCTTAAATGTACATGTTATCCTTAATACATTTGAGTATTCAACTCTGTCTCTTTCAGTGAGGTTGACTACATCAGTCCATTCTCTAAGTGCTTTGCCTAGTTTTTCTTTCTCTAATTTGAATCCATAATCATATAGTATCTTAGATACGTTATCAACTATTAACTGCCATGCATTTATGTCTCTAAACAGTGTACTCCCCATGTCTAAAAGGACCGCTTTAATACTCATGGCGCTCACACTGAGTATTTGAAACTAACTAGGTTATTAAAGTGAATTACTTTCATCAAATTTTAAGTAAGCTGTAGGTTTTAAATACACTTTAATATTGTTTTTTATAAAATAATTACTGGAGATTAATGATTAAACTATTAATACCAAGAGACAGCGTATATAGGAGAGTGAAGGCTCTCAAAAATATGTTTAGGGAGAGAATGTCAGCTAAAATTCGTGAAAACAGTAATATTCTATCGAGGCTAGGCCTATTCTATAAGGTACTTACTAAACCATTTGTTATGAGAGAAGAAGAAGCAAAAGTTATTGTTCTTTCTCTTCTCTCATCCGAGCATGCTGTTTTTATAGGTGAGCCTGGTACAGCAAAATCAGCTATTGTTCGTAGGGCTGCGTCACTCCTCAAGGCAAGATACTTCTACTATGTACTAAATAAGTATACCGAACCTGATGAACTATTTGGGCCTGTAGACATCAATGTGTTAAGGGAGAAGGGTATATATAAACGTAGAATTGAAGGTAAACTACCTACAGCCGAAATAGCCTTTCTAGATGAAATATTCAAAGCCAACACGGCTATATTAAACACTCTTTTATCTCTCCTTCAGGAAAGATTATTTGCAAATGGTGATGAAATAGTACAAACCCCATTAATATCACTATTTAGTGCTAGTAATGAAATACCAGATGAAGTAGAATTAAAGACACTTTATGATAGACTTTTATTCCGTCACTATGTAAAACCTGTTCCTGAAAATAAACTAAAAGATTTATTGAAAGCAGGCGTCCAAATAGAGCTTGAAGGTATATTAGCTGAAGAACCAATATTAACAGTTAATGAATTGAAGATTCTACAGGGATATGTAAATAAAGCTCTATCAGAGATAGTTAATGACAAAAACTTTCTACAACAATATGCTAGGTTAATCATCATATTTAGAGAGAATGGTATAATGGTTACAGATAGAAGAGCAGTAAAGGGATTAAAGGCTATAGCAGCAAACATGGTATTTAATGGAAGGCTTTCAACTAAACCTGAGGACTTATTAACATTAAAATATGTCATACCTGATAGTATTGAGGATTTTGAAAAGGTAGCTGCTATTGTAAGTGAGGAAGTAAGACTTCCCATGAGATACTTGAAAGATCTTGAGATACTAGAAAAGAACATAATGAGATTAAGAAATGACGCATTAAAATTAACAAGATTCGATCTAAGACTACTTGACTACAGTAAGAAACTATTCATTATAGAAAGAAGACTTAACGAAATAGCTAGAGAAGCACTTGACGATCCACAAGTAGAAATGAAGGTAAAGAAACTATTAGAAATCATTGGCGAACTTAAAGACCTACTAGCTAGTAAGGCAGGATTCTAAATCATGTTCCCAGAAAAAATGAAAAGGGAAGAACTGAAACTTAAAGGCGTTTTAGAGGACGTAGACTATTCAAGCTCAATTATAGAGTATAGAGCACATAGACTCAAAAAAGCCTATAAAAACCTATATAACGAGGATGTCAACCCTAATATAGCCATTGACGTTTTCTATACATGGTACTTACCTCACCCTATAATTAAAGATAAAGTTAATTCTCGATTGAAATATAATAAGCTAGTCCTCTCCAAGCTAATGGCATTAGATGACTATGAGTCATTAAAATATAATACCATGGTTGACACAGCCTCATCATTCAGTTATACTATTGTCTTTATGAAGAAGCTTATTGACCTACTGAAAAGAGAGTTCTTCAAGTCCATAGAGGGTGAGAGCAAAAGCAATGTCCATACATTAAAGGACATATTAGACCACATTACCTTAGGTAACTTTAGTAATACAATGGCATCCAATATACTAAAAGACTTGAATGCTGATACAAAAGAGGTTCAAGAGCAATCTAACATCACAGAAGATCTTAATGAAGTATTAGAGCAAATAGTATCTAAAGCCCATAATAAAGCACGTCAAGTAGCTGAAAACATAAAAGAATTAAAGAACATCGTTGGAGGCAATGCAGCTGGTACACAAGCAGACGTTTTAACAATGGGAGATTTTCTTGAAGAGGCAATAAGACTTGCAGAAAGTAGTGATGTAACTGAAATCCTAAAGTTAGTGAAAGGCCTAATAGACAAAACACCCATGTTCCTTAAACATGAGAGAAAAGAATACAAACATGGAATATACGATGGTATTACTACGGGTAGGGATATCTCTAGAATACTGCCTAGGGAATTAGCATTACCTAGTGATGTTTTCTACAAAAAATATGTTGATGGAGAGTTATTGTTGAGGAGGAGAATTACTTCATTTGAAAAGGGGCCTCTCTATGTACTAATAGATAAGTCAAGTAGTATGGCTGGAGAGAAAACTATCTGGGCTAGAGCTATAGCTTTAGCCTTATTCCGACGTGCAAGAGTTGAGAAAAGAGAATTCTACTTAAGGTTCTTTGACTACATTCCTCATGACCTAGCATACGTATCACGTAAGGCAAGAGCTGAGGAGGTACAGAAGCTCTACAGGGCATTATTGACTGTCATAAGTAGAGGAGGTACATGTATTTCTAGGGCTATAGCTACAGCATGCCAAGATATCATAAACAGGAATGTTAAGGACGTTTCTACAATAATCTTGATAACGGATGGAAGAGATATACTGTGCAGTGAAGAAATCATGTCATACCTTAATGAGGCTAATGCTGAGTTAGTATCAATAATGATTAGAGGCGAAAATGAATCATTAAGAAAGGTATCTAAGAAATACTTTATAGCTAGAGTCCTAGATACTAGAGAAGCATTAGAAATAATAGCTTATTAGCATATCCTTGGAACAATCTCTCCCATAGGCTCTTCAAGTATTCTTAATCCCCCAGCAACCGTTCTCAATATGACCATACCCTGATGCTCCTTTAATGCTTCACCTATAATCTCAGCATCAGAACATCCTATTTTCTTCAATGCATAGAGAACATCCTCAGCTTTATCAGGGCTAACACTTAATACCGCTCTACCCTCACAAGCCAGGACTAGTGGGTCAATACCTAACATTTCAGAGTACATCTTAACCTCCTCCTTAATAGGTATCTTATCTTCCCAAACCATGATACCGACATTGGATTTTTTCGCAAACTCGTTAAGAGCCATAGCTAACCCTCCTCTAGTGGGGTCCTTAGCTGCATGAACACCTCCAATACCTAGCACAGCCTTCATAATGCTTGTTAGTGGTTGGCAATCACTCTTCAAATTCGATGATTCAACATCCATACCTGATTGTAATGCTAAAATAGTTGCTCCATGTTCGCCAATGCTACCTGTCACTATTATTTTATCTCCTGGCTTGACATTTGAATCTAGGAGCATATTGCTAGTGTGAACTATACCTATACCTACCATTGTTATTACGACTTTATCTATATTACCCTTCGGCATGACCTTAAAGTCTCCACCAATTAGAGCTATGTTCTCATTTTCCAAAATTGTTCTCAACGATTCAATAATCCTGTTTAAGTCTTCTATAGGGAAACCTTCCTCAATAACCATAGAGTCTAAAGCAGCTATGGGTGTCGCACCCATAACTGCAAGATCATTAATTGTCCCTGTTGCAGCAAGTTTCCCTATATCTCCCCCTGGGAAAAATATCGGGTTAACAGTGTAACTATCCACTGTTAACACAATATGTCTATCCTTGTCTATGGGTATACTTGCCCCATCCTCTAATTCAGGTAAGCCGATACCATTACCAAATCGTATAATTTTAAACCTTGATAGAAAGAGATGCCTTATTATTTCTGAAGTTTCTCTCCCACCTGCGCCATGAGCTAAAGTTATCTTTGCTAGATTATCTTGAAGCATCAGTATCCCTCACACTTTTAGGCTTCTTATCGTGTTTTAGTTGTTATATTCTAATTTTTAAGATCTTTCTTAACTCATCGGCTATAAATATCATTAATGGTACTACGAGTATGGGTATATAACATTCTAGTGGTAATGGTTTAACCTTGAAGATTATATTAGCTGGAGTATAAAGTATAAGTAGCTGTAATGATACTGAGGCTAGTAGTGCAGGCCATAGCCATTTATTATTTGGTAGTTTGAATGCTGAGAGGGTCTCACTTCTTGATGCTAGTGCTCGACCAAACTCGGAGAAAACTAATGCTGTGAAGGCCATAGTTTGAGCGAATGCTAATCCCCTACTTAATGTGGCATTAAATACCGTTATAACAAGAATTGCTATAAGAATTCCCATAGCAGTATAATATGCTAACTTTCTATTTGTTATAAATCTGTCACTCTTACTCCTAGGAGGTTTCTCCATAATTCCTGGCTCTGGGGGTTCAAGCCCTAAAGCTATTGCTGGTAACGCGTCTGTTGTAACATTAACCCATAGTAAATGTATTGGTCTTAATATCGGTGGAAGTCCTAGTAGTTCTGCACCAAATATTGAGGCTACCTCTCCAAAGTTACATGATAGAAGGTAGTTTATCGGCTTCTTAAGGTTCTCAAATATGATCCTTCCTTCACGAACGGCCTCAACTATGGTTACGAAGTTGTCATCTAAGAGTATTAATTGTGCAGCCTCTTTAGCTACATCAGTACCTCTTATACCCATGGCAACACCTATATCAGCAAGTTTAAGTGCTGGAGCATCATTTACACCATCACCAGTCATAGCAACAGTGTAACCTTTCTTCTTCAATGCTTTAACTATTCTAGCCTTATGCTCTGGGGTTACTCTAGCATAAACAGTTATCCTATCTACTATCCTCTCAAATTCTTCATCACTTAGCTTGTCAAGTATGACACCTTCAATGACATTCTCCTCTGTAACATCTAAACCTATCATTCTAGCTACTGCCATAGCTGTTAACTTATGATCTCCCGTTACCATGACAACTTTTATTCCAGCTTTCTTCGCTGCCTCTATAGCCTCTTTCACTCCCTCTCTTGGAGGGTCAATTATTCCCAGTACAGCGAAGAATACAAGATTGTTTTCAACTACTTCGACATCTTCATCTAAAACTTTATCATCGCTCACGATCTTGTATGCAAAGCCATAAGTTCTATAACCTTCGCTGGCTATCCTCATTATCATATCGTATATTTCTTTTTTAATCTCGTTATTCAATTCTAAAATTTTGCCTTGATTACCATCAACTATCCTATTACATCTTTCTAAGAGGAGTTCAGGTGCACCACTCGAAATAACTAAATATTTTTTGCCACTTATGTTATGTATTGTTGTTTTTCTCTTACGGAATCTATCAAAAGGTATCATCTTGACTAAGGGATAATTCTTCAGAGCCTCTTCAACACCATTCATGCCTAGACCTTTACAGGATAATACTAATGCTGCACCCTCTGTAGGTGATCCTCTAATAGTCCATTTACCGTTTTCTTGAACTAGTTTTGCATCAATATGAGTATGTGTAGCTATATGCTTCAGAAGGGTTATCAATAGCTCTTTATTATTGTTAGGGTTAAGTGGTTTTATTTCACCTTTTGGTTCATAACCCACTCCAGAAACTTCATATTCGCTATTTAACATTGCTATCTTCTTAACTGTCATTTCACCTTTAGTTATAGTCCCTGTTTTATCACTACATATAACGTTGCATGAACCTAAGGCTTCAACTGCTGCCAGCTTCTTTACGAGGGCGTTCTTTTTAGCCATACGTCTAGCTCCTATAGCTAAGACTATTGTAGCTATTGCCGGTAGCCCTTCGGGTATCGCTGCTACAGCTAATGCTATAGCAAGTAATAACGCGTTAATCCATGACTCTCTGACTAGCATTAGCGTCATAACGAATACAATGAAACAAATAACTAAGATTATAATACCTATCCTCTTACCAAAGTAGTCTAATTCTCTCTCAAGAGGGGTCTTTTCCTCAGGGGTCTCAGCAATCATTTGAGCAATTTTACCTACTTCAGTATTCATACCAGTAGCTACAACAACAGCCTTACCCTTACCTTTAACAACATAGGTACCCATGAAAACCATGTTCTTACGATCGGCTACAGAAGTTTCAGGAGGCAATGTTACCTTAGCATCCTTTGCTACTGGTGTTGACTCACCTGTCAACGGTGATTCATCTACTTCTAAATTCCATGTCTCAATAAGTCTTGCATCAGCAGGCACACGATCACCTTCACTAAGGATCACTATATCGCCAGGAACAAGCTCTCTAGCGGGAACGACTTTCTCTTCGCCATCTCTTAATACTTTACATGTAGGTGCTGCGAGCTTCTTTAATGCTTCAATAGTTTTTTCAGCTTTATACTCTTGAATGAAACCCATAATAGCCATGAGTAAGACTATAAGGAGTATAGCTAAAGCATCAATTATCTCGCCAAGTAAGCCTGCTATAACAGTTGCTATAAGGAGAATTATTATTAGGAAGTTAGTAAACTGTTTGAAAAACATTTTTGTGGGGGATTTCTTTCTTTCAATGATCTCATTGAAGCCAAACTTTCCTATTCTGATCTTAGCCTCTTTCTCACTTAATCCATTGGGAGAAGAGCTAAGTCGACTAATGACCTCACTAGTGCTTAGAGAGTGCCATTTCTCACTCATAACTTAAGCACCAAGACACCATGTTACCTATAAGCTCATGGTGCTTCATGAGGACGCTAATGAAACAATACTCTCAGTTAAATTTCGAGTAATGTAATATCATGATGTATATTTAAACTTTAATTAAGCAATTAAGCATTAGTATATGCAGAGAAAAATATTAGAACCAATGTATTTTTGATGAGGCAATTAATAATACTTCAATATGACCTTTACTCCTTGAGTTAATAGTTTCCTTATCAACCTTCTTGTTGTTTTAGTTAAGTTCATTGATAGTGCTTCGTCAAGCCTAACCCACTTAGTCTCTTCCACATCGCTACCAGGAGTTATAATTCTTGATAATGGTTTAACAAGAAAATCTAATATCACATAGTGATAGTGGACCCTGCCTTCCTTATCAGGTATTATTACTTCGAATACGTCATACAATCCCTCAATGATGCCTTCTATTCCAGTCTCCTCTTTAAGCTCTCTTAAGACGGCATTCTTTAGAGATTCACCGGCTTCAACAACCCCTCCTGGTATACTCCATAACCCTTTACCTGGTTCAGAACCCCTCTTTACGAGGAGTATTCTATCCTCATCTAGTACTATCGCCCCTACACCTACAATGGCATACCTCGGGTACTCTCTACCCTCATTACTCATTGGCTCTTCGCCTAGTTCAGCTTGTACCATACTGCCAGCTTTTTAGATATTTCTCTTGCTCCGGTGTCAATTTATCTATTTCTACATTTAACGCTTTCAGCTTTAAGTATGCTACTCTCTCATCTAAATCGGGTGGAACATTATACACCTTCGCTTCGAGCCTGTTCTTCACTAAATACTCTGCTGCTAATGCTTGGTTAGCAAATGACATATCCATAACCTCGCTTGGATGCCCCTCTGCTGCAACAAGATTCACGAGTCTACCCTCAGCTAATAAATATAATCTTCTACCGTTGGGCAACTTATACTCGGTAACATATTGTCTTATAGTCCTCTTCGACACTGCTATATCCTCTAGATCTTTAACACTAACTTCTACATTGAAGTGTCCAGCATTTGCTAATATTGCCCCATCCTTCATTAACATGAAATGCTCCTTTATAATAACATCCTTATTACCTGTTGCAGTAATAAATATGTCACCTACCTTAGCAGCATCCTTCATTGGCATAACACGAAATCCATCCATTACTGCCTCTAATGCTCTTATAGGGTTAACCTCAGTCACTATAACATGAGCACCCATACCTCTAGCTCTTGCAGCTATTCCTCTACCCACCCAGCCATAGCCTGCCACAACAACATTCTTTCCAGCTAATAGTATGTTTGTTGCTCTAAGAATCCCATCTATAGTTGACTGTCCTGTACCATAGCGGTTATCAAAAAGGTACTTTGTATAAGCATTATTAACTGCTATAACCGGATATTTCAATATCCCGTCTTTCTCCATAGCCCTAAGTCTTATAACGCCTGTTGTTGTTTCTTCAGTTCCACCTCTAACTTTCTCTGCAATATTACTATACTTTGTATGTAATATTGCGTGAAGATCCGCTCCATCATCTAAGACTATGTCTGGTTTAAATTCTACAACCTTGCTTAAACACCAGTAATACTCTCCCTCTGTTTCACCACGCCAAGCATAAACATGAGCTCCCTTTTTTGCTAATGCGGCTGCAATATCATCCTGTGTTGATAATGGATTACTTCCTGCAAGAGCTACTTCAGCTCCACCAGCCATGAGAGTTTCTATGAGTACTCCTGTCTCTTTAGTTACATGTAGACATGCACCCACTCTTATTCCTTCAAGTGGCTTCTCCTTACTGAATCTCTCCTTAATCTTCATTAATACTGGCATATGGAGTTTAGCCCATTCAAGCTGGAGAAAACCTCTATCAGCTAATGAAAGATCCTTCACCTTAAATTTCATACTGTATTCACCTAGGGTTAGTTGTAACATCTACTTTATTAATACTATTGGTAATTTCACAACTAAACTCCTTTTAAATTCGATATAACCATGTTTATAATGCATAAACGTTATTAGCTAGTACTCTCTAAAAATACGTAAAGGGTTTTATGGGTCAGAGCAGACGAGGCAAAGTCAAAGAGGTTTTCAACAAGGCAACTAGTGAGGGAAGAAAGTATCTTCTAGAGAGTGAGGCTAAAGAGGTCTGTTATCTATACGATATACCAGTTGTTAAAACCATTGTGGCTAGGAGCAAAGAAGAGGCAGTGAAGATAGCCAATGAAATGGGCTATCCTGTTGTCTTAAAGATCTTGTCACCAGATATACTACACAAAAGCGATGTTGGTGGAGTCAAAGTAAACTTAAAGTCGGCTGGAGAGGTAGCTAAAGCTTACGACGAGATAATGGAGAGCATTAGAAAAGCTAAACCAGATGCTCGTATAATTGGTGTCACTGTTCAGGAAATGGCACCTGAGGGGCTGGAAGTTATAATTGGTGGCATTAAAGATGAGTTCTTCGGTCATGCAGTAATGTTTGGGTTAGGAGGAATATTTGTAGAAATACTGAAAGACGTAGCCTTTGGAATAGTACCATTAACGAGAAGAGATGCTGAAGAAATGATTAGAGAAATCAAATCATACCCCGTTCTTGAGGGCGCTAGAGGATTACCACCAAGAGACATTAATGCCTTAGTGGATACCATTCTCAAAGTGTCAACATTACTACAGGAGAACCCTGAGATAAAGGAGATGGATCTAAACCCTACAAGAGTTTACGAGAAAGGGAAAGGCGTAAAAGTATTAGATGCGAGAATAATCTTAGAATAATCTCCCTTTGAACTAAAGTAGGATTATGTGGACTTAACGTGGGAATTTAGAATCCAATATAAGCATATTATAAAAGTGATCTTGAAAGCTACTCCTTGCGTTTCAAACATCTCTAGACACATAATTAATAACCGCACCTTCAGGTTTCCACACTCTTATCATCCTCAGCTAGGACAATACTTTAAGCAAAGTTTTTATAAGTTTCACTGTAGTTACATAAACCAAGAAAGTAACCACTTCTAAGGTGTCAAGTATGTTGAAAGCTCAATCAGCTAAGGTTATTGCATTAGGTATTATATTGTTAATTATCGGTATAGCTATAGGCTACTTCATAAAGCCTGTGGCACCAGCTGAAACAATCACTGTTACAACAACTGCTGTATCAACAACTACAGCAACAGTAACAAAAACTGTTGGGGCGCCTGGAGCTAAGACCATAACCGTCACTACATCTATCGTAAAAACCGTAACTAAAACAGTAACTAAGACCGTTACTACATCAGTTTCACCTACACCAACAAAGAAGGTAAAAGTGGCAGTATTATTCGATGTTGGTGGTAGAGGAGACTTAAGCTTCAACGATATGGCTTGGCTTGGTGCTGAAAGAGCAAGTAAAGAGTTAGGTGTGGAACTATCATTCCTAACACCTAAATCACTAGCTGATATGAAGCCCCTCTTAGAGCAATTATCTAAGTCAAAGAAGTATGACCTATTAGTACTAGTTGGATTCTTATGGACAACACCTCTAAATGAGACAGCTGATAAATTCCCTGAGCAAAAGTTTGCATTAATAGATGCTACAACAGGTGTTGTAAGATCAAATGAAGTAGACCTCCTATTCAGAGAGCAAGAGTGTGCAAGCTTAATAGGTATTATAGCATCAGGTATGGCTTATGAGCTTGGAGGAAACACTATAGCTGCTTTAGCAGGAATGGATATACCACCTCTATGGAAATTCCATATAGGTTACCTCTTTGGAGCAAAATACTTTGAGGCCAAGACAGGTAAGAAAGTAAACTTCCTCTGGGTTTACACAGGTACATTCACTGACCCAGCTAAAGGTAAGCAGTATACAATGCAACTATTAGAGCAAGGAGCCAAAGTAGTCTATGGTCTAGCTGGAGCAACACACCTAGGCGCCTTTGAGGCAGTTAAGGCATGGGAAGCAGAGCGTGGTCAGAAAGTATTCGCCATAGGACAGGATGCTTCACAAGAATGGATTGACCCATACCATATACCACTAAGCGGTGCTAAGAGAGTAGACGTAGCCGTTTATACAGCAATAGAGATGGTTGTCAAGGGAACATGGAAGGGAGGTATAACAACTCTAGGACTAAAAGAGGGTGGAGTTGGCATATGGGATCTAGATGGCGTTAAATGGTTTGCTGAGCAAGCTGCTAAGGCAGGAAAACTCGCCAAGGACTTAACACCAGATAAAGTGGTAGAGATAGTAAAGAGTCTTAGGGAGAAGTACATTAAATCCTACGTCTGGGATCTAGTAAACAAGCTCAAAGAGAAGATAATAAAAGGTGAAATAGCATTCAAGACACCAATGACCCACGATGAGTATGTGAAGATAATTGAGGAACTAAAGAAAGGTAACCTTAATGCAGCTTTAGCTGAGGGTACAGTAAGCTAAGAGGAAAGAACAAGCCATAGTTAATTTAAACTAAAAAATATTTTTTCTTGAAACTTACTCTAAACTTATATATCGCCTATAACACCATTGCAAATACTGAGACCGGTGGGTATAGTGAGCACTAGGGAACCAGTAATCGAGATGGAAAATATAGTTAAGGTTTATCCTGATGGTACAGTGGCTCTTAGAGGAGTAGACTTAATTGTAAGAAAAGGAGAAATCCACGGCCTACTTGGAGAGAATGGTGCAGGAAAAACAACGTTAATGAGAATTCTTTATGGTGAGATAAAGCCAAGTAGAGGGGAAATCAAAATATATGGTAAGAGAGTACACTTCAGAGGCCCATGGGACGCCATAAAGGCAGGTATAGGAATGGTATATCAGCACTTCTCTCTAGTTTCATCATTTACTGTTCTTGAAAACTTAGCACTAGCCATGTCGTCTATAACTAAAATTAGTGTAAGCGAGGTAAGGAAGCGAGCTGAAGAACTAATGGACAAAATAGGATTCAAGGTACCCCTTGATGCTAGAGTTGAATCATTAGCTGTAGGCATACAACAACGAGTTGAAATATTAAAAGCGTTAATGAGGAATGCTAGAATATTGATACTTGATGAGCCAACATCTGTCCTTACACCTATAGAAGTTGAAGAACTATTCAAAACACTTAAAAGACTAAAAGAGATGGGTATAACAGTCATATTCATTACTCATAAACTTAAAGAGGTAAAGGTAATAACAGACACCATCACAGTATTAAGGAGAGGAAAAGTAGTTGGAGTAGTAAAAACAAGTGATGCCTCCGAAGCCGACTTGGCTAGAATGATGGTAGGTAGAGAGGTAATACTTGAAATCAAAAAGAAGCCCGCCAAAGAGGGCAAAACAATCCTTAGTATCGAGAATTTACATGTTAGAGATGATAGAGGATTACTTGCAGTTAAAGGTGTAACCTTAGACCTGAGGGAAGGGGAAATCCTAGGTCTCGCTGGTGTCCAAGGTAATGGGCAAAGAGAATTTGCAGAGGCAATAGTAGGTTTAAGACGTGTAGAAAAAGGTAAAATAACGTATATGGGCGAGGACATAACAAACAAACCAACATCTGAAATTTACATGAAAGGTATAGCTTATATTCCAGATTCAAGAGCCATAGGCTTAGTCCTGGAAATGGATTTACTTAACAACTCTATACTTACTAGGCTTAAGTCCTTCCTCGGTTTCGGCAAGAAGATTCTCTGGAACAAAGCTAAAGAATTCTCCTATAAGGTTATTAAGGAATTCAACGTTATGGCAGAATCCATTAAAACTCCGATTAAATATCTTAGTGGAGGTAATCAGCAGAAAGTTCTCGTAGGAAGAGAGGTAGCAACTGAACCAAAGGTTATTATAGCCGCTGAACCCACACATGGACTTGATGTAGGTGCCACAGAGTACATCCGATCCTTGCTTGTTAAATTAAGGGATTCAGGAAAAGCCATTCTCTTAATATCCACAGATTTAGATGAAATATTACAGTTAAGTGATAGAATAGCAGTAATTTATGAAGGTAAAATCATGGCCATAGGTAGACCGGAGGAATTTACTCGTGAAAGATTAGGACTTCTTATGGGTGGTGTAAATGCTTAAACGTAAGATAAGTGGTTGGAGAATTATAGAATACTCATCTACAGCTATTGAGATAATAGGCTCTATAGGCATAGGGCTCCTTGCAGGAGGAATAATACTCACACTATTAGGATATAACCCATTTGAAGGCCTATCCCTCCTGCTCTTCGGTGGATTTGGGGACATAGACTATCTTCTTAGTAGAGCAACATTCATCATGATGACAGGCCTTGCATTCGCTATACCTATGCTCTCAGGTTTCTTTAACATTGGTGGAGAGGGGCAAATGTACGTAGGGGGCCTAGTATCACTATTGGTAGCTGTCTATACAGGTAATGGGATCTTAGCTCTAATAGTTGGTGGTCTAGCTGGTGCACTATTAGGATTAGCCATAAGCGCGTTGAAGGTTTACAGAGGAGTAAATGAGGTAATAACAGCTATAATGCTTAACTGGACCTTCTACTACATACTAATATACCTTATCACATCAAAGTTCTATGATCCACTAGCACCCCATGAATCAGTTAAAGTACCTGCCCTTGCACGATTTGGCATAATAGAATTAGGTGGCTCCCGTATCCACATAATATTCTTTATATCATTAGCGTTAGTGTTATTAGCGTACTATCTACTCTTCTTTACTAAACTAGGATATGAGATAAGAGTTGCAGGATTATCACCTAAGACTGCTAGATATGCTGGAATCAACCCTAATAGGGCCATCTTATACTCTATGTTTCTCGGTGGCCTTTTCGCAGGGTTTAGTGGGGCATTAAACGTCCTTGGGTTCACATATTACATAGATAACTTGCTAACATGTATGCATGGTATAGGATTTGACGGTATAGGAGTTGCGCTGATGGGAAGAAACCATCCAATAGGTATAATATTCTCCTCAATATTCTTCTCAATGCTAATACTAGGAGGACAAACAATGCAAATAGTCATAAACGCGCCTAAGGAGCTAGCTGATACACTAAGTGGTATAATAATCATTGCCTTAGCTCTACCTTACACTTATAGAATGCTCATAAGTTACATAAGAACCAGGAGGTTGGTGGGTAAAGGTGTTTCAAGTAGCTGATCTCTTAGTAATGGCTCTTACACCAATGGTTCCACTACTATTAGGTGCTGTAGGAGAGATAATTACAGAGAGATCTGGAGTCGTCAATATAGGAATTGAAGGTATATTCCTCTTATCAGCTCTTACCTCAGCAGTAGTATGCTTCTATACAAACAATATCGTACTAGCGTTACTAGTAGGCTTAATTACAGGCTCACTTGTCGGCGTTTTACATGGGATAATCAGTGTGTACCTGCGAGGAGATCAAATAGTATCTGGTGTAGGGCTGAATTTATTCGCTTACGGAGTTGGAGTAATAACATTAATAACCCTATGGAATACATTTGGTAATTCGCCACCAGTAAAAACAGTACCAAAGATTATTATAGCGAGGTACCCTGTATCACCTCTAACATTCATTGCCATAATAATCGCAGTACTGGCATGGTTCTTCTTATTCAAAACAAATGCTGGATTAAGGCTTAGAGCATGCGGTGAAGACCCTAGAGCAGCAGAAGCTATGGGAGTTAATATTATGAGAGTTAGATTTCTGGCAACAATACTAGGTGCTACACTAGCCGGCCTTGGGGGAGCCTATCTCTCCATAGACTGGGTTGGCCAGTTCACCAAGGAGATTTCAGCTGGACGAGGATTCATAGCATTAGCTAATGTGGCCTTCAGTAACTGGAACCCCTTATTAGCAATCATAGGTGCATACATATTCGGATTCTTCGACGCCCTAGCCATATATCTAAGTATAACAAGCACTCAACCTACATTAGCGTATCTATTCAAAGTAATACCCTACCTTGGCACTTTAGCTGTTGTCGCAATATTTGTTGGTAGAGCTAGAATTCCAGCGGCCCTAGGCAAACCCTATATAAAAGAGTGAAAATATGTATCCCGTAACCTCTCTACTCTATTTTTAACTCAAATGAATACTCCATATTTTTCTTTAAGAAAAACTTAATTAGACAAATATATTTTAATGAAAGTGAGCTGTAATTGTAAAGTTCTTTAAGGTGTGCTTTAAAAATGGTGCTAAAGAGGCTTATGTCATGGGGTGTAAAGAGTTCACCGTGGTTACTCCACTTCAACACTGCAGCATGTAATGGCTGTGATATTGAAGTGTTAGCTGCCATAACCCCACTCTATGACCCTGAAAGATTTGGTGTTAAACTTACACCAAGTCCCAGACATGCAGATATCCTCATAGTCACAGGTGTTGTAACTAAGAAGGTTGCCGAGAGACTAAAGAGAATTTATGAGCAAATGCCTGAACCTAAAGTAGTCATAGCTGTTGGTACATGTGCTTGTAGTGGTGGAGTCTTCCACGGATCTTACAGTCATGTTGAGGGAGTAGATAAAGTAATACCTGTAGATATATATGTTCCGGGCTGCCCTCCAAGGCCTGAAATGATAATTAAAGGTATAATTGAGGCTATCGGCATACTCAAACAGAAAACTGAAGAAGAGCTCAGAATAGGAAAGCATTGAAAAAGGGGGTTATATCATGGTGAGCGTTGTAGAGGTTTTACAAAAATTTGGTGAAGTAAAGGCGTACCCAAAGAAGAAAAGATACTACGTTGAGGTAACCAAAGATATGTTAAGAGAGGCCATTAAGTCTCTTATTAAAGCCTTTGATGGAGATGTATATGTATGTGCTATAGCAGCTGTAGACCTGATAGCCCAAGGTCTCTTTGAATTAAACTATGACATTCAAGTTCTGAAAACAAGAGAGTATGTTACGATTAAAGTTAAAATACCTAGAGACAAACCTGTAATCCCAAGTATATCGGATATGTATGAGGGGGTAATACCATACGAGAATGAGGTCTACGACTTCTACGGCATAGTGTTCGAAGGTAATAAGTCACCACGTAAACCATACTTCCTACCCGATGAAATGGCAAACGAGTTCCCCCTGAGAAAGGATTGGAAATCTCCCTCCAAGAGGTGAAACTCTTCATGAGCCAAGTTAGGACAGTTGAAATCCCTATAGGACCCCAACACCCAGCACTCCATGAGCCTCTACAACTTAAACTAAAAGTTGATGGGGAAGTAGTTGTAGACGTATTTCTCGTTCCAGGCTTTAACCATAGAGGTGTTGAATGGCTAGCTGAGAGAAGAAGCTTCATACACTGTCTTTACATGTGCTCTAGAGTTTGTGGTATATGTAATACAATACATGGTACAACCTATGCTTTAGCAGTTGAGGATTTAGCTAAAATAGAGGTACCACCAAGAGCTAAATGGCTTAGAGTATTAGTGAATGAGCTAGAGAGGATACATAGCCACATGATAATACTTGCTATTATAGCTGAGTTGATAGGCTTTGATACCTTATTCATGCTCCTAATGAGGGATAGAGAGAGAGTCATGTATCTTAAAGAGCTAGTAACGGGTAATAGGGTACTAGCAGACTACATAGCTATTGGTGGCGTAAAACGCGACATAAACCAAGAGAAAGCCGACATAATAAAGAAGCACCTAAACTACATAGAAGAGCGTATGAAATACTATAAGAAGGTCTTCGCGGAAGACCCTATCGTTAGGAGGAGGCTAGTTGATGTAGGCAAAATACCCTACAGTAGAGCTATAGACCTATGTCTTGTAGGTCCAACAGCTAGAGGTAGCGGGATATCATGTGATATTAGGAAGCTGGATCCCTACGATGCATACGATGAAGTACCATTCAATGAGATAGTCTATAAGGAATGTGACTCATGGGCTAGGGTGATGGTGCGCGTGGATGAAACCCTTGAATCAATAAATATGGTTAGATACGTACTCGACCACTTACCATCAGGACCAATAGGACCAAAGGTTATACCTAGAAGATTCCCAGCCGGAGAGGGTATAGGTAGGAGTGAAGCTCCTAGAGGAGAACTATTATACCATATAATTCATGATGGTAAGGGTATGAATCCATATAGACTTAAAATTAGAACGCCGTCATTCACGAATATACATAATGGAATAAAAATACTCGTAGGTCAACACATTGCTGATGTACCAGCAATTTTTGGTAGCTACGATCCATGCATATCATGTTCAGAGAGAGTAACAGTAGTAGACGTCAAGACTGAGAGAACATACACCATGAGACTTAAAGACCTATCTAAAATGAAGAGGTGAGAGCTTATGAGCCTTCCCAGACTACTTAAGGAGGCAGCTGAAAATCTTTTCAAAAAACCAGCAACACTACCCTTCCCTAAAGAGGATATACCACCAGCACCAGGATATAGGGGACTACATAGGGTAGATGCAAGTAAATGTATAAGTTGTGGTTTATGTGCTATAGACTGTCCAACAAAAGCAATTGAAATGAGGGTATACTCGGAATATGGTAATAAAAGGTATCCAGTAGTACACTATTACAGATGTGTATTCTGTTACCAATGTGTAATATCATGTCCTAAAAAAGCATATGTTATTACAGAAACTAGGCCGCCACCAATAGGTGATAAGGAGAGGCTTATAGGGGAACCAATATTTAAGAAGGAGGAAAAATAGAAGTTAGTAAATCAATAATATATCTAGTTGTTTTCTCAACTTCACTACTTAAGCCTTCACCAATACCCCTATCTTTAATCTGAACTCCAAGTAGGCATATCCTTTTAATTGTTGGAATAGTCTCCTTAAGATATCTTATTACTAATGATAAAGGTACAGTATGTGTTGTTGGCAAGTATTCTTCAATTATAGTATTTAGATTGCATGTGAATACTAGATCACCAGGCTCAATACCAGCATCTATAGCATCTAATATTATAATTGTATCAGGCTTATACTCAGCAATTATATCGGTACATAACTCTAAGCTATAGCAGTAGGTTATAGGTATACTTTTCAAATTAGATAGGCTTTTATAAACGTAGTAGCCTACACCATCATCTCTTCTTAAAGGATTACCAAGAGCTATGAGTAGTGGTCTTTTAGAAGACCTTATAATACCTGTAATCGAATTGTTAATATTCTTGATACTGCCCATTTTGAGATGCTCTTAACTAGCTAGTCTTTAAATGGGTAAAATTACTGCTAGGACTACTGCTATTATTGCTGGTGGAGCAACATACTTCCACATAAAGCTTAGTGCTTGCTCAATCCTATATCTAGCTGTAGCAGCTTTTATTAATGTTAGAATGGTAACAACTACTAAGTACTTTATAGCTATCATTAAGACCCCACCAATACTATATAGTGGGAATGGTGCTGGCCCTCCTAGGAATAAGAATACTATTAGGAATGTGTAGACAACCATCTCCACATCATGTAATGTGATAATGTATGCTAGTTTGGGTCCAGAATACTCTGTGAAGAATCCAGCTACAATCTCTGTTTCAGCTTCAGGAATATCGAATGGCTTAAGCATGAGTTTACATTGTAGAGTTAAGATTATGGAGAATAAACCTAGGGCTAACGGTATTACTGCTAAAGGCTCCCACCATAATCTCCATGAATAGAGACTTGTAAGGTATATTGAGTATGATGCATTATACAGTCTACTAGCTAATATCACTGGAACGAGTAGGGAAGCAACAAACAATGGCTCATAAACGAAGACAAGTGATAGTAGCCTAGAGGCACCAACAATTGAGAATGGGTTTGGAGTTAATAGTCCAAGTAGTGCTAGAGCTAGAGTAGCCCATAGCGCTAAGTATATACATAACATTATGTCGTATGGTGCCCTTATAGGGAATATTGAGAATGGTAGCATTAGTAGAATGGTTATTATGGCACCTATACCTAAGCTTAAGAAGAGTATTGGAGCTTTCTCCCTTGCAACAATAGTTGTAATATCCTCTTTCGTTAAGAGCTTTAGGAAATCAGCTAGAGGTTGAAGTATTCCCCTTGGACCTACAAATCTAGGTCCAACTCTATTCTGCATTCTAGCATAAGCCTTTCTATAATACCATTGTGTAAGTAAGGCTATAATGAATGTAAATATCATACCCGGGTAGACTAAAACTGATATTATGAAATCTACTATTGGATTTATCACTGTATCATCACCTCGCTGAAAGTGATAATGTTATAACAATTATTACAAGCCATAACGACATGAAGAATAACCAATCACTAAGAATGCCAGTATGCATCTTATCCCTAATAGTAGCATATAGGTTGCGTAGAGATCTCTTCACAACACCCCAATAGAAGTTTAACCCTGAAACACTAGCCTTATTAACTGGAAGGTCTTCACCACAAGCATAAATCTTAATCTTCTCTGGTGTTACATGAACTCTCCTAATAGACTTAACTAGTAAGTATAGGGAATAGAATGATGAAGCTATAATTACCATAGATAATGTAGCATATAATATCATGGTATATATGTCGTATGTGTTAAGTTGCATCCTGTATTACACCTCCTTTATGAGGATAGGAATTTTCTTAAAGCTTCTAAAGCAACTTTAACATACAAGTCACTATTGAGTGTTGCTTTAACAGTGGGCATGATGAGCTTATCCATTAGTAGTGGTGCTGTTACACCAAGAACTATACATGTTAATGCTAATATTAATAGCGGTACTAGCATTAATGGGTGTGCCTCCTTAACATCACTATAATCTCTAAGTGGTGCTTTAAGCCAAACACTATAAACTATCTTAACATACGCTAGTAGAGCTAACGCACTTGTTACTATTATTACTACGACTAGTGGTGCAAGACCAGCATCTATAAGTGCATAGTATAGTGTAAGTTTACTCATAAACCCATTTAATGGCGGTATACCAACAAGAGCTAATGCTGCAATAATAAATGTGAATGTTGATAGTGGCATATACCTTCCTATACCAGCAAGTTCATCAATGTTTCTAGTCTTAGCTGTATATATGAATACGCCAGCTGCAAGGAAGAGTAGTGCCTTAGCCACAGCGTGGTTTATTGTGTGATATATTGCTGCCGCTAAACCTAGTGGTGTACCTAAACCTATGCCCATAAATATTAATCCTATGTGCATTACCGTACTATAAGCTATAAGCCTCTTGATATCTGTTTGCACGACCATAAGCATTGAAGCTACAAAGGCTGAGAATATACCTAGAATTAAGAGTACTATGTAAAGTACTGAAATAACGTTTGATAGTAGTTCAGCCCCACCAAAGATTGTAAATGAGAATCTTATAACAGCATAAACACCGACTTTAACTACAAGTCCTGAAAGTACAGCTGAGATAGGCGTTGGAGCAGCCGGGTGAGCATCTGGAAGCCAGAAGTGATTGGGGAATGCTGCAGCCTTAACTGTGAAAGCCCATATAGCTAGTGCTAGTATTATGGCGGCGCCGATAATTATGTTAGCCACAGGTATCCCTGATATTAATGCTAACTCTGGTGACACCATAAGCTTAGACTTTGCTATAATATCGGCCATATTTAGTGTACCATATGTTCCATAGAGGAACGCTAGTGATATGAAGTATACTGTTGTAGCAATAGAGCCCACAATAGCATATTTTAACGCCGCCTCTATAGCCTCTTTATTTGATCTATAAAATGCTACAAGACCATAAGCTGCAACACTAGTAACCTCTAACATTACGAAAAGGTTGAAGGCATCACCAGTATAGACGCATCCAAGCATGCCGGCTTCAACGCCTAATAGTAACGTATAGTACCATTCCACTCCATGGGCATGCTCGAGATATTTCACACTATAAATTGCTATAAGGAACATTATACTAGCTACTAGTAAGCCCATTAGAGCGCCTAATAAGTCGACTTCATAAACTATACCTATTGGTGGTGGCCATCCACCAAACTTGTATATTAACGGCTTACCGACTTCATATACTCTCATGAAGTTAGTTAATGCTAGTAGTAAGATGATAAATGATGCAGTAATGGTGTAAGACTCCCATACTCTCCTAGACTTGACAACTAGGCTTATGAGGGGTAGTGCAAAGGCTAATATTATTGGTAGTGAGGGGGTGAGGGCAAGGAAGTTTTCAACCATGTTGACCATGTACACATCTTACACCTCCCATTTTTAATCAAATATTTTCTTAGCGTATTTCTCGAAGGTTTTAACAATATTCTCGTAGGTCGTTTTCTCATCTGGAGCTTTCACGTTAATCCAGTGTACATAGTAATACCTTTTGTCTTCATCGAGATCTACAACTACTGTTCCTGGAGTATTCGTTATTGAGTTAGCTATGGTTACTTTAGCGTAATCGGTGTCTACATGATAGGGTACTCTAACTATTCCAGGCTTGATAGGTAGTTTGGGATTCAATATCCTCTTAGCGACATCAAAGTGTGCCCTAAACTCAATAATCGACAGGTAGAGTAATGCATAGATTAGTAGCCAGATTAGCCTTATGGGGTTAAGTGACTTCTTAGGCTCTTTAACTAGTAAGTTAGCTGTTAATAAGCCTCCAATAACTGCTATTATAATGCCAGTGACTATATCGAATGATGTAAAGGAGCCTGAAAAGATGATATACACTAGGAATAGCATTATCATGACGCTTATTGATTTTGCAAGTCTAGAGGCCATACATCATCACCCTTTAAGTTTAGCTATTTTCCTTGCATCAAGAGATCCATATAGCCTGTAAGCCTGTATTGCAAGGAAAGTTATGAGTAGAGTAACAGCCATATTAATGACTATAGCTGTTATTACTAGTGCTGGTGGTATAGGGTCAACAGCTACCTTAACGAACTCTCTTATCTGTTCTGGAGTGGGCTTAATGGACGTTATTATTGGTGGTGAAACAGGGTATATGAATCTATAGCCAACTAGTATCATGAGCGTATTAGCTGTGTCAGCAAATATTGTTAAGGCTATGATTTTCTTTAGAATATTGGGTCTAAATACAATACCATAAAGTGATATAGCAAATATTACTAAGATGACTAGGTAAATATATATCCATAGAAAGACTTCAATGAGCAACTTCTCCTTCCCTCCTAATAATCTTCTTGAATACATCCTCTGGTATTGAGAGTAAGAGGAAGACTACGGTAAAGCCTGCTCCTACGGCTAGAAACTCAGCAATATTGTAGTATAGTAGTGATCCGCCGAGTAGAACATCACCAACATAGTTTGGAAAACCAGTGAATACTGATCCTGGCTTAGGCTGGTTTTGCATGAAATATGCTGTTCCAAGCCCCATAATTAATGGGACTAAGCCCACTATACCTATTGTTACCAATCCTATAGTTCTGAGGGAGAGAGCTGTAGACTCTTTAAGACCTAGCTTTTCAACAAAGTATCTTGACATAGCGAATATTAGTAGTATCGGAGCTACGGCTAGTGCTGATCCGCCTTGGAAGCCTCCACCAGGTGTTAAGTGTCCGTGTAGAGCTATCGATGCTGAGACAGCTATGATTAAGGCGAATATTACTCTGGTAACAAGCTTCACTATTATGGATAGTCCTGTATCTTTTACCTCCTCTTCTCTCTTATGTAGCTCCTTCTCATCCTCTCTTGTCAGTCTAAATATTGCAACACTACCAATTATAGCTAGGAAGAATACTGAAGTCTCATATAGTGTATCTAAGCCTCTATAATCCCACAGTATTGCTGTAACCCCTTCAGGGCTTGCAGCCCAGAACTTTTTAACATAACTATTAACCATGTATGTTAGATAGAATCTTCCTAGAGGCCTAAGATCTTTTTGGGCAGGCAATCCTACAATACCGGCAAATGCTATTGCGTAAGCTAGTGTTATAAGGAATAATATGAGTGCGACTATAACATAGAGATCCTTCCTAGTCATTTCCCATTTACACCTCTTCATATCTTTCAGTCTTCTTTACAGCAAACACCAGGAGAGCAGAATATATTCCTACAGCGACAGCAACGTAAGCTAAGACTATATCTGGTACCATTAGTAGGTAGTATGTTATGGCATACGCTATAGTTTGCGCAGCTGAGAAAACCACAGCCTTAAGTAAATCTCTTTCAACGATGGCTAAATATGCGAATACCAGTGCTAGAGAGAGCATAAGAGCTAACATTACTAAATGGATAATCATGATCATGCCTCTTTCACCTCCTCCTTTACTTCTCCTCTATCCTCTTCAAGGTGGTCACATATCTTGGGATAGACGGGTACAACTTTAGCTCTATGTGTTGCACGTGCTAGTGCATGTGAGCCTGTTGGTGCTATGAGGAGGATTATTATTGCTGTAACGAAGGCTCCACCAGCTATAGCATACCTTGTGAACGCAGGTGCTTCCATAACTAGAGCTACAAGTGCTACACCAAATAACGGGTAGACGGCTCCACCGATAGCACCAATAGTTGCTGCATGAAGTCTAACGAAAAAGTTAGGAAACCTAATGAAACCTAAGGCGCCTATAAGATCGCATATAGCTCCTATAATCATTAATGCTGCTCCAATAATGAATATTATTAAATCTATCATCTTTTCATTCACCTAGCTCCTTCTTCTCATAATACTTGGCTATGAATATGTCTAACGCATAAGCCCATAAAGCGAGAACTATTGCTCCAGTGATTAATAGAGAGGACTTAAAGTATAATGCAAGAATACCCATGAAGGCTGCAATATCAAATGATAATGCATCAACAGCTAAAACCATATCAGGTACTGAGGGTCCCTTAATTATCCTAATACAGTACAAAATGAATGCTGCAAGGAATATTGGTAAGACGAATAACACTACTATGGTAACATAAGTCTCTGATATCACAGAGGCAACCCTCAAAAACTATAGTTGAATTCTAAACCTACTTATTCAAACCACTAATATTATTATTTAAATTTTTCGTTATGGTATCTAGTCACTAACACTAAGGTACTGATGTTCAATCTAAAGGTGATCTAATAAAAATATTAGTGTTATATCCTATAACTATTATTCGGTGCAACAGATAATGAATAAACTGTTAATAGCTTTCATACTAGCAGTTATGATATTTACCTATGGTGTAGTTAGCGGTTTAAGAGCTTCGAAGACTGAGGCTGGTATTGGACTTAAAGAGTTAAAGGAGGCTCTTGAAAGGCTTGGTATAAAGTTTAAGCCTTTCGATCCTACAACAGTCTTAATGATATTCTTTAATAATGCAGCTAAATCACTACTTGCCATTCTCCTTGGAGTAACCATAATCATGCCAGTGTTCATGTTATACATGAATGGGTATATTATAGGCTCCATATTTAAGATACTTCCAATATCATACGCTCTCTTAGGACTCTTACCCCACGGCGTTATAGAATTACCTGCATTTATTGCTTCAACAGCTCTAGGCATAAATATAGGGTTAACATTACTTGCTAAACTATTTCTAAGAAGAGGTTACAGCCTTAAAGAGGATTATAAATTTGCATTAAGAAAGTTTAAAATCATAGCAATACTCCTTCTTATTGCTGCATTCATAGAGACATATATTACCCCATTATTCGTATCAGCAACAGCCCCAGAGTAATGGATTACACATAAAGTGTTAATTACCTTCTAAAGTTGAGTAAAGAGGTTAAAGTATAAATAGACTATAGTTATTCTAATTAGAAAAGCGGCAAAATAAGCACAAATACTAGGACAGTTCGAGAATGCTGTAATATGGTATTGAAATAAATACAATCTTGGAGGGTTTGGTGTAGTTAGATGAGAAGACCAGGTCTCTATGAGTATATTACGATAATGAAGGGTAATGTAGGTGTAATGATCTTATCGTGGGTTCTCTTTGGTATAGGATGGGCTATTGTCATGCCCTATTTTTCTCTCTACATTAAGCTCTTGGGTGGTGGCGATTTCGGGGTTTCACTAGTTAGATCACTAGGTGTTCTTGGAGCGGCATTAATGACCATTCCCGGAGGGTATCTTACAGATAAGCTTGGTAGGAGAAGACTAATTATACCAATGACTTGGATTATAACTCTAATAACATTCCTTTATGCCATAGTCCCAGACTGGATTACACTTCTAATCCTATGGTTCATTGATAGCACTTTACATTTCTATAGGCCAGCATTAATGACGATAATTGTTGACTCCCTACCACCACATATTAGAGCAAGGGGAATAGCATTAACAATGATAGCACCTAACATACCATGGCTCATAATGCCACCTATAGGAGGGTACCTCTACGACCTATATGGTATTCAAGGAATAAGATTAGGCTTCATAATAGCTGGTATAGTTGGATTGCTAGCGGCATCACTTAGAACAAAGTATCTAAAGGAGACATATAGCGAGTACCAAGTAACAGGTAAGGCTAAAATAAGTCTACGTGAAATACTACACTCATATATTGATGTATATAGAGTAGTTAAAGAGGCACATATAGGTATAAGAGTTCTAACATTAGACCTCCTACTATTGAGCGCATGGGCTATAGGATTTCTAGAGGCTTATGGAGTAATATACGCTACAGAGTATTTGAACATAACAGGTAAGGAATGGGGTGTTTATACAGCACTAGCCTCACTATCATCAATGATAGTTAGCATTATCGTCCTACCAGTACTTGACTCCATGCCTAGAAAGAGGCTCCTCTCAATAGGTTTACTCCTCAAAACCATACCATACGTACTACTACTATCACTAAGGATTAAGGAGGTTATGTTACCCATACTAATACTAAACACTATAAGCTCTCATACAATACTACCAGTAGCGAGAAATAGCTACATAGGCGATATTACACCAGCTAGTATCAGAGGTAGAGTAATATCATTCATAAATACGTCTGCACAAATAGGCTACACATGGACTCTACTCATATTAGGATACATATATAGTATTAAAGCATTAGGACCCTACATGGCAATAACAATTACGCTTATACTCTCAATTATCGAGATATTTTACATATTGCTCTTTCTAAGAGAAGAACATAGATAAACTAATACATAAAACTATAAACTAGAGCATAAAAGCCTAGAACAAAGAGATGACTAAGCCATGACAATTGTAAAGAATACTCAAGAACTACTAATCCCTGACAAGGCGTGTCCTAAGTGTGTTAAAGCTAGAGAAGTAGTAGTTAAGCTTATAGAAACTGGAATAGCAAGCGCAAACCCCTATGATGCAGTAGTCAGGCATCTAAAAAGACACGACAGTAACATCATTATTAACGGAAGAGTGTACCATGCTAGAAGAGTATTCGTTATAGGGTTTGGTAAGGCAGCATGTAATATGGCTAAAGCTGTTGAAGATGTATTATCGGATAGAATAGACAAAGGTGTAATATCAGTACCTAAGCCTATAGCGGAGAAATGTAAGCTAAAGAGGATTAAGGTTATCGGGTCAGGTCACCCATTACCTGACAAGGACAGTATTAGAGCAGCTTCTGAAGCGATAGAGCTGGCCTCGCAAGCGGGGGAGGAGGATCTAGTATTAGTCTTAATATCTGGAGGTGGGTCGGCACTCTTTGAAAAACCAGTAGAGGGTATAACACTAGAGGATATGATTGAAACAACAAGGCTTCTCTTAAAGTGTGGTGCAACAATAAACGAGGTTAATGCTGTAAGAAAACACTTATCACAAGTTAAAGGCGGTAAACTAGCAAGATACGCGTACCCAGCTAGAGTAGTATCATTAATAATCTCTGATGTAGTAGGGGATGATTTAAGCACTATAGCTTCTGGTCCTACAGCGCCAGATCATACAACATTCAAAGACGCATATAATGTACTGGTAAAATACAAGATATGGGAGGAAGTACCAGAACCTGTAAGACAACACATATTGAGAGGATTAAAGGGCTTAGAGGAGGAAACGGTAAAACCAGAAGATAAAATATTCACTAAAGTAGAAAACAAGATTATAGCAAGCAATATAGTAGCACTAAAGAGAATGAAAGAGACAGCTGAAAAGCTAGGATACAATCCAATAATAATCACAAGCCTAATCCAAGGAGAAGCAAGAGAAGTAGGAAAGGTCATAGCATCAATAGCTCTAGAAGTAAAGAAGAATGATACACCAGTACCTAAGCCAGCAGTACTACTCTTTGGAGGAGAAACAACGGTAACTGTAAGAGGAAAAGGAAAGGGAGGAAGAAACCAAGAGTTAGCACTATCAGCATCAACACTAATAAGTGGAGAACATGGAATAGCCATAGCCTCAATAGGCTCAGACGGGATTGATGGAGTAACAGATGTAGCAGGAGGAATAGTAGACGCACATAGCCTCACCAGAGCCGAAGAGAAAGGATTAAACATAGACAGAATACTGGAAGAGAACGATAGTTACACATACTTCAAAGAGTTAGAAGACTACATATATACGGGACCAACGGGAACAAACATAAACGACATAATAATAGCAGTAGTAGAGAAATAATGTCGTACAAGACGAACGATAATACAATACGAGGGATAATTCTTTTATCCTTAGTAACATTAACACTAGTATCCTCAATATTCATAACACTTTATTGGAGTAATCGTGTGAGGCATGAGCCACCCTGGTTTTTCAAAGGTGCGTATGCAACATACACTTGTACAGCAAAAGTCTCGAGCAAATTAAGTAACATAAGATCAGTATGTTTCGAAATAACCAATACCACCAATACTATATTCCAGGTTAGATGCATACTCTGCCATAACGGTAAAGTTTCAACGGAAACCTTAGGCT
>CAZTBM010000013.1:24597-38698 GCA_964611985.1 uncultured Desulfurococcales archaeon | reverse complement strand
TATTTGTTAAAGCACTCAGTGAATACTGGGAGCTCGCGCTGTCACTTGGAGCTACTAAAGGTCAAGCATATAGGCTTATTGTGAGAGAGGTTTCAGGGGATGTTGTTGTAGCATCCTTAATCGGTTTCACTAGGGCTATTGGCGAGCTTGGTGTAGCATTAATGGTTGGTGGTAATATTAAGGGCTATACTAGAGTGTTCACTACGGCTATAGCATTAGAGGTTGAGAAAGGTGAATTCGGGTTAGCCATAATTCTTGGTGCATTACTATTTATAATCGTTTTATCAATTATTTTAAGTGTTAGAATGATTAAGAGGAGAATTAAATGATTGAACTAAGAGACGTATGGTTCAGTTATATAGACGACATATACGTTCTTAAAGACATCAATATAACGTTTAGCAAAGGAATAACAGTGATAATGGGACCTAATGGTAGTGGTAAAACAACATTGTTAAAAGTCGCCTCATGCCTATATAAACCAGTAAAGGGCAAAGTATTTGTTAATGGAGTTGAATACTGGAATCTAAAGTACCAGGAAATGATAAAGTATAGACGAAGAATAGTTTATGTCCATGAGAAGCCAATACTCTTAAGAGGTAAAGTGCTAGACAATATTGCCTACAGTTTACTCATTAGGGGTTGTAGTAAAGTAGAGGCGGAAGAGAAAGTGCATAAAATCGCTGAAAAGTTAGACATTTCATATATTATTGATAAGGATGTTAAAGAGCTTTCAATAGGAGAAAAACAGTTAGTAGCATTAGCCAGAGCATTAATACTGAATCCTGATTATTTGTTTCTTGATGAACCTCTAGCCCACTTACACTTATCTAGACGTAAACGTGTAATAGAAACACTCAAAGCCATGAAAGATAAGGTTATTATAATAGCTACACATGATCCATTCTTAACTCTAGCTATATCCACTAAAGTTGTAATATTAGATGAAGGTAGAATCGTACGGGTAGGTGAGTCTCGGGAGATCGTAAAAGAATACATACTATAACTGAAGAACACTATGGGCACATTACTAAACATAATCTATGGTACACTACATTGAATTCTATCTGATTAATAATCGGGATAAATGAATTAAACCTAAATAAAAACTAGAATAAAATGGCCAAGGTATAGGGTCAATACAGCATTAAAAAAGTATAATAACGAGCTTACCATTATATTTTGAGCTGGAGTGGTCGAAAAACGTGATGAGGTGTCAGCAATTTGGATTTAAGCCGAATGATAATTAAACGTGATGCTCCAGTATACGGACTCATAGTAACCATAAAGCACTACGGCAAGGGCATTAAGAAAATAATTGATAACATAGATAGAGCAGCATTGGACATATTGTTTGTAAATTATCATCACGTATCTGTTAATAGGTTTAAATTACTAATATACTTTAGTGTTGAAGAGAAGGCCGTTCTTGACAAAATAGTCTACGATATTAAACAATACGGCTTCGTCGAAGATGTCAAGATCCTTCAGCCGAAAATCCCAGGATTTCTAATAGATACTGAGAGCTTTCCATTAAGGCTAGGATTGAAGCAGAGAGCAATAGTCATTGGCGACATAATATATAGAGGTTTACTTACTGAGTCAAGGAAGAAATTCGGTAACATTGTCGAAGCATTCCTATTCTATTTAGGATATTTTGGTGGCGAAGAAGCAGCCAAAAGCGACCTAGAGCTAGGTTCAACATTAGGTATAAAGGACCCCAAAATAATACTTAGTGCTATTAGTGCACCATTGTTCAAAGCATTAGGCTATTGTAGTATAGAATTAGTGAAACTAGACCCTAATGGAACTAGTATTATAAGAGTCTACGATTCATTTGAATGTGAAATAGGTAAACCATCAGATAAACCTTTCAGTCACCTCTTAAGAGGCTTTATTGCAGGTCTATTCTCAGGATTATTTAAAGCAAAGTATACAGCTAAAGAGATAATGTGTATAGCAAAAGGGGATCCCTACTGTGAATTTGTAATAACTAAGGTAGGTGTGAAAGAAGCAAGAGCTTTTCCAGTCTAACCTCTATCTCAAAACTTTCATTCACTTATGCGTGATTTAGAAATAGACGATATTGATGTCGCTTCTTAAACTCTCTTAATTATCTCTAGTACTGTATTCTCTTGGCACCTTTAGATGTAAGTTTTAACGCCTTAGGGTTAGCTGGACAGGCGTTAACACATCTCCCACAGCCTATACATAGTTCTGTGTTAAATTCTGGTATTCTATCTCTAGTCGGCTTAATAGCCCCTGATATAGGGCAGACTTCATAACATACTAAGCATCCACCACCTTTAATCACAGCAATACATCTATCCCGATACCATTCCACACTGCCAAGTTTCACAAAAGAGCTATCTACTAATTGTAAAGCGCCTGTAGGGCATGCCTTAACGCATGGAGGGCTATCTTCACATCTGCCCTTAATTATCTCACAAGGAGCTTTTAACGGGTTAACTCTGGGTGTTCCACGTTTCTTGAGACCGTGAAATATACTACATTTTTCTAGTGTACCTGTACCAGCAATTCTACAAGCTTCAATGCACAGACCGCACTTGGTACATAACTTTAAGAATGCGTTTTCAATTAAAGCTCCAGGAGGTCTTACAACATCCCTATATTGTATAAACTTAGATATAATACTAGAGAACATCATGCTTTTTAATCGCGTAGCCGCTCACCATTACCAAGCTAAATAGTCTTCACAAGGACCTCTATTTTCTCTGGATTAGCTTCTCCTAAGCCTAACTCTCCAGCCTTAATTATATGCTCGATCTTATAGAGTTCATTTAGCGGGCTATCTATGCCTTCCAGCTTGAAAAGTTCAAGTGCCGCAATAGCATCTGCTGCTATAGGATCCTTAGATACTATCACCATATTTGCTTTAACCATCTCTCCATGACTAGGACCTGTAACTGTCATAACATCCAAGGCGTCAATTACTGCTAAGTCTGGCTTAAGGACAGTGTTTAAATCTACAATACACTGATGAAGCCCTAAAAGGTGAAAACGTCCCTTCTCACTATCCGGGAGTGTACCCATCATATTCTTTAACGATATCGTTACCCCGGCTTCCACATGACGTTTAAGTTTAGGCATACTAATTATGACATCAGCTTCATACGCTAACTTATAAACTCTCACAGTTTTCAATTTTGAGCCGAAGGTCTCAACTGTAACCACATCCTTAGTCTTCTTAAGATCAACCATTTCAACACCATACTTCCTAGCAATATCATATAATCCTGTAACCATAAAGTTGTAAGTTGTATCACTTCCCCTAACAGAACTCTCAGCTATAACTATTCTTCTAGGACTATGCTCCTTAACCACTTTTACTACTGCTTCTACAACCTTAGGATTAGTATTTGCCTCAACGTAACTAAATCCAACATTTGGCTTAATTAAAACAGTGGAATCAGAGCACACAATACCACCAAGATCGCCCAAACAATCCAATGCCTCCCTAACCATTAGCTCAACATTTCTCTGAGGAGACTTCACAATAACAACTTTCGGCTCAACAGGCTTCCTCAACCTTCTCTTAGGCTTCAAAACCTTACCTCTAAAAGGCAATAGAAAACTAGCTAAAATATCCAATCCCGTGAATGCTATCACCCTATTAAGATGGCTCCGCATAGCCAATACACACGTAAATACTATTAATAAAGCTATATTTCAGTATATGCAAGGGAGACTACTTGGAAAGATTTATTCACGAAAAGGGCTTTATGAAAAAATATACACTAATAACTATTGTGCAAAGGCAAGTTTAGATGTTTTAGTTGCCGCTTTGATGGTTCTTTCACCTTATTTGATATTTATTTCACCTATTTTATGGATGTACTGTGTTACTTTGAGGTTACTTGTAAACCATTTAACTTTAACCATCGTATTAAACCGATTAAAATAGGTATTGGAAGAGTTAGATAAGGTTTGCTAGTATGCCTTCATATATTTTATTTATCCTTTCATAGGTTTCCTTGGCTTTTCTCATCACTTTCTCTCTTAGGTTATTGCCTTCAGCATCTATAGTTACAATTAGTGGCCCTAGCTTTCTTACTTCTAGTAACCATAAAGCTTCTGGTATTCCTAAGTCTAGCCAGCGTACATCTAGTACTTTTGTTATGCTTTTGGTTATTAGTGATGCTGTTCCACCTGTTAGTTCAGCATAGACTGCTCCGTAATCTCTACATGCTTTAGCTGTTTCCGGACCCTACCCCCCTTGCCTATCACCATTTTTATTCCTGTTAGTTTGATGAATTCTGGTTCTATAGGTTCCATTCTTGTGCTTGTTGTCGGACCTTATTAATATTATTCTCCACTGTTGTCTACTTTCTTCACTATTGGTCCTGCATGGAATACTGCTAATCCCTTCATATCCATGGGTGGCTTTTCCCTTTCTTAGCTTCCTCTATTACTCTTCTATGTCCTTGGTCTCTTAGTGTAAAGATTACTCCACTAAGGTATACTATGGTGCCTACTTTGAGTTTTCTTATGGTCTCCTCAGTTAATGGTGTTTTGAGCTCGAAAATCATAGTGTCCATACCTCATCAGCGTTATATTCTACCTGTCCGTTAGGGTTTATTTTTGCTGAGGCTTTTCTTAGAGCCCAACAGTTGAATATTATTGCTACTGCTAGTGTTGCTGGGTGTCTATGGCTATACTCTACTCTGACATCCAGTACTGTTGTTTTACCACCCATACCCATTGGGCCTATACCTAGCTGGTTCACTAAATCCAATAGTTCATGTTCAAGTTTGGCTACTTCGCTTTCTGTATGCCTCTTATTCATGTTTCTTAACAGGGCTTTCTTAGCTAATCTAACTGCTATAACAGCTGTTCCACCAATGCCTACACCTATGATTGATGGTGGACATGGCTTTCCTCCAGCATCAAGTACCGTTCTTAATACTTCTCTCTTTACGCCTCTTAGTCCTTCAATGGGTAATAGCATTTTTAGTGATGATGGAGCCTCACTACCACCACCCTTAGCTAGAAACGTAACCTCAAGTGTATCACCCTCTGTTATTTCATATTCGACCCATGGGATGTAGCTACCTGTACAATCACCACTATTTATGTAGGTGAAGGGATGTACAGTATTAGGCCTTAGGATGCCTTCTTCTACACACTCCCTTACTGCCTGAATGGCTAATTGTTTTAGTCTTGTTTTTAGGGGAAATCGTGAGCCCACCCTGAAGTAGAAGAAGGGTAGTCCAGTATTATCCTGGCATAGAGGAATACCGTTCTCCGCCTACGGTCTGTGCTGGGTCTCCGTAGGCTGGTTCATCACGGTTTTTGACCACACCCCACCTACGGCTCCAGCTCTATACCTTAGAGCCAGAGCCATCAGTGAAGCGTGGTTTCATCCCAGCAGTCAATATACTAGTAAGGTTTATAAGATTTTCCTTCTTTAATATTTATTGGTGAGTGAAGTATTGCTAGTATTCGAGGGAAAAGTATCAAGATGGGGTCGGAGAGGCTACGTAATCTATGTTCCAAAGGAGTATGAGAGAGTTGTTGAGAAGTATTATGGAGAGAAAGTGGTAGTTATTATACTTAGGAAAGGTGAAAATCCGTGATAAAAGAAGCTACAATTAACCACGTTACTGTTAGAGCATTTAGTAGGATAAGTAATAGAAATGTTGTAGCTAAACTATTGTTTACTGCAAGAATGTACCGACTTGGTGTTATAATAACACTAGAATGCCTAGAAAAGAATATACCTATGAAAGAATGCATGTTTAAGATTAAACGTTTTGTTCCTAACCAAAAATATGCTCATGCATGTTATGAGAGAGCTAGAGAAATGTATAAATCAGCTAAGAAGCTAGGGAAGGAAGTAAGGAAGTTAAAGCAATGGCTTATATTCGAAGCAATAGGTGATAAACTAGATAAGGGAAACCGAAACATAAGGCTTTCATCACCAAATGAAGTAGAGGTAGTAGTCTTTACAAAGAACTATGGTATAGAGAGGATAAGAATACCTATAAAGCCATTAAAAACCCATATCAGCATTGTAAGGGAATTATATGAGCTTGGTTCTAATAAGTTACTTGGCTATAATGCTAGGTGCGTTATAAGGGATTATTCAAGGGATAAAGCTTTAGTTGAGTTCCAATTCATAGTGCCAGTAGAGATTTACCTTAAGTATAGAAGAGTCTATGATAAGCCTAGAGGACGTAATATTGGTGGTATTGACTGGAATAGTGATAGAGCAAACCTAGTTATTGTCTCAACTAAAGGAGAGCTACTAGACCATAAAACATGGTGGTTCCCAGAAGTAACAAGCCACGGCTATCCAAGGACTGCTAGGAGGACAAAGCAATTTCAAGTACTATCCGAGGTTACGGATTACTGTTATCATCATGGATGTAGTATAGTCGTCTTCGAAGACCCAGATACTATAAAGACGAGAAGGTTCACCAAGAATAGTACTGCTAATCGTAAAATAACTAGATGGACTAAGAGAGAAGCATCACAGATGTTTGTACTTAAAGCATTGAGGTATGGGCTAAAACCATTCTTTGTAAACCCAGCATATACAAGTAAGTTAGCGGAACTGATAGCTAAAGATGTTGGTTTAGACAGACATACTGCTTCAGCATACATTCTAGCACTAGAATACCTAGGATTAAACCCAAAGAGATATACCAAAACCTACAAAGACCTTAAAAGACCTACAAACAAGAAACAGTTCCAGAACCCGCAGAGACTATGGTCATCATTGAACTTTCTAATACCGTTAGAACACTAGTAGCAAGTATTATCAAAATTATAGTTGATAACAAGCATCGCCTAGGCATATTTATATCTCAGTTATAGTAGGTGAATTATTACTCTATAAATTTTATTTATTTAAGGCGTAGATGATTTTATTGAAGAGCACCCATCCTGATTAATACATGTTAGGTAAACTCAGCATAAGATGGATTAATCAAGATATATACAGGGAATAGGTTATATGCTAACCTAGGATAACACGATATGTGGTGTTTACGTCAGTTTGACCAGAAAGGGTAAATCAGTAATTAGAGAGACTCTTAATAGAATTAAATGGCATGAAAAACCGGATAGATACATTATCAGGATTCTTCATAGAAGTTTAGATGGTGAAATAGGTTTCATCGAAATAAGAGCCTCTGATATAGATGAAATCGGCTCATGGTATATTAGGTTAGGTGGTACAATTATACCCTTTCATAGGATAGTCGAAATTAGAAGGACAAATGGTGAAATAGTATGGAGAAAGGGATACAGGGATGCTACATTTTAATCATGAACATGTATCATGGTTACAGTCTTATAATACCCTTGTCTAAACTCCTTACGTAAACTCTTAGGTTATACTTTTTCTTAATTAGTTGGGCTAATTTAATCATATCATCAGTTGATGTCGGTTTCTGTCTTTTATAATATGGGGCTCTTACAGTTTCGGAGGGGATAAACTGTTGTAGAACATACATGCATTTCTCATAATTATCGTATTTGTTTATCATACGGGATACATAACTTGCTATAGCATCTATATCATTAACATTTAAATCGGGTATTAATGTTGTACGTAGTTCTACTTCTAATTTATTTTTGAATACTATTTCAATTGTCTTCATAATCCTTTTAACTACGTCATTTATGCTGTGTAGAGGTAAACCAGTAACTTTAGAGTACAAAACTGTATCATCTAAGGGGGCCTTTATATCTAGAGCTAAATGATCTAACAAGCTCTCTCTAACTAATTCATCTACTACGTCAGGATTTGAACCATTTGTATCTAAGCTAGTCATTAGATTGTTCTCTTTAGCTATTTCATATATTGCTCTTAACGTCTCTTTATGAAGTGTTGGCTCGCCGCCTGTAACGTGAACACATTCAACAAGACTTCTTGACGATGAAAATAACTCTCGTAAGTAATCTATGGAGATCTCTTTTACAATCGTACCATTAACTATGGGTGTATTCTGGCACCATGGACATCTAAAATTACAGTAAGGTAGCCAAATAACAATTGAAGGATGGCCTATGACGTCAATTAATGAGAGCTCTCTAATCTCAGATATGAGTAATTTATCCATAGTAACGCATCCGGGAATAATATATAGTTATCGTGATATTTAGATCTACAATAACAATGATTAAAATAAATGTTGCATTTAAATTTTATAGTGTACTCTTCGCTTAAAGTCTGCTAGTCTTCCAGGATTCCAGCTCCTTAATGGACGATAGTACCCTACGATTCTTGACCATACATCTGTTTGTGCGCCACACTTGGGGCATTCCCAGTATACTCCTACACTTCTCCAGCCACACTTTGTACATACTGATTGGGCTGGTGTAAAGCTGAAGTATATTATCTTTGTGTTGTGGACTATGTTGTATGTTAGCTTCTTTAACGCCTCAGGATCAGCCTCTTCTCCCAAGAAAATATGCATCATAACACCACCAGTGAAGTATTTCTGGATTTCACTCTCAATTTCTATTCTTCTATGTAATGGTATATTAGCGTAGTATGGTACAATACTGTTACTATAGAATGGTGTCTCATCTATACCAGGTATGAAGAATTCCCCCTTCTCTACCTCATTTTTAAACTTCTTATAATCGGCTAATGCTAGTCTAGTGCCTGCTCCCTCGGCAGGTGTCTCTTCAATGTTGTATAACATTTTGTCTTCTCTTTCAAACTCTTTTATTCTGTCATGTATATGTCTCAGTAGCTTCTTATAGATGTTAACAGCCTCTATCAAGTCTTTCTTTGTTGGTTCAAACCATAGTTTAGGATTCTGTAGAAAGTTTGCTACAAACTCTGGCATTGCCGTTAAGCCTATGGTGTTATAGTGGTTGTCATAGGTTCCAAGGTAGAACTTTGTTATGGGAAGGCTTATTACGTTTGTTTTTAGTATCTTTGTTAGTCTTTCTCTTTTATTCTTTAAGTGTATTCTTGCAATCTCCAGTAATTCGTCAAGAAGGGTGAAGAGCTTATTTTCATTGCCTCTGGCTAAGTAACCTAGTCTCGATAGATTTAATGTTACCACACCTATACTACCTGTTTCGTCAGGTATTGCCCATGTTCCCCCTAGATGCTCCTTTATGTTAATGTTGTTGTTATTATTAGGTAATTTTAGGCTAAGCTTTAGCCCTCCATTCAGCTTGAACAATGCTACTTTAGCCTTATCTATTGTTAATCTACAACACATAGAGAATACTGCTGATGGATCTACACCATTTACTCCATTTAGGAAGTAGAATGTTCCACGTTTAGCCGCTAACTCAAACATTCTATATGTTAGATCTCCCCATTTTCTCTCATTCCAGTCAAAATTCTTTGATACAAGTAGTGTTGGTATTGGAAATGTGAAGGGCTGCCCTACAGCATCACCTTCCATGTAAACCTCTATAAAGCTTTTAACTATGTTTATTGCTTCATCAACATAGGATTCTAAAGGCTCCTTATACTCTCCACCTATTATGGCTCTCTTCTCTTTGAGAATTGAAGGTACGGTATCAAGTATGAATGTGAAGTTTGTAAATGGCATTTGGGAGCCTATACGAGTTGGGAAGTTCAGGTTAAAGACTAGTCTTTGTATTTGTTGTCTAACCTGCTTATAGTTTCTACTTAGTCCATCCTCTTTAACAAAAGCCGCTAAGTATAAGTCTACATGGCTGAAGGCTTGTGCACCAGCCCATTCGTGTTGTGCAGCAGTTAAAAAGTTTACTACATGGTCTACTGCTGAGTCTAAGTGTTTTGCTGGTTTAGCTCTTATTGTTGGTGTTACTAGACCCTTCTTTAAGAGTTTCTCTATACTCCAACCTGCGCAATATGGTACAAAGGATGAGTAAGGTAAGTCATGAATATGTATAAAACCTTCCTTATGGTACATTCCTTCGTAAGTATATACACGTTCCAAAGAGTACTTTTTAAACGACTCTAATGTTACGAAATGAACGAGACCAGTGAAGCTACGATTGACATTAGCATTCTCCTTTACTTCCCAATCGCTTTCACCAATATACTTGTTTACTAAATCCGCAACCGCCTCTACGAATATCTTTTCCTCGTCTACTTCATATAATGTCTTTATACTCGATTTCTCTACTTCAACCATTTGTATATCACCTTGTTTTGCTGATACTATACTCTACTTTCCCGACATTGTCACATACTATCGTTGTCATGGCGTTTTAAAAGGATTATGGGAAGGATGTTGCGGAGGGAGTTTGGTGAAACTACTCCGAAGGTAATACTTTTTATGCCAAACCCCTAAACCTTTAAAAAGCTCTTTAACTATTCATCGCCTGAATTTACGTAAAGAATATGGTATTTTTGAAATCTGGTAATTAAGGTCCTATATGTCCCTCTACAGTTTGTACTATAACTGTTTTTAACCCTTGAGCTTCTAGTATTCTTTTAACTCTTAGCATTTCATTTACTGTAGGTCTTCTTATATTTCTACGTCTGAATGTGGGAAAATAATCTAACACCGTAACCTGCACTGTCGGGTCTATTGAGTATATTTTTTCACCTATATCAGCTACTTCACTAAAACTCATCCATGCAGAGTTGTAAGCTATTCCTACACCAATGTAAACTCTATCTTTATATCTCTCTACGAGATACTCGAGGGCCTTCCATGCTGTATTGAGATAACGTTTAGCCAACTCTCGATCAGTTAAGCCAGTTATTTTCATATATGTTTCTACTCGTAGAGCCTTAGGTTCTACACCGATATTGTTACATCCTGCCTCAACAAGCTCATCAATATAGTCTGGAGTGAGAATTGTAGCATTACTGTCTAGATGTAACCTCGTATTAGGTGGGTTAAACCTTTTAAGATGACTGAAAAAGTCAATAAGCCACCTCCTATTTAGCGTAGGTTCGCCGCCGCTGATAGCAACCCCTCTTGTACCATATATCATTCTGCATGCTGTAAGCTTTCTAGCAGCCTCCTCGGGGGTCATAGGTTTAGTTGAATTATCATACGTTACGGAGTAATTCTGGCACTGTGGGCATCTTAAGTTACATCCTGCAGCCCATATTGCTGCCTCAACATAATGGTACCCGTCTACCTCCCACCATGGTGTAGCTTTACCTCCAACAATATGGGGCTCCGGTCCATGTATTATTCTCAAGGGGGTGACGTTTTCTGTCTCTGTCGATATTTGCATTCCGTTTCTAACAGGGGTTATGCAAGCTCTTTCAGGAGATCCATTAATTAATACCATGCAGGCCCAGCATCCTCCAACTCTACAAGCTAGAGAGACTCCTTTAGAACTTGGCCCGCTAAATTTAAAGCCTATGTTTTCTAAAGCCCTGGCCACAGTCTGGCCTTTATGCACTCTATACTGAACTCCATCAACCGTTATTGTAATTTCCTTTACAGGAACTTCTACTTCAATAATTTTTCTTGCATTATAAGGACAGGCCCAATAACATGAGAGACAGCCTACACATTCTGGCTTACTATGACAGGTATTAACCGTTAAACAAAAATGGCAATCTCTACATTTACTCTTATCTACAACAACTCTTATAGCACGCATAAACTCTTATCCCATCTAACGTGGTTTGCCAAACTTAAACTACAAGTATAATGTATGTTGGCACCAAATTATATAAGTCTACAATGTTGTGACATTATCTTAATAATACCACTTTCCTGAATATTTATGTGAGGTGAGAATGAAGTAATGCATGAGAGTATTGTTAAAGACCCCTCACTCTGGCCTAGTGGAGAGAAGAAAATATTGTGGGCTAGAAGGTTTATGAAGGTTTTAGAGAGTATTTCGAAGGAGGCAAGAGAGAAACAGAAGTTTAAAGGGCTAAAGGTTGGTGTTGTACTTCACCTGGAGGCTAAAACTGCTGTCCTAGCTTGGATCATTCAAGAGGCTGGCGCTGAAGTATATGTTGCATGCTGTAATCCTGAAACCACACAAGACGATGTTGCAGCAGCTCTTGCACGAAAGGTTACAGCTGTTTATGCATGGCGTGGCGAGACAAAAGAGGAATACTATGAAAACATTAAGAGAGTTCTTGACGCCAAGCCAGACTTCATTATTGATGATGGTGCTGACTGTATAGCTATGGCACACGAACTTAACATTACAAGTGTTAAAGGCGGTACCGAAGAGACAACATCTGGCGTTATAAGGCTCAAAGCTATGGAGGAGCAAGGCGTACTTCGCTTTCCAGTAATAGGTGTCAATGAAGGTAAGATAAAGTATCTCTTTGATAATCGTTATGGCACAGGACAGTCAACTATAGACGGTGTACTTAGAGCAACTAACATAATGATAGCTGGTAAACGAGTTGTAATAGCAGGTTACGGCTGGGTAGGTAAAGGGCTCGCCATGAGATTTAGAGGTATGGGTGCTAAGGTTATTGTCACTGAGGTCGATCCAATTAAGGCTCTAGAAGCCCACATGGAGGGATATGAAGTAATGCCAATGGAGGAAGCAGTAAAGATAGCAGATATGATCATAACGGCTACAGGTGTAAACAAGGTAGTTCGAGAAGAACACTTCAGAGTGATAAAGGATGGCGTGTTTCTAGCAAATGCAGGCCACTTTGATGTAGAAATAGATGTCAAATGGTTAGAGGAGAACGCAGTCGAAGAGAAAGAGGTAAGACATAATGTCACAGAGTATACTTTGCCCAACGGTAAAAGAGTATACCTACTAGCTAAAGGACGATTAGTAAACCTTGCTGCAGCTGATGGTCACCCAATAGAAGTTATGGACTTAAGCTTTGCGGGACAGTTTGCAGCTCTAGATTACCTAGTAGATAACTATGACAGGCTTGAACCAAGAGTATACTCTCTACCAAGAGAGTTAGATGAGAAAATTGCATGGGAAAAGCTCAAGGTTGAAGGGATACGTATAGATAAGTTAACACCAGAACAAGTAGAGTACTTAAGGTCATGGAGAAGGTAAATTAAAATTAATCATAAAGCATCATGTAGGGTAGATGTCTAAAGTGGAAGTCATACCTAGAGTTGTAGTTAAAGAGTTCAAATACCTAGGTATAGAAAGGATAAGTAGCAAGGTAGGTTTAGAGACATTCGTATTTGCTGGTTCTAAGGAGCCACCAGTTGATGTCGAAATATATAAACTAATGTTTAAGGGCTTGTTAGCACAAGAAGAAACTAATCCTAATCTAATACTATTAGAGCCAGGTACACGCGTGAGAATTAAACGTCAACCTTGGAAAGTCTACTGTAGATGGCATAATGGACCAATAGACAGAGAGGATAACCCTTTATTAAGAAAGTAATTGTATAAGGCCATTGTCACGTGAAACTGTAGGATACTGCAGTCTTCATGAGAAATCCATTAGAGCACTCTATGATCGTTGCCTAAGTAGTGTTGGTGTAAGTTGTCTTAGTAAATGCCTAAAATTAGATGAAATATTAGATGGTAAGATCAATTTTGTAGTCTACATTATTGATTACGGCGGGTCTAGGATTAAAGTTGGAGTGACAAGAGAGTTTAGGCTCCTTCATAGAGTATCTGAACAACCCCATGTAGTAGCTAAAGTCATATACAAAACTAATAGTGCTTATGAGGGTTCAGGTCTGAACGTTACTTTTAATTACTTCTAAATAGTTATAATCGTTTTTCCTTCATCCCTTCATTTCTGTTTCTCGGAGTTTGTCGGTTTTCATCCTTCATCCCCCGAGCACTTAGGGATGACCCACACACCCCCGCATACGCATATATGGATTTTAACCAGATATTTATTGCACCGACAGCATCTCGGTCAGCTGCAAAACCACACTTCTTACATATTGCTAATCTATGAACATAAGTTAATACATTTTCGCATCTAGGACATAGCTTTGAAGTTCCTCTCGGATTAATAAACATTAATGGTACGTTATATTCAATAGCTTTGTTCACTATTGATTCCTGTAATTTTCTATAAGCAAACATAGATACCTTCCAAATAGTCTTACTTCCATTCTTAACCATACTCTCTTTTAGATACATTAAATTCTCCAAAGCAATAGCATATCCATGCATTCCTGCTCTAAGGACTACTTGCTTGGCAAACTTCCTACACCAGTCGATGATAATGTTCTTAGCTCTCCTA
>CAZTBM010000013.1:0-24497 GCA_964611985.1 uncultured Desulfurococcales archaeon | reverse complement strand
TTATACCTCCATCTCTTGGAGTACTTTCTTTGAAGCTCCTCAGTTCTAGCTTTCTTACCCAATGCATCAATAAACCTTGTCTTGTACCTTCTAACACTAGAGCCGTCATATATTACTACTTGTTTCAAGTTTGTATCTAGTGCTAATACACCTATAGGTACATAGGGACTATACTTAACTTCAAAAACTATTGAAACGTAGGTTTTTCCTTTCCAGTACTTTAGATGTACTTCCTTCCATCTTAATCCTCTGAATCTCTCAATGTATTCTCTTCTATGCTTTAGCTTTAAGGTATACCATTTACCTCTAATATTTACCTTAACAATGCAATCGTTAATATCCACTCTACCATCTTGGTAATCTAATCTAATACTCAGTTTCTTTATAACTGGCTTAGAACCATTAATTTCCTTAGTTGACTTTACTAGTGCTATCGCTGTGGTATAGATGTTCCGGGCTACATGTGCTCTAAAACCATAGCTCCTCAATAGTGGGTAGAATAGTTGGTGTACTAGACTTTTCTTTGGTATCTTATCTAATTCCCATAGGGCGTCTACGACTCTTTGTAAGGCATATCTGTGTACTGCTAAGTCCCATAGCAAGTTATTGATGTCTCCCTCTACAGCTTCTACCTCAGCTTTCAACGCTTTATAGTATGTCCCCTCGGGTATCACCCAAGCCGAACGGGTGATAGACGCCCTCATCGGTATACACTAATAGATATTATTAGGGTTCAAATTTATAAATCTTAGTATCCAAAATAAACATGGTGTTACTAAATGGTTTCAATATATGTTTTTGAGGCAAAAGTAATTAAAACAGGCATAAAATACCTAATATATCCTCCAAAAGAGTACCAAGAGAAACTCAAGAAACTACACGGAAAGAAAGTAAAGGTTATACTAATCCAGGAAAGTGATTAGAAGTAATTAAAAATAATGAAAAGTAACTAAGTTCAGGTTATGGCTAAAGATAAAATTAAGGCAGTAAAGGTCAATACATTACTACATCACTTAGACCTTATTGTTAAAAATTAAGTACCTAGTAAGCTACTGCCACATTTCTTTTTCAACTCGTCCTTGAGTATGTTAAGTTCAGGCACCACCTTAGTTGCCTCTTCAATCATTTTCTCTACAACTTCACGGATCTCCCATTGGGCCTTATTACAAAGCCTCAAAGACGCTATGTGGAGAAGCTCCCTAAGGTTAAGTGTCATGAGTATTCTTGTTTTAACAGCTTGGGGTAATATGAATCTAGCATCCTCGTAAGGAATATTACTTCCTAAGAGTTCAATGTATAACTCGTGAGCTCTTTTTATGAGATTCTCATATTTCTCCTTCAATTCAGGTTTTGACGCTATTGTTGCGGGTATTATGTAGTCTTCCTCTGTAGCTGAGTATCTTTGACTCTCTTGAGTATAGCTAGCAATCCTATGTCTAACGAGTTGATGACTGGTAACTCTGGAGATATCCTCTATCAAGAATGTAAATACTATATGTTCAAGCACGCTTGGGAATCCATGAGCGGCTGCTACAATCCATTTTGAAACTTTTTCTTCGGGATATTCTTGTGATAAGTAGTATTCTACTGGTTTATTCTTGAGTTTACCAGCGCTAATTTTACTAGCTAATACGGCTAATCTTCGTGGGTCATCGCCGACAATGGGTTTACTATATGCTATTAGCCTAACCTTAACCATAGTTTCCACACCCTACTGGATGATATAAAGTAGAGTGTAAGTTATTTAAGATCTATGACTTTAGCAGGAGAAGTAAAGAGATATATAGAGTCACCTTACTTTATTATGAACTCTGTTTTCTCTGTAGATAATAGTTATATACATTTAGCTACTGAAATGCTACCTGAAAAATATTAATGAGATATTGTCAAAGAGTAATAATCATTGAAGTCCTAGGTGTAGTTATGGGTGTTGAAATAGTTTATCTGATACTAGGGCTTGGTGCAGCATTCTATATGGCATGGAATCTTGGAGCTAATGATGCAGCTAATCCTACTGATACAGCTGTAGGTGCCGGTGCCATAAAACTAAAACATGCAATACTACTTTTTGCCATTTTTGCAGCCATTGGTGCAATAACCCAAGGCTATATGGTTATGAAAACCATAGGTAAAGGCTTAGTTGAACCTCTAGACCCTCTGGGAGCACTGGTTGCCTCAGTAGCTGCTGGTCTCTGGGTGACTATAGCTACCTGGAAAGGTATGCCAGTATCTACAACACATAGTACCATTGGAGCAGTTTTAGGTGTCGGACTAGCATACATGATGTTTCATGAAGCAGTTAAACTGAAATGGCACATTCTTTTGGCTGTAATTTTGAGCTGGATTACCTCACCTTTATCAGCCATAATGTTAAGTCTGATATTTTATACTCTCTTCAAACACTTAGCGTATGTACTGCTTAATAAAGGGGTAAACATAGACAAATTCTTCAGAGCATTATTGATATATAATTTGGCTTTTTCAGCATACTCTTTTGGAGTAAATGATGTAGGTAATGCTACTGGCGTATATGTTACTGTAGTCTCTAAGATTTTCGGAACACCAGATATGACAACAATGCTTTACCTATCTCTACTAGGCTCTTTAGGTATAGCTTTAGGGGCCTTCACATGGGGTTATAGAGTTATTAGCACGGTAGGGTTTAAAATCACTAGATTAGACTATCTTACAGCTTCATCAGCCGAGTTATCGAATGCTTTAGTAGTCTGGTGTTTCAGCACAATACCGAAATTCCTTATAGGCTATGGTATGCCAATATCAACTACCCATGCTAGTGTTTCATCAGTTATAGGTGTTGGCATAGCTAAAAGTAGAAGCCTTAAAGGTGTGGACTGGAAAGTTGTGGGCTATATTGTCATTTCGTGGATTCTAACGGTACCAATAGCTGCCTCTATTAGTTTCATCATTTATATAATACTCTCGCATTTATTATTTTAGGTTAAAAGGTTGGTATAGGTGTAAAGTGTGGCTAGTACATGGTCCTGGATTGGTAAGAGAAAGCAACGTGAGATAATATCCATGTGTATAAACCATGTTGATAAAGTTATAGATGTCGCATTAGCAACTAAAGAGATGATAGAAAAGTATAGTAATAGTCTATTTGATGAAGCTAAAGAAAAATACAACATTGCCTTTGAAAAGGAGAGGGAGGCCGATACTGTAAAGAGGGATATTATAGCTGAGCTTTCAAAGGGCGTATTCCATCCTGCCAATAGAGAGGATCTATTAAGATTAACATTAAAATCTGACGATGTTGCAGCTTATCTTAAAGCGGCTTGTAGACGAATTCTCCTATTATCAATTATCATTCCGAAGGACATATGTGATATGTTAATTACCATAGCTAGTAAAATATATGAAGCAACTAAACTCATAAAAGATGGAGTCATCGAGTTGTACGAAAATCCCAAAAGAACTCTTGAAATAGCAGATTCCATTGAACGGTTAGAAGAGGAAGTTGATGATATAAGAATCAAAGCCTTAGAGAAAGTACTTGAATGGTGTAATAGTGTAAAGACCGCTCCTTGCATAATAGTTAAAGAAGTTCTTGATTCATTAGAGAATGCCATGGACTCATGTGAAGATGTGGCTGACGTATTGAGAAGCATTGCTGTGTTAACACTATAAGCTAGGAATACTATCCAATTTTAATGCAGCGTTAAGTTAGGTTCTTTTACCACATATTATATAGTTTACTTCATAACGGTTTTGATATGAAATATTTATACCACTGATGAGTAAAGCTTAGTAATGGTGTTCTACGCAAATGCACGTTGCGGTTATTGGTACTGGTAGAGTAGGTAGACCAACAGCTTATACGCTTCTACATGAACCATACATCGAAGAGTTATCAGTTGTTGACATCAAGCCTGGTTTAGCAAGAACTTTCGCTGAAGAATTGAAACATGCTGCTGTTAGTTTAAGGAGAGACATCGAAATACATGCATACGAAAATGATGAGGATCTCTCTGGAGCCGATATAATCATTGTTTGTGCAGGTTATCCTAGAAAGCCAGGTGAAAAGATTAGTAGGAGAGACCTTGTTCACCGTAACTCCGAGATAATAAAGTTCATTGCTGAAGTTGTTTCACCAAGAAACCGCGGCGCAAGATACGTTATAGTTACAAACCCTGTTGACGCTATGGCAACGTTATTTAAGAAGATATCAAAGGAGACTTTCGTTATCAGCACCGGGACTCATCTTGAAACATTGAGGTTTAAGGCTAAATTAGCCGAAGTTTTAAAGGTGCCCTTCTCGGCTATTTCCGGATTTGTCGGAGGAGAACATGGTGAGAATGCCGTAATGCTATGGTCTACCGTAAGAGTTAACGGTTTATCCCTTAACGAGCTCGAAAAAGAACATAACATTAAGGTTAATAGAAACCAAGTTGAAGAGTATGTTAAGGGAATTTCACGTAAGATTATAGAGGCTATCGGTGCTACAGAGTACGGCCCTGCCTCAGCATTTAGAGATATAATTAGGGGTATTGCAATAAATACTGATGCAGTTCTAAGTATAAGTATACCATTAAAGTTTAATGAGATACCAGAAGAAGTTCATGTAAGTGTACCTGTAAAGATAGGGAAAATAATCGACTATTCATTCTATGATGTTCTTACTCTAGAAGAGAAGAAGGGTATCATAGAGGCAGCTAAGGCAATATATAACACTTATAGAAAAGCATGTGAACTATTAGGAATTAACTAATACCTAACTAAACCGGGGCAAAATAATTAATGATGCCAGAAAGACCTTTAAGAAGAATATCCTATGCTATCCTATCTTTGCGGAGAAATGATGAGGTAAAATTGGAAGATCTACATTCCTTAGTTAAGGTATCTAAAGATGCCTTAAGGAATGCACTTAGCTATTTAGACATGCAGGGCATAATTAAGATTATCAATGACAATGATATTAAAGTGATAAGTCCGTTAGATTTAGCCCTATTATGTTTAAGGTTAGGTATGGATGAAAGATCAGTAAGCAAGCATCTAGACTGGAGAGATTTTGAGAAATTCATATCTAAACTTCTAGAATACTATGACTACCTCGTCTACAGAAACTTCAGATTTAGTTTTAAAGGTAAACGTTATGAAGTAGATGTTATAGGGGTATCTTACACATACTCACTCATAATAGATTGTAAGCATTGGCAAAAAGTATCACCAAGTAAGCTTCATGATGTAACGCTTAGACATAGAGAGAGAACGGAGGCATTAGCAAAAGGTTATAGAGGTGGATGGTTTGACATTAGGGGGTTACGGCGAGGTTCCAAACTAGTGCCAGTATTGATAACTTTAACTTCACCACGGGTACCAGTCATTAATAATGTCCTTATAGTTCCTATTTCTATGCTCAAAGGCTTCTTAGATGATATATATGGGGTAATCGAAGAGTTTAATGTAGAAGTATTTGAAATTTAAGATTCAACAGCATAGGTGGACATAACAGATACTTATAAAACTTAGTTAAACTATTGTAAACTATGGTGATATGTGTTGAAAATAGTATATCCTGATGCCAGAACCTTCAGACATATTATTGAAGCTCTAGCAAAGATAGTAGATGAAGCATCAATGAAGGTTACAAGTGAAGGTGTAGAATTGAAGGCTATGGATCCAGCTCATGTATCACTATTACACTTAAAGTTTCCACCTGAAGCATTCGAGGAATACAATGTTGAAGGCGAATTCAAGATAGGCTTTAATACAGCTAATATACTCAAGTTTTTGAAACGTGGTAAGAAAGGAGACAGGCTTGAAATAAGTGTTGAAGAAGATCTTCTTACAATAGCCCTAGTAGGGGCTACGACTAGAGTATATAAAGTTAGAATACTAGATGTACCTGAAATGGAAATTCCTGAGGCCTCACTTGAGTTTGATGTTTCAGCATCGATAATTTCTGACCCATTAAAGAATGCTCTTAAGGATGCTGAGACTATAGGGGATACTGTTGAATTCGCTGCTGAGAATGAAGAAGAACTAATAATAAGAGGTAAAGGTGGAGAAACAGAAACTGAAACAAGGATAAGTAGAGAGTCAGGTGCACTAATCTCACTTGAAGTTAAAAATGCAGCAAAATCAGCATACTCATTAGAGTACGTTAAGAACATTGTAGCCTTAACTAAGGTAGCTGACACAGTAACCTTGGAGTTCTCAACTAACATGCCATTAAGACTTGATTTTGCTATTCCAGGAGAGGGTAGGGTCATTTACTTATTAGCGCCAAAGGAGTAAGTGTAATTTTTACTTTACTCAAAATAATATGACCCTATAAAGGCTCCAATTACAGTTAGTGGAATAAGCACTAAGAATCCTAGAACTGCTACTTCTCTTACAAACTGATAGGAAGCGTACCATCCAATATCACCTAGGATCACTACAAATGGATAAGCAGCTAGTAAGGCGCCTAGGAAGATGCTTATCAGCACTGAGATTACTGATATTAAGATAGCTCTCTCTAAGCATCTAATGTGGTATGAAACTATATACCCGAGTATTAGAGTTAAGAGCACTATCGCGAAATTTACTCTTTTAAGGTAAAGTCCTAGAAGGATATATGTGTAAATACATATGGAGGCAAGGATCATAGCCATATTTTCTCTTTTTGTCAAGTTAAAACCCCTTAATCATTATACAATAATGTGTTTATAACCGATACTTCTGAGGGAATGCCAGATACTTATATGTATCCCTTCACTAATTTTATATCCGAAGATAGATTATGTTTAGGTGGCCATCATTACAATGACTAAAAAGAGAATTGGATACATACTACTCATAATATCCATCTTATGTCTCGTACACTTAATATTCATTTATAGTGCTTATGTTAATGAAGTTTTCATACTTAGTGAAGTAAGTATAAGGCTCTTAAACTCAGAAATCGTAGATGACAATGTTAAAATCACTATAGAAATACATAATCCTCTTAACCGTGACATTGAGGTTGTCGGAGTAAAAGCGGCAATCTATAAGTCTGTTGAAAAAGCACTACACGCCTTAGCAGATATAGAGCTTTTTCAAACCCCTCTAATTGTCTCAGCTAATAGTACGGTAACATATACGTTTAAGGCTCACATTATACGGGGGGTAATATTAAAAGAAGATACATTATACTACAGTATAACAGTACAATTGAAAACTGAATACTTCGGAGTAATACCATATAGACTGAACACGTTCTATACCGTAAGATAGTTTAAACAGGATCAAGTCAATATTACCTAGTAAAAGGTGTAGAGATAGGAGAAGACCCATGGTAAATATTCTTGATGGATTGAATGAGGCTTTAGATAGTATAGAAAATGCTATAGATATACTTGAAGATCTAAGTGACGAGCTTGATGAGGCTAAAGAGGTTATATCACTACTTGAAGAAGCTAGAGATAAAGTAGATGAACTAATATCGAAAATGGGTTAATTTAAGAAACTAGACGTTAACTTGCCAGTCATCTTATAAGCTTAAATAATGAGATGTAAATAGTTCAAAGTGAATAGAATAGATTAGCTCAAGGTAATACTACATCATGAAGCAAAGAGAAATAGAAAAATATAGCATAGAGGAAGGGGAAATAGAGGAAAAGGTTAGAATAATTTACAGTAGCAAAAGATTTAAGCCTATCAGGACAATACATGAAATGATTTATAGGTTGAAGGAAGAATATAAACTACTAGTTGATGAGAATGTTGTATCTTTAACTATAGCTGCATTCCTAAATAATAGACCAGTACTATATGAGGGGCCTCCAGGAACGGGTAAAACAGAGATAGGCTATGCTATTCTAACATTATGGTCAGGTCACTCAGCATTCATACTTCCATGTAGCGAAAATTATGATGAGTACCGTGTTATAGGTGATTTCCATCCACTAATGGCTATGAAATACGGTTTCAATGAAAAGAGTTTTATGCCTAGACCATTACTTGCAGCCTTGATACTTGACGCAGGAGTATTGATCGATGAGATTAGAAGAAGTAGTGAAGAATTTCAAAACCTGCTTCTAGACATAATTGATAAACGAAGAATAATAGTTCCAGAGTTAAGAAGAGTATTTACTGCTAAAGGAGACGGTTTCCAAATAATATTTACAAGTAACCCGGAGGATATCGCACAAAACGAGTTAAGCGATGCCTTCTTACGTAGAGTTATTAGGATAAAGTTCACTTATCCTACACCGGAGAAGGAGTATGAAATAGTGAAACTTAGACTAAGTAGTGATATGGACTTTCTGCCATCGGAGATTGTATCGAGAATGATTGACGCGGTTAATGAATTGAGAAAGAAAGCCATGCATAAACCTGGCATAGCAGACCTGGTATTATGGTCTACAATATCAGTGAATTTAGCTAAAGCAAGAGGGTTAAGGAGGGTAACAACAAAGGAGGTCTACGAGGCAGGCCTTCATACACTTTGCAAGAGAATAGAGGACGAACTACTTGTTGAAGAAATTTTAAGTAAATACCTAGGAGTAACCTAGCCATGCACGAAAAAATAGAAAGACCATACGAAATAGATCATTATAAAGCTATGAGAGTGCCCGAAGTTATAGTACATAAGGTAATACATATAGCTAATGAATTAAGAAAGCATGGAGTAAATGTGGGTACATCAGAAGTAGTAACAGCCCTAAGAATGTATGAAACATATACTGCAATAGCAGGAAAAAGAGTACATGACTACAATGCGCTTTATACTGTTCTAAAAGCAGTATTTACAAAAAGAGATAGAGACGAGAAAGTTTTTGATAATATCATTAAGCACTTCCATACTGAAGGCGCTGTCAAGGACTTGATAAAGCAGACTGCTCAAACACTTAGAGTTTTAGGGCTAAGATACGATGATAGAGTTTATTCTAAAAGGAAATTATTAAAGGGTAAAACACGTGAAGAAAGGAAGAGCAAACTGGAGGCCTATACAACCTTAAAGAAGCTTGGATTAATATACCATGATGATTCAGGAAGGGAGAGGGTAGTTTCAAAGCAACAAGCTGAAACATTATTCAGAAAAATACTAACAAAAACCTATGCTAAGTCTTTACCTGAATTAGCTCAGAAAGTGTGGGAAGAGAAAATAAGGAAAATACCATCACATAAGATACGGGATTACACAGACATTATATCCGCTCATATGTTATCTACAGAAACATTATCATCGTTATCATTACCTAAGCTTCTAGAAGTAGCCAAGGTACTAGAGAAAACAGGTAACAAAAGAGCATTACGGGAGGCCCTAGACGAAATAGTGAGAAGGCTTGAAATAGACTACGATATAAAAACATTATCTTATAATGACCTAGTAGACTTACTAATCAGACATAAGCGGGTAGACGAGAAAACTATAGCCCTCCTCATCTCAAAATACCCTAAAACCGTTGATAAACTTCTAAAAGCATCTGATAATGCACTTAATGTATTAAGGAATATACTCCCCCAGTTACCGGTAGAGGAACAAACAGAGATAATTAAAAAGGTAACTTCAGCCGAGAAACTCATTAAACCTCAGGAGATGAGAGATTTATTAAAGCTAGTTTCACCCTACGCATTTAAAGGTATAAGTCATAGAGGTATAAGTAAACTTTCTCCATTAGAGAACTTACTTGTTAGGTCACTATCAGGTCTAGCAAGGGCCTACGAGTATTCTGTAGAGGCATTCAAGAGCGGGAATGTAGGCTACATTAACATGGCACTTAGAGAGTACGAGAATGCTGTTAAATTATATAATGACTATAGGAAGCAAGTGGCGTCATATAAGGATGGGCGAAGGACAAGCTTAGATTATGATTTCCTTAGACATTTGGAGCATAATTACAGTATCTTAGAGATACTCGTTAAGCCCAGCCTAACTGGTGATAGTTGTTCTCGCCTAATAGACAGCATACTACTATACTCTTTAAGTGAAGTTACATATGTGAAGATGATTAGAGAGCTTAGTTTGCTCTACAATAGCGTTATAGATGAAAGAGTAAAAAATGAAATACTAGTTTTAGCATCACGTATAGCACATAAACTACGAGATAAACTTAAATCCTATGCTATTGCATCAAAAAGAAAGATCTCAACAAGAAGAGCACACTCAGTAGCCATAAGGAGAACAATATACAACCTAGTACGTTATCATGTCAACATACTTTATAGAAGTAAAAAGAAAGAGAGCAAAATAATTCTTGTAGTAGACACAAGTGGTAGTATGCGTGATTACGCTGAATGGGCAATACTAATGTCCTCAGCTCTTTCGCAAATAGTCTCACATATAATACTCTTTAGTCATAACATAACCGTCTATGAAAGAGAAGCCCTTAAGAATATGAGGAATACGGTCAAGATTCTCTTTAATCTCAAATTCTATGGCTGGACGGACATCATTAAAGCATTAGAGAAAGCGGAGCAAATAGCCGCAGAGAATAGGATTAGACATATAGTAGTTATAACTGACCTTAAGCAAACTATCAAGAGACATGAAAGAGTTGAGGATAGAGTTGAAAAACTTATAAAGAAAAGGTTAAAAGTGGTATTCATTATACCGCCGCTTCATGATAGAAAAGTCGCATCATTACTTAGAAATTTAGGAGTTAAAGTACTATCCCTAAAGGACGCTAGGGCGCTACCAAAAGCTATCCTATCGTTAATATCTTAATAATAGTGTAGTTGTCATAAATTCTCCTGTAAAAAATTTATAAGTGAATAGAGTGTCTACTTAACAAGCGGAGAAACATCATAGTAAAAATGCCACGGTGTCCAATATATGGCCAGCATTCAAATGGAGATTCCTCTAGAATGGAAGAAGTTTAGATATAGGGGTAAAACCTTAGAGGAGTTACTATCGATGCCACTAGATGAACTCATTAACCTTCTGCCAGCTAGAGCTCGAAGAAGCCTTAAGAGAGGACTAAAGCTTAAACACAGAATATTATTAGCCAAGATTAGGAAAGCAAAGAAGCTTATGGCTCAAGGTAGGAAGGTTGTAGTAAAAACTCATGTAAGAGATATGATAATACTCCCTGAAATGGTCGGTGTAACTATAGCAGTATATAATGGTAAAGAGTTCATACCAGTAACAATAACTCCAGAGATGATAGGTCACTACCTTGGAGAATTCAGTCCAACATGTAAGAGGGTTGAACATGGAGAACCAGGATTAAAGGCAACAAGAAGCAGCATGTTCGTCTCACTAAAGTAAAAAAGGGTAGAAGAATAAAGAAACATTACATTATACCACTTTAAACCTTCCACTATTTATAGTGCTTTCCCTACATATCTCTCTCACTTCATCCATGATGCCTGGGTCATGGAGCATGTTTTAAATGGGTTCCACAGAAATTCTTGGAATAGTACTAGCCATAATAGCATCAATATGCTGGTCTTTAACCCCAGCTCTTTTTAGTTTAATACTTAAGGGTAAGAACTTAAAAACAGGAATACTAGGTGTTAATGCACTAAGGTTTTTCGGTACTTTACCATTAGTTATCCCAGTAATGGTGCTTTCTTGGCAAACCCCTATTGATCCCTTAATAATCTTATTAGTTTTCATTGGTGCCTTTTTCGGTCCAGGATTAGGAGATCAATTATATCTGAAGGCTATTAGCATTTCAGGATCAGCTATAGCTACTCCTCTATCCCATGTTTATGTAATTTTCGTTCAAATATTAGCTATATTACTCTTAGGTGAGGAACCTAAATTAGTATTCTTCATTGCTTCAGTATTGGTACTCTTTGGCGTATGGGTAGTATATGGTGCTATAAGTCATAATCATTCTAAAGTCAAGAAAATAGGTGTACTCGTTATAACATTATCACTTTTTACTGGTCTCTCATGGGCTATTGCAACAGTAGTTTCCAAGTATGCTCTCTCATATATTAATCCTGCCCTCATGTTCGGTATTAGAGGTCTTTTTCTTCTATTCTTAATGAACATGTTAGCTTATGCAAAAGGCGAATTCAAGAACATCAAATACATAGGTAAGCTGGAGCTTGCTCTGACATTACTAGCGGGCTTCATAGGTTTAGGTCTAGGTGTACTAGTATACATTTATGCATTATACTTTGCTGAAGCATCTAGAGTTGCCGTAGTCTTCGCCTTAATACCTGTGCTTAACCAGTTTCTAGCAGCAAAAGTAGCCAAAGAAACTATAACCAAGTATACCGTGATCGGGGCTCTATTAGTGTCCTTAGGTATACTTCTTGTCTCAATTGCATGAACTATAGGTTAAAGCTTTGAAAAAGTTTTTCTACCACCTCTTATAAATGGGCTTGTCAGAAGCGTAACTATTACAGTAAGTGAGGGTGTAGTACATCAATGCCCACATGGGGATACTCAGTAAAGAACCTAGACCCGGAAAAAACAGCCATAGCTAGTGGTAGGGACTTAAGAATATCATCGAAAGAAGCTTATGAGGTATTGAATGTAATCAGAGGTTTAAAAGTTCAAGAAGCAAAGAAACTCTTAGAGAATGTTATTGCGTTAAAGCAGCCAATGCCATTCAAAAGATATAAAGGTAAGATAGCTCATCACAGAGGGCTTGAAAGGTGGAAATGGCCTGCAGGAAGATATCCGGTGAAAGCAGCTAAGGAAATACTTAAGGTATTGGAAAACGCCGAGAATAATGCAGTAAATAAGGGTTTAGATCCAGACCGCTTAGTCATAATTCATGCAGCAGCACACAGAGGTCCTACACTTAAAAAGTATATGCCAAGAGCATTCGGTAGGTCAACTCCCTGGTTTAGAAGAACAGCTCACATAGAAATAGCAGTAAAAGAGGTGTAAAGATTATGGTTAATATTAAAAAGTTTTTCGTTCAAAAAGGAATCCTAAAGACAAAGATAGATGAATATCTAGCTAAAGAGTTTTATAGAGCAGGATATGCAGGTGTGGATGTCCAGAAAACACCACTAGGTACAAGAGTTATAATTTATGCTGAAAGACCAGCAATGATTATTGGCCGTAGAGGTGCAACCATAAGACAGCTAGCTCAAATACTCGAGAAGAGATTTGGTGTAGAGAATCCCCAAATTACAGTTACTGGCGTTGAGAAGCCAGAGCTCTCAGCTAGGATTATGGCGTTTCGACTAGTACAAGCCCTTGAGAGAGGCTTCCACTTCCGTAGAGCAGCATTCATAGCCCTAAGGAGAATTATGGAGGCTGGAGCCCTCGGAGCCGAAATTGTCATTAGTGGCAAGCTTACAAGTGAGAGAGCTAGATATGAGAAGTATCGTGCTGGCAAGATATACAAAGTAGGAGACCAAGTAAACTATATGGTTGAAAGAGCAGTAGCATATGCACTACTAAAGCCAGGTGTTTATGGAGTTGAAGTTAGAATAGTAAAACCATTAAGACCATTGGATGAAATAAGATTCATTACACCACAGGGGCTTGCTCCTGAGAAAGCGGAGGGAACATCGACATGAGTCTAAAACCTGATGAAATTAGAGCAATGAAGCCTGAAGAGAGGCTTAAGAAGCTTCAGGAACTCAAACTTGAACTCATGAGATTAAAAACGCAAGCTGCTATGGGCACACTTGATAACCCTGGAAAAATACGCGCTATCAGAAAGACAATTGCTAGGATACTAACTATTCAGCGAGAAGAAGAATTAAAGAAGCTTAAAGAAGCAGGGAAGAAGAAAAAATGAAACATAAACCAAGTAATATAGTAATGCACGAGCTAATAGGCTTGCCAGTAGAGGTACTTTGGAGTCCTAATGAGAGTCTTATTGGGTTAAAGGGAAGAGTAATCGATGAAACCATGAACCTACTTGTCCTTGAGACCTCCAAGGGTATTAAGAAAATACTTAAAAAGGACACTATACTACTATTCACATTGCCGGGTGAAATAAAAGTTAAAGTGGACGGTAAAGTGTTAGTAGGCAGACCCGAGGACAGAGTAAAACGCGTACCTAAAAAGAGGTGGTAATGAGGTCATGTCAGCTAGAAATGTAGGAATACCTGAAATCAAGCCTCCAGAGAGAACATGTGATGACCCCCTTTGCCCATTTCACGGCACATTACCCGTAAGGGGAGTCGTACTCAAGGGGATAGTAGTAAGCGATAAAATGCAAAGAACTGTTGTAGTGAGACACGATTACCTATATTATGATAGGAAGTATAAGAGGTATGAGAGAAGAAGGAAAAAGATTCACGCCCATAACCCACCTTGTATCAATGCTAAAGTGGGTGATGAGGTAATTATTGGGGAAACACGCCCTATATCAAAAACCGTATCATTTGTTGTTCTTCAGGTAGTGCGAAAAGGTGAAGGTGGTAGCTAATGGTTAAGAGAATTAAGAAGGCTGGAGGAGGAGTAATTACAAGGAAGGCTATTACACCAGCTGTACAAGTAGGCACTGTATTAAAGGTTGCAGACAATAGTGGCGCAAAAGAGATAATGGTGATAGGTGTTCCAAAGTTAAAGACTAGGCTAAGAAGAATTCCATATGCATCAGTAGGAGACATGGTTGTCGCCACAGTAAAGAAGGGCACACCTGAGATGAGAAAACAGATCGTAAGAGCAGTAATTGTTAGACAGAAGAAACCATATAAAAGACCTAATGGAGTATGGGTAGCCTTTGAGGATAATGCAGCAGTAATAGTATCACCCGAAGGGATGCCAAAAGGTAGTGAAATTCGAGGACCTATAGCCAAAGAGGCAGCAAAGAGGTGGCCGAAAATAGCTGCTTTAGCAACAATAATAGTCTAAAGGTGATAATGAATGCCTTTCACCAAGTCTAAACAGCCTAGAAAGCAGAGAAAGGCCTACTACACTGCACCATTACACTTACGTCATAAATTCTTTAACGCGCCACTATCACCGGAGTTAAGAGAAAAGTATGGTGTTAAGAGGCTACCTGTAAGAGTAGGTGATGTAGTTAGGATTATGAGAGGAGACTGGAAAGGGCATGAGGGTAAGGTTGTAAGAGTCGATCTTAGAGAAGTAAAGATATATGTTGATGGAGTCACCGTTAAAAAGGCTGATGGAACACCTGTCCTTAGACCCGTTCATCCATCCAAAGTTATGATAGTTAAACTTGACTTATCGGATAAGTGGAGAAAGAAAATCATAGAACGAAGAACTCAATCCACAGAAGTAACCAAGGAAGAGGTAGAGTTAAAAACCACTCAAACCACTACAACTACAAGCTAAAAGTGAAGGGTGGAATAGTATGGGTAAAATGGGTGGATCGAGACACTTAACTAGGTATGCAGCACCAGTCTTTTGGCCTATACTTAGGAAGGAGTTTCATTGGGCTGTTAAACCTAGCCCAGGCCCTCATCCCATTTCTAGGTGTATTCCACTTCTCGTTATAGTTAGGGATATCCTAGGTTATGCTCGTACAGGAAGAGAGGCTAGAAAGATAATAGCGGAAGGACACTTTAAAGTTGATGGAAAAGTACGTAAAGACTACAAATTCCCTGTAGGGTTAATGGACGTTCTTGAAGTAATAGACACAGGTGAGGTATACAGAGTATTACCATACCCAGTAAAATTCTTCACCTTGCACCCTATACCTAAAGAGGAGAAAGAGTTCAAATTGTGTAGAATAGAAAACAAGACTGCAGTTAAACGTGGAAACATACAATTAAACCTTCATGATGGAAGAAACATTCTAATCAGAGTTGCAGACCCACGAAACCCTGTTGAGGACGTTTACAAGACACTAGACACAGTAAAAATAACTATACCTCAACAGGAGCTCGTTGAACACTTGAAATTGGAGATAGGATCTTTAGCAATAATCACTGGTGGAAGAAACGTTGGAAGAGTAGGTAGAATACTCGAAATAACTCAGCATTTCAAACGAAGAGACAGTATTGTCACCTTAGAGGATGCTAAAGGTGAGAGATTCCAAACCTGCCTTGACTACGTGTTTGTAATAGGTAAAGAGGAACCAGTAATATCATTGCCTGAAGGTGCATGGAAATGAAGCTGCCACCTGAAGTTATTGAGAAATATGCAAAGCTATGGGAAAGTAACCCTATGTTAAAGCCTAGAATAGCTAAGGTTACAGTTAACATCGGTGTAGGTACTTCAGGAGATAGACTTCAAAAAGCAATGAAAGTGCTTGAAATGCTTACAGGTCAGAAACCTGTACCAAGAAGAGCAAAAAGGACAATTAAGGAGTTCGGTATAAGGAAAGGCGAAAACATAGCATGTATGGTTACATTACGTAGGGAAAAAGCGGTTGAATTTCTTAAGAAAGCATTAGAGGTTGTTGGTCACCGTATTAAAGCTTCAAGCTTTGATGAGTATGGTAGTGTAGGTTTTGGTATAAAGGAGCATATAATGTTCCCAGACGTAAAATATGACCCTGAAATAGGTATATTCGGAATGGATGTAGTAGTTGCAATAGAGAGACCAGGCTATAGGGTTATGAGAAGGAGAAGAGCAAGATCAGGTATACCCTTAAGGCATCGTGTTAAAAAGGAAGAAGCAATGGCTTTCCTAGCTAAAGAGTTTGGTGTAACCATAATTTAAAACCTGTGATAGAGGTGTAATCGGATATGGGTAAATATAGACCTCCAAAGGAAAGAAAGTTCGGTAAAGGTAGTAGACCCTGTATTAGGTGTGGCTCTTACGGTCCTATAATTAGGAGGTATGGTCTAAATCTCTGTCGTCAATGTTTCAGAGAGATTGCCCCTCAACTGGGCTTTAGAAAGTACAATTAAGCTTACATGAGGGTTGATGCTACATGGTGATGCTAGATACACTAGCCAATGCAATGGCAACAATATTAAATAACGAGGTTAGAGGTAAAAAGGAAGCCATAATCATGCCTGCATCCAAGCTTATAGCAGCAGTGTTAAAGGTAATGCAGAAGGAAGGATATATTGGAGAATTCGAGTACATTGATGATGGTAGATGGGGTAAAATAAAGGTTCAACTACTAGGAAGAATCAATAAGTGTGGTGTTATAAAACCAAGACTACCAGTAAAGTATAAAGATCTAAGAACCATGCCAGAGTGGCTTAGAAAATACCTACCATCAAGAAACATAGGCGTCATAATACTATCAACACCAGAAGGCGTTATGTCCCATAAGGAGGCTCTGAAAAAGAGAATAGGAGGTATAGTACTAGCCTACGTATATTAGAGGGTCTAAAGGAGGTGTAGATGATGCCTAAGATAGTACATATTGTTGAGGAAGTAGAAATACCCGAAAACGTTAAGGTTAAAATTGAAGGATTAAAAGTAGAAGTAAAAGGACCTAAAGGCTCTCTCGTTAGAGATTTCTCTCATGCTAGAGATATTCAAATTTATAAAAAGGATAATAAAGTCATTGTTGAAACATTCTTCGCAAATAGAAAAAAGAAGGCACTCGTAGGCTCTATAGCTGCACATATAAATAACATGATTAAAGGTGTAACTAAAGGGTTCACTTATAAACTCAAAATAGTGTATTCACACTTCCCCATATCGGTTAAGGTTGTAGGCAAAGAGGTTATAATAGAGAACTTCCTAGGAGAAAAGGCTCCAAGAAAAGCAAAGATAATAGGTGATGATGTAAAGGTAACTGTTAAAGGCGATGACATAATAGTTGAAGGAATAGATATTGAGCATGTAGGGCAAACTGCAGCAAACATAGAGTTAGCAACAAAGATTAAAGGATATGACCCAAGAGTCTTCATGGATGGAATATACATATATGAGAGGGAGAAGTGATGGCAAGTCAGAAGTTAAGTAAAGAATTTCAAAGATTATTAAAACTAAGGAAAATTATGAATTTACGTAGACCAAGATTCCTAAGGACACTCTGGTGGAAATTTGACAAATTCGACGAAGTATGGAGAAAGCCTAGAGGAATAGACAACAAAATGAGACTTAAGCTTAAAGGATACCCGCCGGTAGTGAAAGTGGGCTATAGAGGGCCAAAGCTCGTTAGAGGATTGCACCCTACAGGAAAAGAAATAATCATAATACATAATGTTGAGGAGTTAAATAAAGTTAATAAGGAGAAACATATAGTCTACATAGCAAGCACTGTAGGTAAAAGGAAACGCCTCGAGATAATGAAGAAAGCACAAGAACTAGGAATAAAAATAGCCAATTCGCCAAAAGAAGAGAGGTGAAATAGGATGGATCTCTCACTACAAAAAAGACTAGCGGCTGAAATCCTAGGTGTAGGAGAGAGTAGAATATGGATTAATCCTGAGGAAGCTGAACGTGTAAGTGAAGCAATAACAAGAGAAGATATTAAGAGACTAATAAAGGATGGCGTCATAAGAGTAAAGCCTGAACATAGCAATAGTAGGGGTAGGTGGAGAAAACTACATGAACAAAGGAAGAAAGGTAGAAGGAGAGGTTTAGGTAGCAGAAAGGGTAAAGCAACAGCTAGACTAAGTAAGAAAGAGGCATGGATGAATAGAGTTAGGGCGCAAAGAAAGCTACTCAGAATATTAAGGGAGAAAGGAGTAATTACACGAAGAGACTACAGAAGGCTTTACAGGCTTGTCAAAGGTGGAGAATTTAAGAGTGTTGCACAGCTAAGGACATACATTAAAGAGCACATTTTAAAGAGGTAGGCTAGGATATGGCTAGAGGACCAAGATATAAAGTAAAATTTAGAAGGAGAAGGGAAGGAAAAACAAACTATTATAAAAGGTATAAGATGCTACTCTCTCGAAAGCCTAGATTAGTGGTTAGAAAGACAAATAATCATATAATAGTTCAAGTAGTTATAGCTAAACCTGAAGGAGATCAAACGATAGTTACCGCTCATAGTAAAGAGTTAGTCAAAAAATTTGGATGGAAAGCGTCAACACATAATACTTCAGCAGCTTATCTCACAGGGTTATTAGCAGGGTTTAGAGCATTAGAGAAGGATATCAAGGAAGCAATACTTGACATAGGATTACATAGAGCTGTTAAGGGAGCTAGAGTTTTCGCCGCATTAAAGGGTGCAGTAGATAGTGGTTTACAAGTACCACATGACCCTGAAATACTACCTGATGATTACAGGATTAGAGGAGAACATATAGCTTCTTGGGCTAAGCGTCTTAATGAAGAAAATCCAGAATTCTATGCTAGACAATTCTCAAGATATCTTGCCTCAAATATGCCTCCTGAAACTCTTCCCTCACACTTTGAGGAAGTAAAGTCCAAAATTATTCAAGCTTACTCTCATGTAAATCAAGGTTGAGGTATAGGAGAAAATGTCATACTCAATGCAATCGGTTGAAGAGTGGGTGCCAAGGACAAGAGTAGGAAGGCTCGTTAAAGAAGGTAAGATAACCTCACTTAAAGAACTCTTTGAAATGAACCTTAAGATTCTTGAACCAGAGATAGTAGACTACCTTCTACCAGAGTTGAAACATGAAGTACTTGATATATCGATAGTACAGAAACAGACTGATGCAGGTGAAGTGTCAAGGTTTAAAGCGGTAGTAGTAATAGGGAACATGGACGGATTTGTAGGCTTAGGAGCAGGTAAGGCGAAACAACTGAGATTTGCCATACAGAAGGCTATACAGAATGCAAAACTAAACATAATACCAGTCAAGAGAGGTTGCGGTAGCTGGGAGTGTATGTGCAATGAGCTACACTCAGTACCATACACTGTAAGAGGTAAAAGTGGTAGCGTAGTGGTTACCCTAAAACCAGCACCTAAAGGTATAGGTCTCGTAGCAGGAGATGTAGCTAAGAAGATTCTAAGGTACGCTGGAATAAAAGATGTATGGACTTTTACCCTTGGGCATACAAGAACAACATACAACTTTGCAATGGCAACATTCGAAGCATTAAAAAGAACATACTACTTCGTAACACCAGAGGACTGGACAAGGAGTTGAAGGAGAGATGGCAGTATACGCTATAATAAGAATTAGAGGAACAGTAGACGTACCCCCAGATGTTGAACATACACTTAAGCTTTTAAGATTACATAAAAAATTCCACTGTGTACTCTACCCTGACAGTCTACCAGGAATTAAAGGTATGCTACTTAAAGTAAAAGACTGGGTCACATGGGGCGAAATTGACAAGGAAACACTGGTAGAATTACTAAGAAGGCGTGGTAAAATACCAGGAAATAAGCCATTAACAGATGAATATGTAAAAGAGAAACTTAAGCTAGAAGGCGGCATAGAAGAATTAGCAGACAAAATACTCAAAGGAGAAATACAACTTCATAAAATAGAGAATATCATAAAACCTGTATTTAGGCTTCATCCTCCAAGAGGGGGCTTCAAGAAGAGTACTAAGAAGCCCTATAAGTCAGATGGTGAACTTGGATATAGAGGTCAAGAAATAAATAAACTTATTGAGAAAATGCTCTAAGAGGATGATACGCATGGTTGTCAGGAGAAGGAAAAAGTCAAGAAAATGTAGGGGCTCGAGAACTTACGGCTATGGTAGGATAGGACAACATAGAAAATCTGGCTCAAGAGGAGGCTTTGGTATGGCGGGAATGCATAAGCACAGATGGAGCTGGGTGGTAAAATACTATCCTGACTACTTTGGTAAACATGGGTTTACTAGGCCTCCAGAGTTAACAGTAGAAGTAAACGGAATCAATGTTGGGTTATTAGACAGTATTGTAGACGACTTAGTCTCAAAAGGACTAGCAAGTAAAGAAAACGATACTTACGTTATAGAGCTACCCAAGTTAGGAATAAATAAGCTATTAGGTTCAGGTAAAGTAACTAAGAAGATGAAGGTAGTAACAATAGAAGCTACAGAGAAGGCGATAGAGAAGGTAAAGAAGGCTGGGGGAGAAGTAATAGTACTAAGTAAGGAATAATTTACACCCATGTTTAATTTGGTAATGTACATCTAAAGCAACATATTTATAAAAGACCTCCTTATCCATTTCTAGACAGTTATAGAGAGGGGCAGACATGGGACTACTTGACCTAATGGCTAACATCTCAGCGGCTTTACCCACTGTACCGAGACCTCCAAGGAGGCCTTCACTTTACGAGAGATTATTCTGGACGTTCATAGTACTAGTACTATACTTGGTCATGGCAAACACACCAGTATACGGTATACCTCTTGGAGGTGCAGCTCAACAGGACTTTTTACTCTTAAGAGTGGTGTTCGCTTCACGTAGAGGTACATTAATGGAGTTAGGTATAAGCCCTATTGTGACATCTGGTCTAATAATGCAGATACTAGTGGGCTCTAAGCTCATAAACCTAGACCTAACAGATCCTGATCAAAGAAAGAAGTTTACTGCAGCCCAGAAGACTTTAGCAATATTCTTTGCAGTATTTGAAGCTGTAGCATACGTGTTAGGAATATACACAACAACATATCATTTAAATCCTGTACAGCAAATACTAGCCATAATACAGCTCGTAATAGCAAGCATCATAGTATTATTGTTTGACGAGTTAGTGCAGAAAGGGTGGGGTATAGGTAGTGGAGTAAGTTTATTCATACTTGCTGGCGTTGCAGAGAGAGTCACATGGGGTATGTTTAGCCTCTCACCAGCACCAGGCGGTGGCTACTGGGGAATAATACCTGAGACCGTTTCAGCGGCACTACAAGGTGACATAACTAAGGTATTCGTGAGACCTGGCATGACCCCTGATCTCTTAGGCTTAATAGTAACACTTGCCCTCATGTTCATACTAATCTACATTGAGGGCATACGTGTAGAGATACCTGTAGTACTACAGAGGTATAGGGGTGTAAAATCTAGAGTTCCATTAAAGTTCATCTACGTCTCAAACGTACCAGTACTATTAGCATCAATATTCTACTCTGATATCTTATTCTTCTCACAAATAATATGGGCTAGATTCAATCCAACAAACAGCAACCCATACCTTAACTGGATAGGAATGTTCAATAGAACGACTCAAGGAATAAAGCCTATAGGCGGACTAGTATACTACATTCAACCACCAAGGGGAATAGATGAAGTAATAGCAGATCCTATAAGAGCTCTAGTATTCTCAGCATCTTTAATGGCTTTAGCCATAATATTCGGTCTATTATGGGTTGAACTTGCAGGATTAAACCCAAGAGCACAAGCAGAGCAAATGGTGAAATCAGGACTCGATATACCAGGTATGAGAAGGAATGTAAGAATACTTGAAGCAATGCTAGCGAAGTACATTTACCCACTAACACTACTAAGCTCAATAATAGTAGCATTAGTTGCTATAACAGCAGATGTACTTGGTGCACTAGGTACTGGTATGGGGCTACTATTGGCAGTGGGTATAATATACCAGTACTATACTGCAATAGCTTATGAAAGGGCATTAGAGGCATATCCATTACTAAGAAGGCTGGTTGGAGAATAAGGACCAATATAAGTAACATTTAAATTTTAGGCTAATTCAACATTTAACAAAAGCTAACGATACATAAGCCAATAGCAAGTTGGCGATGAACTATGGTTAGGCCAGCTTTACGATCAAGATCACTAGCAAGAAGACACGTTAGATTACCTAGTGGAGATACAGTAATTCATTATCGTAAGAGAAAACCTTCACCAGCTAAGTGCACAGTATGTGGTAAACCATTAAATGGTGTGCCTAGGCTAAGACCAGTAGAGTTAAGGAAATTACCAAAGACTATGAGAAGACCAGAAAGACCCTACGGCGGAGTTTTATGTCCTAAATGTCTTAGAGAGTTATTAAAGAAGAGTATTAGGGGCTAAATTACGACCTTGAAAATGACCATAGCTATTAGTGGTCCCCCAGGGAGCGGTAAAACAACAATAGCTAAGATGCTAGCTAAAAGCATTAACTTAAGATATGTTTCTGCAGGTATATTATTCAGAAAGCTTGCAGAAGAGAAGGGGCTAACTCTTGAAGAACTCAGCTTAATAGCGGAAAAAGATTACAGTATAGATTTGGAGATTGATAAAAGAAGCTATAAAGAAGCATTGAAAGGTAATGTTATTCTGGATGGTCATCTAACAGCGTGGATAGTAAGAGACATAGCTGATTTCACAATATACCTAACAGCTCCATTATATGTTAGAGTTCAAAGAATAGCAAGAAGAGATGGTAGAAGTATAAGCGAAGTTTTAAGAGAAACTATAGTGAGAGAGTGGAGTCAACTCAGGAGATACAAAATAATCTATGGCATAGATGTAAGAGATACCTCATGGTTCGATATAACAATAAACACGGCTAAATATACTATACGTGAAGTCTACGAGATTATAATGCAATCATTAAAATATGCATTAAAAGGAAAAATATAAACACTTATTAACCTATACCCTATAAAAACCACGCAGATAAAATCACAAAAGCTAACAAGCTGGGTTGGTGTATAGTCATGCCAGCAATAGAGGTTGGAAGAATTTGCGTCAAAATAGCAGGTAGAGAAGCCGGAAAGAAATGTGTAATAGTCGACATAATAGATGAAAACTTCGTCCTAATCACAGGACCTAAGCAACTGACGGGAGTAAAACGTAGGAGAGCAAACATAAAACACCTTGAGCCAACCGAGTATACTATAAACATACCTAAAGGAGCAAGTGACGATGAAGTGGTGAAGGCATTAGAGGAAAAAGGATTAATAGAGTATATGAAGACTCCAGTAAAGCCAGCATTAGAGATTACGAAAAGAGTATAAATGTATTAGTAGTTAGAGTATAAGGTTTATTTTCATAACGTATTTTATCACGTACTTCTCTCTAACACAATGTAGGTTAACTTAGAGCGAATAAAACTTTAAACCCCCATACTCTAATCATAGAGTGGCAAGGTGGAATTGAGGTTAACATGGTAATGAGCAGTAGCCTAGTAGAGCAAGGACTAAAATTTATTGATGAAATAAATAGGTTTGGCGAGTTCAATAAACGATTACTCCTAAAGACTAAGGCAGATACAGATCCAAATTATGGATGTATACCTTGGAACAGACCATTGAGAGAATATATTGGGTATGGTGTAATCAATCTAGATAAACCGCCAGGACCAACAAGCCATGAAGTAGTAGCTTGGATTAAAAGGATATTGAAGTTATCAAAAGCAGGTCATGGAGGAACACTAGATCCTAAGGTTACTGGTGTATTACCTGTGGCATTGGAGAGAGCAACTAAGGTTATAGGAATAGTAGTCCACACGATGAAAGAGTATATTTGCGTAATGCAGCTCCATGGAGATGTAAGTGACGAGAAGCTTAGGGAAGCAATATCATTATTCATTGGAGAGATTTATCAGAGACCTCCACTACGATCCTCGGTGAAAAGAAGCCTTAGGAAGAAGAGGATATACTATATAGATATCCTAGAACGTGAAGGCAGATATGTACTGTTAAGAATAGGATGTGAGGCGGGAACATATGCTAGAAAACTCTGTAGAGATATCGGAGAAATACTCGGCGTAGGAGCCCATATGAGAGAGCTTAGAAGAACAAGGGCAGGACCATTCAAGGAGGATGAAACACTAGTTAGATTACATGATATTGCTGAAGCATACTACATATGGGAGACTGAGGGTAACGAGAAATACCTTAGGAAAGTGATATTACCCATGGAGTTCTCTGTCGGGCACCTACCAAAAGTTATCATAAG
>CAZTBM010000012.1:0-44447 GCA_964611985.1 uncultured Desulfurococcales archaeon | reverse complement strand
CAACGAATATCAGCTCCTAGCCTTAGTAATGTTGATCTAGGGAAAGCTAGACCAATACTATCCTTAGGTACTTCAATAACCTCATTATACATCACCTTATATGCTCCTGGAGGAAGAGTCCAAACACCATTCTCTGGCCTTATCTCTTCAGCTCTAGGTAGTTCTTTCTCCTCAAACCCTATATATCCTGAAGAAGCAAACCTGAAAACCGATCTTAATGTTAAGTCAACCCCAGCTGGTTGGACTTGTACATTAGCATTCAGTAAGTCTTTTAAGTATTTAATGGCCTCATCGCCTGGTAGAACCAATAGTACTTCACCATCCTAGATATGGTTATTTAAGGTTTAAAAGGTTAACTTTGAGGACGAAGAACAAATAAAACTAGATCATGACAACATCTATTATGCAGGTTTAGGAGTAACTTCTTTAGTTTTTGGGGAAAAATACGAGCAAGCTAGAGTGTAAGGGTGTACAGTATATCCTTTTAATTTACAGTAAAAGTCCACATAGTTCTCGCACATACTACAAGTGAGCCTCCTGTAACGTTTACGACTCTTCCTTTTAAATATCCTTAACATAAAACTTACACTTTTATTAGGTTTTTAATACTTATTATAGCCTCTTTTAAATCCATTAGTGCTCTATAATAATTGAATAATATACCGGGCTTTATTATGTTTGCATGTGATATCTCGGTAAGTATGGTTTCAAGGGTACCAATAGCTTTTAATGCTCTATCCAACTCTTGCTCTATCTCTTTTACATCCCCAGATTTTACCATTATACTATCTCCTTAAATTATTATCATTATCTCTATCTAACTCCTAATTAATATATCCTTTTCTCAATTTCTTTTACACTCAGGGGAAAATAAAGATTCATATTCCTGTCGACCCGTGGCCGTAAAATTTAAATTTTATAGGGGGTAAACCCCCTCAATGGGTGGGGTGGGGGGTATGGATGATGACAGTGACCTTAAACTCTATAGTAGAGTTGGGGCATATAAATCAAAAGTATAGTACTGAGGCTAAAGTTATTGGTAAACATATTTACGGTAACCTCTATGACTGTGATTATAACATTTTAACTGATGAAGGGAAGCTTCGAGAAATCGCCATTAAAGCTACACAAATTGGTCGTATGACCCTTCTTGATGTTAAATCATGGAAAATTGGCTTAGGGGTTTCTGTTCTTGCTGTGGTTCTTGAAAGCCATATAGCTATACATACTTGGCCAGAATACAATTTTGCAACAGTTGATGTCTATACTTGTGGTGCTAAAACAAGACCTGAAGAGGCCTTTAACTTTATAGTCAAAGAATTAAAAGCTCGAAAAGTAGTATGGGGTTATGCCGATAGATCGTATCTGGAATAGTATTTAGTTTATACGGTGATATTAGTGAACAACTATCAACCCCAGTATACTAGCTAGCATACTATGAAGCGATAATATGAGTAGTGAAAAATGTGACATAGTTATTGTAGGCTGCGGTTTTGCTGCCCTAAGTTTACTAAGACAGTTAAGTGATCTAAAGATTATATCATTTGAAGAACATAAGGAAGTAGGTTATCCCGCCCATTGTACAGGTCTTATTAGTTATGAAGCACTAGAACATTTAGGGTCTCTAGGTCGAGAAAGTATAATTAATTCATTTAAGTCTATGACTCTATACTCGCCTTCTTGGATACCTTTAACAATTGACTATAAATGTAATAGGGTCTTCATTATTGATAGAGTTAATCTGGAACAATCTCTATATGATTATGTGCTTAGCTCTCATGTTAATACTAGATTTTATTTCAAAGAAAGAGTTGAGAAGATATCTTTAGATAAAGGTGTTGTAGTAACGAATTCTAATAGATTAGTAAAAGCGGGGATAGTAGTTGATTGTGAAGGAGCGCGTCAAGTTTTTCTAAATATTGTCCATGGTAGGAGACGTGGAGTACGCATATACGGTTTACAATGGGATGTAAAAGCTAAGTTTAATTTAAGTCTTGATGAGTTTGTTGTGTTTTTCTCAAACAAACTTACACCTGGATATTTTTCCTGGCTAATACCATTAGATGAGAAACAGGTAAGGATGGGTATAGGAGGTTACGATGTAAATATTGATAAGTTAAAGCTAGTACAATCATTATACATTAAGCATAGAATACTGGGACAAGTATATGATCAAGGTAAACCATTTGGAGGAACTATAGTATTAGGTCCACCTCTACTGAGAGATTATGTAGGTAACCTTGTATTCCTTGGTGACGCCGGGTTCCATACTAAACCCTTCACAGGAGGAGGAATTTATACTATTGGCCTTTTCTCTAGGGTGTTAGCTAACTCACTAAATAAGTATGGAGCTACATATGATGCTTTGAAAGCATACCATAAAGAGAGCATTAGAATTAGACAGCATCTTCTTTTACAGTATGTTATTTCGAAAGTATTCCATAACTTAAGTGATCAGGAAAAGGATCACTTATGGAAGGTATTTAATCAGCATGGAGTTGGTTTAGTCCTAAGTAAAGGTAGTTTTGATTTTCACGAAGCTAATGTAAAGTTACTTATGAAAAGGCCTCTATTACTACATGATCTTATAGGTAAGGTTAGCCTGCATCATAGAATTAAAGATCTTATGGAGAGTATAAAAGATCTGTTATCATAGAGTACAATAGGTCATCTAATGAGATAAATACCAGTAATATAAAGCCTACTATTAGCCTTTGAAGATACAAGAGGAGTATCTGTTTCTTTAAAAATAGTCTGTCTATTATGAATATTATTGTCACAGATCCTATTATAGAATAGCCTAAAACCTTACCTAATATTAAGGGTAAAGCTGTAATAAGAATGATCTTGTTCTCTAAGGTGACAGGAGCTGAGATAATACCATGAATGTAAAATGTGTATGAGGGGATAATTGGTATCAAAGCTGAAAAGAAATCATAGGATGTCTCATGTAGTGTTAGGTATACTATATTGCTTACTGCTAAGCTAACATTACCTTGTAGAACATAATTTAGGGTCTCATTATACATTTTCAGTATAGTGCTATTTCTTAAGCTACGATAAATATGAGATGTGATCTCATGGTAGACTTTACTGTTTTCATAACCTGTATATACTCCCAGAGCAAAAGCTGCCATATACATTATACATAATAGTATAATCGCGTATATAGCAAGTGACTGGTACTTACTCTCAGTGATCCTAATATTTGCTAATTCCTTATTCTCCATAACCATCACACATAACTATGTGAATACTATCTCTTTCATGTAAACATAAAAGCTAAACTCTTATAAAAACATAGGTTAGATATAACACTACCAACATTATCAGGGTTTGTAGGGTTATGACCTTATGTGAAATTTGTGAAAGTAGGGAAGCTACTAAGGTGTGTAAGATTTGTGGAAGACATGTGTGTTCTCAGCATATTAATAGTAATGGTATCTGTAGTGTCTGTCAAGAGACTCTTTGTGAGCGATGTGGAAAATATTTATCTATAGGTTACTGCAAGATTTGTGGGAGATACTTATGTGAAGACTGTTTGATTCAAATTTCGCCAGTAGAATATGTGTGTAAGGATTGTTTTAATAATATAGTGAGACAGAAGTAGATGAAATAGTTATTATTGTTGTTTCTTTATCTTTTCTAAAAACTCTTTAAGCTTTTTCACATTCCATTCATGTTTTGATCTTCTTCTCTTATCAACGTATAATCCTAGTTTCATTGCTGTTTCTGGATCTAACCCTACTTCCTTTAACTCAGGTATACTAAACCCTCTACCCTCTCTTAGTGGTCTCTCTAATCCACCATCCTTTATTAATCTTGGTGGTTTTACAAGTGCCTTTAGGGGCTTCATGTTTTTGCTCATTATGTCAACCCCTCTATGTCATATATACTTGGTGTTTATAAAATTTCATGGAATTCTTAGTCTAAAATCCTCCTTTACAACATTGAACACTATGCTTGTGTTTGTCCTCTGAATGTGCGGATGTAATAATATACTCTTTATGAACTTATTTAGTTCGCTTATATTATGGAATTTTGCTACTATTGCTACATCAAACTCTCCTGTAATGTCATATACTGAGCATACATTGGGATGTTTAGCTATCTCTTTCTCTACGTCTATAAGGTGTTTTCCATCAACTTTTGCTAGTATTACTGCTGTTACATCATAACCTAGTTTACTATAATCTACGATTGTTGTAAAGCCCCTTATTACACCTAATTTAATAAGTTTCTCAACTCTATTATGAATTGTACTTACTGAGACTCCTAGCTTGTTAGCTAAAGAGCGGTAGCTCACTCTTGCATTGTTTATTAGCTCAGATAATATTTCAATGTCAATGTTATCAATCTTAACTTCATGCCTCAAGATAGATCACACTAAGCATAACTTATACCACGTTTTTATATAAAGTTTAAAAGTAAACGTTACATCAATAATTGATTAGGAGGGAGTTACCTGTAAAATGAAGACTGGTATTAGGAGGTTAGTATTAGACGTTCTTAAACCGTTAAGAGAGCCTTCAATAGTAGATATGGCTAAAGCGCTAGCTGAACTCAAAGGAGTCTCAGGAGTCAATATTACAGTAAGTGATGTAGACGTTGAAACCATGGGTCTAATAATAACTATTGAAGGCGACAATATAGACTTTGAGAAGGTAAAAACAACAATTAGTGAAATGGGTGCAGTTATTCATAGCGTAGACCAAGTCATTGTAGGTAATAAGGTTGTTGAAACTGTATATACACCAACAACGCGCCAATAGTAGGAGAGTGAGTAAAAATAGTAATATGCAGCATATGTCAAAAACGAGATGCCGAAGTTTACATTAAACATTTAGGATTAAGAGTTTGTAAAAAATGTTTCCTAGTCAGCATTAGAGAAAGAGTAGCTAATGAGATAAGAAGATACGATATGATAAGACCCGGAGATATAATAGCTATGGGGATTTCTGGAGGTAAGGATAGTTTCGTACTACTTGATCTCATGCCCGAAATCCATGACCCTAACAAATTAATAGCAATAACAATCATCGAAGGCGTTACAGGATATAATAGAGTTGAAGAAGTGGAACAAGTTAGGAACCTTGCCAAGTTAAAGGGAGTCGAACATATTGTTACATCATTCAAGGAGGAGGTAGGGTATTCTCTTGAAGAATTGGTAAGTAAGGCCATGAAAATACACGTTGATGAAAGCCCCTGTACCTTTTGTGGCGTTATCAGAAGGAGGATATTAAACATTGTTGCAAGGAGACTCGGTGCGACAAAGACCGCTACAGCTCATAACCTAGATGATGAAACACAGACTTTACTATTAAATCTAATTAAAGGTGATTGGGATAAACTTGTAAGAAATCATCCAAAATCACCAAAACTTCATGAAAAATTCATTTTTAAAATAAAGCCTCTAAGAAAAATCTATGAATGGGAGACCGCTCTCTATGCATATTATAAGAGGTTTCAGTTTCAGGAAGTCGAATGCCCTTACATTAGATTTAGACCTACATTAAGAGCTAAAATAAGAGACTACACATACTTACTTGAAGCTGCCGAACCAGGTATTTTACTTAGACTATTAGAGTACTACGATAAGATTATTGAAGAGAAATTGTTAAAGAGAATATATGATCAAAAAATAACCTTACCTACATGTATATACTGCGGAGAACCCACAGCTTTCGGCAGGAATATATGTAAAACATGTGAACTATTACAGAAAATAGGTGTTAAGTAAAATAAAGACGGAATACATAATAAAGGATAACATATGAAAATATTTTACCTTATTTTAGCTCCAGGTTCTGGTTCATCATCAACAGTTAACAGGTATGGCCTTTGATCTTTTCCTTCAGCAGCTAGTAACATACCCTGACTGATATACCCTCTTATCTTCTTTGGTTTAAGATTTGCTACAACTATTATCCTACGTCCTATGAGGTCTTCCGGTTTATAGTATTTACTTATTCCTGTTATTATTTGTCTTTCACCTAACTCTCCTAGATCAACCAGTAATTTAATCAATTTAGTGCCAGTAATGGACTCAGCATGCTTTACAAGGCCCACTCTTAGATCTATTTTCATGAATTCTTCAATACTTATTTCATTACCCTCCAAAACTACATTACCTCCATTACCAAGTTAAGTAGGCTATTAATCATTATCCTTACTAAAGGTATTTTAATTTATCCTTTACAGAGTATTAGAGTGGTGTTTACAAGTATATGTGCTCAAATGAGATATCAGTTGATGAAACAGTGTGGCTTGCAAGAAAAAGGGAGTTCCTTAAGAGAATAGAAAGAGATTTACGAATAGGATATTTCGATAAAGAAGTTCTCGACCTAGTATTGTTGATTAATGATTTTGATTTTGCCTACACTACTAGTTCTTGTAGCGGAAGGATAGTAGTATATGAGGGTTCAGCCCCATGGTTCACAGGGGACATAAGAATTCTATATAAAACCCATAATGAGATAGAATTGGAAGTCATCAAGCAGGTAATTGAGAACACAAATAATGTGTGGTTAAGCTTACAGCCTCCTATACTTCATATAAACTTTAAGAGACTAGACCTCGCCATAAAAGTGCTTCATGATGCTAGAAATATAGGTTTCAAACATAGTGGTATAATAAGTGCTACATCCAGGGGGATCATACTTCAATTAAGATCAACTGAGCATCTAGATATACCATTAAAGATTAATGGAATGATTGTCTATAGCAATGAGGTATTAGAGAAATTAATATCCATGATTAATGATATCCTTATTAGAAGCAAGTACAAGCTTAAACTGTTAGAGGAGTATTTTAGGAAACTTAAAGAGAGTTCACATGTATAATGTTTTTAAAAGTTTAAATAACAACACACTCTTTCTAATACTAGTAATGTAATGATATCGAGAATGAGGTGTAATAGGTATGGTCATATTAGAGAAGATTAAGCCCGCTAGTACAGGACAAGAGGAGCTAATTAACGCACTTAAAAGTAAAGACTATGATATAGTTGGCGTTTTCGGACCCACAGGTACTGGTAAGAGCTTGTTATCAGTAGCCTACGGTATTGATGCCGTTCTCGCAGGTGATTACAAGAGATTCATAATATGTAGGCCTGTAGTTGATGTTGTGACAGGTAAGGAAATAACATCTGCCGATATTGGTGATTTCTACTATAAGCTTGCATCAGCTTATTTGAGAGACATTCTCTCAGGATTTATTGAGTGGAATAAAGTTGAGGAATTAATTAACAAGGGTAAAGTTGCTATAGCCGATAGTCATTACTTACGTGGTAGAACATTCGATGATACCGTGATATTTCTAGATGACGCTCAAAGCCTTCCACCTGAAATTTCACTAGAAGCCTTAATGAGAATAGGCAATAATAGTAAATTCATCATTGCTGGTGATCCAGTATTCCAAAAGGATCCCAAGGTAGAAAAGGATGGAGCAACTATACTAAGGGAAGTGTTATTGGGTGAGGAAAAGGCCAAAGTTATAGACCTAGGAATCAAGGATATTGTAAGACCTGGAGCTCGCAGAGGAATAAAGTTACTATTAGAAGCTAGAATGAGAAAACGTGCACTAAATGAGACAGAGAGTACAATACTTGACAGTATTAGAATACATGCACCAGATGCCGATGTAGTAACTGTTATTGAATTCATTAATGAAAAGAAGAAGTTTGAAATCGAATCAGAGCATACGCCTGACGCATTAATTATTGCTAAGGAGGGCCATCTAGGTAGAGTTGTTGGTAGAGGTGGCGAAAGAATAAACAAGGTTGAAGAGGACGTACAGCTTAAGCTCAGAGCTATAGAGCTAACATTAGACTTTAAAGAGATCATTAGAGCTATACATCCAGTATCATGGATACACAAACATGTGGTCGAAGCCGACTTCGCAGGACCATTAATAGCATTCAAAGTCAGAAGTAATGAGTTTGGACCATTCGTTGGACAGAAGGGATTCTATGTCAAATTCATTGATGCAGTATTAAGGAAACTTATTGGCGTAGGTGCTAGAGCTGTAGAAGCAGAAGTTGAAGAAAGACCCGTCACCAGAAGAAGGAGAAGAAGATAACATTAGGCTGTCTTACTATTTTAATACTTTTAATACTTCAAAATCTAATACGACTTGATATTTTCGTGGCCCTACAGTTCTAACTATACGAGCATTTAGAAGAGTCGCCTTAACATTTAGTTTAGAGAATTCTTTCATATACTCCTCATTAGCTTTGTTTATGGCTTCTTCCTTATTCATAGCTTTTACAAATTCATAGACGTGTATTATACCTCTTCCCCTTAATGATTTAACTGCATACATTAAGTATTTGAGTGCTAGCTCCGGTAATGGCATTAATACTCTGTCGGCAATGTTGAGAAGTCTTTCCTCAATAACCTTAGCAGCATCGCCTAAAAGAGGTATGACTACGTCCTCCACTTTATTTAATTTCACGTTCTCAACCATATAATGATATGCATATGGGTTAATATCTATGGAGTAAACTTTCCTAGGTTTAGCATGTTTTGCTATTATTATGGAGAAGAGACCGACTCCTGCAAACATGTTTACTATTACTTCTCCCTCTTTAATCTGTCTTGCTATTCTGATATGTTCATAGCCTAAAGCTGGTGATATGTAAACCTTTGTAATATCAATCTTAAATAAGCAACCATGCTCTTTGTATATTGTTTCACTTCTCTTCTCGCCAGCTAGATGTATAAACTCTCTTAGCCTATATTCACCGGTGATTGGTGTCACAGCACACCAGACAGACTTAACATATGGCAATTCTTGGATTATTCTCTCAGCTAATGGTTTCATATCTTCAAGTGTAAGGTTGAATGGCTTCCTGATTATAGCTACATCTCCTAATATCTCAAGCCTTCTCCAAATGTACTTTCCTTTTTCTCCTAAAACCTCAATAGCTATTTTCTCTAAGAGTTTACCCTTGACCATAGAATACAGTCACCATGATAAACTATCATTATTCCACAATGACACTTTTATTTCATTATAGAAATATAGGAAAACTATATTTAATCATATAGCTAGCGTTTATTAGGTGTAGAATTGAGGTAATGGTGTTGAGGAAAGTTTATGTTGCATGGAATAGTAAAGGGAAGCATGGCCTATTATTCTCATTTAGAGGTGAGTCCCTTACCATAGCAGCATACAATCTTACTATAACCTTAAACTCCCGAGGGGTAGACGTAGTAGCAAGTATTAAGGATACCAAAGTGTATGAAATAGGTAAGAGAAAGTATGTGTACATCATTTTTAAAGAAAAGATTCAACCGCTGCCTACAGGTAAAAGTGATATTATTGACAAAGCTTTTACTTCGGGATTCGAGATAATTGTAACACATATAAATGACAATAACTATATTACTGTAGTTACACCTGGCAGCTGGTTATATAATTACATAATTTTAACTAATGATACTTTAATGCTTGAATTATCCAAAAAGAGAGATGTATATTTTGAGAGATTAGAGGATGAGGTAGTGGTTCATATAGTTTAATGTTATGACTAATGTTGTTTTATACTTCCTCAATTAGTTGACTCAGTTCCTCAGAGCTCTTCTCTATCTCTTCATCTGTAAATACTAGTTGCTGACCACCATCTACTATGATTTCCCCATTAGCTATTAATGTCTCCAGACTTAGCATACCATAAACTAAGAGCTCATATATATTTGTTGAAGAGTATACTAAAGCCTCTTTAGGATCAGCACGGAATATTGCGATATCTGCCTTGTATCCTTTCTCTATTATACCCCTGTTGCCTACATTAAGTATAGTTTTAGGTGCTATTGTAATGCTTTTTAGTAGTTCATATGCGTCTAAACTTCTTGATGACCCATAAAGTACGTTGTGTATGGTTAAGGTTTCTCTTATTAAGTTAAACACATTATAGCTAGGACCTTTATCCAAGCCTAAAGTGTACTTTACTTTACTGTTCACTATATCCATTACTGGGGGGATACCTTCGTTCAATGATAAGCTTGATTCAGGACATAATATTATACTTGAATTAGATTTAGCTAACAGTTTTATCTCTCTTAATGTTACCCATGTACAGTGGGTTAACATGGTGTTTTGTGTAAGTAAACCTTTTGAATCTAAGTACTCTACTGGCCGTTTTTGATATTTTTGTTTATACTGTGAAATCTCCTCTTTAACTTTAGCAACCTCTAAAATAAGACCTATTTCTAAAGGCTTATTTCCCAAGGACTCTGATAAAGCATTTACTACATAATCGTCTAGTAGTAAAGTTTGTGCAAGGGCTATTGCTAACTTAATTCTATCTTCAGTTTCTTTCTTAACATCCTCGTTTATATTAGAGATTTCCTTTATCTCATTTTCAACATTGTTTTTACTTAGTGTTTTAGCCAATATAATGTTTAATCCTGTTTTTCTAAGCTTGCTTAGATCAAATTGTAATGACCTTATTGACCCGCAGACCGACGCTACGCCTTGATTTATTAGATTATACAATACTAATTTTAGTGCATACTCAGAGTATTCATGTTTGTATCGATTAAGGTATTTCAACTCTACCTCTTCATACCATTCATGTGGGTTTTTTGAAAAGCACTTGAATCTAATAGGATAGAAATCTATGTTAACGTATGCTGCTGTTAATGCTGGTATAATTATTCTACCTTTTGCATTAATTACCAGTTCTGCCATTTTGTATTCTTCAGGCATGTCCTCATATTTACCGTAATCTACTATCTTATCGTCTTCTATGTAAACGTAAGCATTGAATAATATGTCATCTACTTTCTTCATGGTAACAAGTATACCATTATATATGAGTATTGAAGTCATGTATGTACTACCCTATTTTAATCTGATAGTATAGTTTGAGAAAAATGAGAGTAATCAACCTATGTGTAAATAATTTATTCAGTTCATCATTCAACATGCGAGTGGTTATTTTAGCTAGACTCTAATATTTCCTTTATCTTTAACAATTTCTCTTCTAGCTTCCTCTTCTCTTGCTCTAATATTGAAGCCTTATTCTGTAGCTCTTCATATTTCTTCTTTAACTCCTCATTCTCTTTCTTTACTTTTTCAAGCTCCTCCTTAAGCTTCTTTTCTCTCTCGGTTTCAACTGGTGCCACTCTTGTTACTATTTCTGGTAGCTCTATTTTGACTCCCTCTCTCAGGAACCTCTCATAAGTCTCTCTAACTAGTTTTCCTGCTTTTGTTTTACCTGTTAAGTGGTTTCTTATTGTTACTTCGCTTCTACCTAGCTCATCAGCTATTTGTGGTACTGTGTAGCCTGCTTTTTCTCTTGCTAATGCTGCAGCTGCTACTGCAAGACTGTCAACCCATGTTAGTCTTTCTTCTGCTTTCTGTATTTCCTCAAGGACGTCTGGTCTAAAGAGTGTTGCTATGAGAAGTGCTGCCTCTAGTCTATGAATATCCTGCTTTCCTGTTGGTCTTAAGGGTACTTCTTCGAAGGCCATACATTTCCACCATTACTACTTTGTTCTGTTAAGAATATAAATATTCTCATTTTCATGTATTATTTTAGAAGATTAACTGTGGTGAATTTCTATTGGTTAAACTTACTTTGATAATGAGTAAGGTTGTCAAGTTACATGAGTATTTAGCTGACATTATTTTACCTATTGGCGGCTTGGGTGATTTTAAAGTCGCACTTAAATGCAATGAAGATGTGTCTGGAGGTAGGGTATTCGAACTAACAATCATACGTGATAAGTATGATGAAGTTAAACCCTATACATACACGTACGTTAAGGGCTTCATTACGTATGCTACATTAAAAGGGCAAAGGGAGTTCTTTGAAAAATTAAAAAGTATAGTGAATGTAGATAAATATTATGTTAGTCCTTGGGATGTGACTGACGTGTACATTGATGAAGTAGATTTATCACCATTAACAAAAAGTGAAAATGAATTAGCTAATATTATTAGGAAAGAATATTCACATTTACGTTCAGGTCGTGGTTGGCTTAATTATATTAAAAAGTACCCCTCCTGTAATCTTACTGAGAAATTAAGAAACCTTTCTATCGAGTTAACTGTAACTTTTGATTGACCTTACTATAACCTTGTCCTTTAGCTTATTATATGCTCTTTTAAGTTTTTCAAAAACCTCAAGCTCATAGGGTGATTCCTTTCTTGCTCCAGTCCTAGATACCTTTATTCCTGCTGCTACACTTGCAAAGAGCCCTGCCTCAATTATATCTCTACCTTTCACAAGTGATGTTATAAATGCTGCAGCATAAACATCTCCTGCTCCAGTTGTATCTATGATTCTCTCCGGCTTATAGACTGGGATGTGAATTATATTGTCTTTAGTTAGGATTATTGATCCTTCCCCTCCCATCTTTAAGGCGATAACTTTTACTCCAAAGTTTAGGATTTTTAATGCACCTTCTACGTTATGAGACCCCGTCAGGTAGAACAACTCTCTTCTATTTAGAAATAGTATCGATGTTTTCTCAAGTATTTCCTTTAAAGTCTGTAAGCCTTGTTTTGCAGCAATAGATCCAGGATCGTATGAGATTAGTGTTTGTACTTTTGATGCCTTAAGTGCCAGGTTATATGCTATTTGCGGTCTTACACTTGCAATATGTAATATACTCGCTGATGCAATATACTCGTTATCAACTTTTGCAGGATCGAATTCAAGGTTAGCCCCTCTAAATGCTATCATTCTTCTAGATCCATCATGTTCAACAATTATTAAAACCATACCTGTAGGCTTAGATTTGCTTAATTGAATTCTTGATGTATCTACATGTTCTTCTTTGAACTCTTTTAGTAACCCTTTACCATATTCATCATTACCTATACATCCTATGAAACCTACTTTACATCCTAAACGAGATGCAGCAATAGCAAAGTTTGATGCGGCGCCACCACCCGATATTAGCATGGAGTCTGCTTCTACTGCTTCATCAGGTCCTGGAGTCCTACTTACATAAAGTGTTATGTCAATATTAGCATTCCCGGCGGCTATAATATCCAACGCTCTTGAACATTTAAAACCTAGGTCTGCTTTTATATAGTTCATGGAGGCTTAACCCTTATACACTTTTAGACTAGATGATGAGTCTTTCCCCTCACCCGAGACAAGATGAGGAAAATGGCCGCCACTGAATAATAACTATCATGCTTAAGTTTTAATTGCTTTCTCTCAGATTTCTAGTAAAATGAGGTATTAAGTTAGGTGAAGGCTTCTGGAAAAATAGTTTCAAAGTAATTATAAATGCGTTGCTTACTTGAGTACTTCTGGTCTCTTTAAGCTAGTTCTAACTTTTCTTAATGTTTCGTTTATCCTTTTAGTAAAGTCCGGTGGTAGCTTTCTGAATACTGGTTTTGGTTTATTTATTTTGTGTCCTGGTGGTATATCGAATTCACCTATGTTGCTCCATTTCTGCTCATGTACGCTTCCTGGTAAGTTTAGTAACTTCCATATTCTCTCTGCTGAGAATGGTATGAACGGTTCTAGTAGTATTGCTAGTGACTTTATACTATTCACTCCAGCCCACATTGTTGTTGCTGCATCTTCTGGTTTAGTCTTTATTGTATCCCATGGTGCTTTGTTGTTTAGGTAAGCGTTACCTTCCCTCGCAACATTAATTACCTCATTTAATGCTAGTTTTAATCTATTGTTATCCATGAACTTGGCTGCGTTTTCTCTTGCTTCTACTATTTTCTCTTTGAACTCTAAGTCAGCTTTGGTAAGTTCTCCTGGTTTAGGAACGGTCCCATTATAGTTTTTGTATGTGAATGATAGTACTCTATGTATGAAGTTTCCTATTACATCATTTAGTTCGCTATTAACTATTTTGTAGAATTCCTTCCATGTAAAGTTTGAGTCCCTCACTTCTGGCCTCATGTATATTAATGCAAATCTCCAGTAGTCTGGTTCCATTAGTTCGAGTGCCTCATCAATCCAAACACCTATTCCTCTGCTTTTACTAAACTTCTCCCCCTCAAATGTTAAGTACTCTGTTGCTGCTACTTGCCATGGTAGAGTATAGTCCTCTCCTGTTGCTATTAACATTGCTGGCAGTATTATCGCGTGAAACGGTATATTGTCTTTACCTATGAAGTATATTGTTTTAGTGTCCTTATCCAGCCAATATTCCTTCCATAGATCTGGTTTTCCTATTTTTTCTCCATACTCTTTTGTTGCTGAGAGATATCCTAAGAGTGCATCAAACCATACGTATATTGTTTTATCTTCTGCTCCTGGGAATGGTGCTGGTATACCCCACTTGTTATCTCTCGTTATTGCTCTTGGCTTCAATCCCTCCTTTATCCAGTTTAGGCAAAAAGCTTTAACATTGTCTGGGAAGTGTGGATGTTCTTCTATAAACTTCTTTAAGACTTCAGTTAGTTTCGGAAGATCGAAATACCAGTGTTTGGTTTTCCTTATTTCAGGTTTACTACCACAGAATACACATTGGGGGTCTATTAGTTGTGTGGGCTCTAGTAGTCTACCACATTTTTCACACTGGTCTCCTTTGGCATGAGGATAACCACAGTATGGACATTTACCAATTATGAATCTATCTGGAAGATATATCTTGTCTTTAGGGCAATAGGGCATCTCTATTTCTTGGGTGAATATGTATCCATTATTATAGATTTTCATGAGAAATTCTCTTACAAACTCTATATGTGTTGGTGTTTCTGTTCTTGTGTAGTTGGAGAATGATATCCCAATTTTCTCAAACAGACTTTTCACGTATTCGTGCATTTCGTCTGTTAGCTTTTTAGGTTCTATTCCTCTTTTACGGGCCTCAACCTCTATAGGTGTGCCATGCTCATCTGAACCACTAACGAATACTACTTTCTCTCCTCTTAACCTTAAGTATCTGGCATAAACATCAGCTGATAATACTGAGCCTATAAGTGTACCTAAGTGCGGTACTGCATTAACATAAGGCCATGCTGAACAGACCACCCACTTTCCCACTTAATACCCCCTTCTCACACTTTCCTAGTTCCCTTTAATCTCTATTACTCTAAAAGTTAAACTTTACTATGAATCACCATTATTAATAAAAAGTTATATTATGTTAGGCTTATAGTATGTTTGGTGGTAGGTATGTCAAGAAGAAGGAGAAGCATATGGGATATATTTGATGACATGTTTAGAGAGTTTGACGAGTTGCTAAGGGAATTTGAGGAGGAGTTTCATAGAAGATTCGAAACAGCATTTGCTGAGAGAGCATGGAAGGAAGGACCCTACATTTATGGATTCAGTATCACTATTGGCCCTGATGGTAGACCTATAATAAGAGAGTTCGGTAATGTTAGGAGAGTTGGTCCTGGTGGTAGACCTAAGATTACTGAGGAATGGGAGCCCCTAATCGACGTCTTAGAAGATGATGAGTATGTAACTGTTGTAGCAGAAATGCCTGGAGTAAATAAGGAGAACATCAAAATTAAAGTTAAAGATAACACTTTAGTAATATCTGCTCAAGGTCCAAATAGGAAGTATTATAAAGAGGTTCCATTACCTGCTAAAGTTAAAGTTGAAACAGCAAAAGCTAGCTATAGAAATGGAGTATTAGAGGTTAAGCTTGAGAAACTTGAGAAAGGTAAAAAGGAAGAAGGGTTCGAGATCAAAGTTGAGTAAAACAATTTAAAACCCTATTTTTATCCACCTTAAATAATGAGTGAGCGTGTTGCCTGAGAAAATAATAATCATTGATCTTCTTAAGTACCCATTTCTAGTTGATTTTAACGAGTATTTAAGGAAAAGATATGGTGAAGGTGTCACTCTTAACGAAGTAATTCAATTAGTAGCTATTGAAGATACTATAGTGAAGAGGGCAAAGGAGAGAATATTCTGTGCACTTAAGGGCAATATAGTGAGAGATGCTGGAGGTAGATTAACGGTAGATGATGAGATACTAGCATATAACCTTAGCTTGATAATATTATCTTATGTTGGTGATAGATGGCTTAATAAGAGATATGCAATTATGGAATCCAAGAGAGTATACAAACACCTACTGAATGAAGATAGCGGTGTATTAGAGTATATTTCAAAGTTTCTTAACGTAAGATTAGTCTATGTTGGTAGTGAGGGGGTAAAAATACCTGTTAATGAAGTTAAAGGTAAAGTAGTCTATGAGGTTTTGCCATACAAAATTGATGTTACGGACTATCTTAAAGTTTTAAGGTTGCTAACCGATCCTTCATGGAAGCTTGTTAACCAAATAGTCCATGAAGGTAAGGTATATTTATCTCATAGGAGGGCAGCACGGCTATTATCAGAGATATTGGGGTATAGGATATATGAGAGCATTGGAGTCCTTGAGTCCGCCCCCCCAGAGCCACTTGATAAAATAGTTAATGATGTGAAGAAGGCTCTCGAAGAATATGTTCAGAAATATACTGAGTACACTATTACAGAGGAAACTAAACGTCCTCTGGAGCATCTCGAAATTCCGTCAAAAGTGTACTTCGAGGCATTTCCACCATGTATAGCTAAACTGTATAATGATGCCGTTAATGGCACTGACATGTCCCATCATGCACGATTCGCTCTAGCAACATTTCTTTTAAGGATAGGTATGAGTGTAGATGAAGTAGTTAGTTTATTTAGTAAAGCACCAGACTTTAAGGAGAGTATAGCAAGATATCAAGTAGAACATTTAGCTGGTTTGAGAGGCTCACGTAAAAAGTATTTACCCTTTAACTGTAACACTATGCGTACATTAGGCTTATGTATTGGCACCTGTAATGTTAAGAATCCACTTGTGTACTATATGAGAGCTGTAAGGAAGCATCTTAAGTCAGTAAAGACTAAAAAGCAGTAAGTGTTTTTCATTTAATTATGAATGATATCTTCTCATATCCTTTGATTTTGTCACCCTTTCTGCTCCATAAATACACTATCCTGTTGTCTATTACATCGTAGTCGCTTGAAGACACTACTTCGATAACCTCTGATCTTGGAGGGAAAACCCAGTATACTTCATAATCGTACTCAGCTATAGTGTCTTCATAGTAGTTTTCATAAGTGTTTAATCCTTTCGTAAGTTTACCTTTAAATTGTATAATAAATGTTATGTACGGATTATCTTCAAAACCATTATGCTCTATATTTACTAGTTGCACTTTGGGGTATACTCTTTCTTTATTTATGAATACCTTTTCCTCATCTAGCGCTTGTTGCATGTTATTTTGAAGTCTTAATATTTCTTTTTGATAGTCTTGTGGTTTATGGTATAATTGTGAATAGTAGCCTTTAGTATCATAATAATCGAATCTAACTATTTGTGTCACAAGACCATTCCTTGAAACTATAAAGAATCCTTGAGCATGAATCGGTATGATATCATCCCCCTTTTTCATGCCTCTATCCCCCATTTACTTATTAACCACTTTGTATGGGCATAATTTAGCGTATGTACAGTATTTGCATTCCCAACTCCATCGAGGGTGTATGGTGTTTTTAACTGTTTCCATAAGGAGTCTTGTTATATCGATTTCCTTTTTACTTATTTGATATTCTGATATTCTTTCAGGTGTTATGTATATTAATATTCCCTTCTCTTTATTTAGTAGGTTTAGGTATAATTGTAGTTGGAGTATATGGTGTTCTAAGGGTATATTTATGTCACTTCTTGTACTCTTTATCTCCACTATTTCTGTTTCACTTATGGCATCTACCCTTCCCTTAACTATGTACTCTTCCCCCTCTATGTTGAATATTTTCTCAAACTCAACTTCTATGTCATATCCCTCTTCTTTTAACACACTTTCTAATCCTAAATGGATTAAGTTTCCTAAGATGAATATTGGCTCAAAATGAAACACTAGCTCAGGATAAATCATTCTATAATGCCTTTTCTGTGGACAACTGACTAAGTCAGTCACATAGACTATTCTAGGATTAGTCATATCCTTTAGTCTATCCTTGTACTCATTATATTCTCTAAGGTATAATATTTTTGTAAGCGTATCAGACGCCTTGTACTCACTCACATATGACAGTTTAACCACCTTCTGAAATTAAGAATTTACTGTATTTAAAAAGTGAAGTGGTATGCCTCTTAATTAGTTTAATTCAGATACGGCCACATTCTTCATCCCTTTTAGTCCGGTAAGCCCACCTATCATCATATACGCTTACTTCCTTTATTACAATTGTATGTTGTTTACTATAAACTTTTAAACAAATAATCATTAAGGCTTTACATAATACGTTGTCTCCCTTCTTACTGAAAAGAGTGGATAAAGAATATGAGGCCTAGGGGTGGAGCCGCCCACGTTCATCGGTACCCGTACGGGGTCTCCTTCACGTGGGCTCTCCATATTCTACTTTATTGTTATTTGCATATTTTAAGTTTAGCTTATATTACTGCTTTTTCATCTATCCTTATCCATAATGGTCTAGGATCACCATAGAGTCTTAATAGTGCTTCTCCTGTCTTGAGCCACGTCATTTTCTCCTTCTCTATTTCATTTAAGTTCATATATTTTGCAACTTTATCTATGTAGTCTTTTGAATGTGAGCCAAAGGCGAATATGGCTCCTGCATTGTCTAATATTTCGCTAGGTATATCGCTGAAGTCTTGTGTTATAACTATCGCTATAATGCCATAACCTCTTCCCTCTTTAAAGAATCTTAATAATGCCTGTCTTCCTTTAGGTTTTCTTAGTATTCTCCAAGCCTCATCTAATGTTACCACTAGTAACTTATGTTCCCTTCTGTACGTCATATAGTTTAGCAGTATCTGGAGAACAGTTATCACATATAGATCTCTATACTCGTCAGGTATTGTTGAGAGATCAAATATTACTGGAGTATTGGTTAAACTTGCTATAGATATGCTTATTGTTTGAGTACTGAATACTCTATCATAAATTGTATTTAGTTTTGTTATTAATGACTGTAAGGCAGCTCTTTCATCTATATGTAGGCTGCTTGATTTACATTTGTTCCTAAGATACTCTATGAGGTCACTAAGGTTAGGATTCTCTTTCATCGAGTAGACGTTAAGTAATGAGTCTAGAAGCGCATATTCTTCTGTTGGTGTAAGCTTCTTTACTATTGATAATGCCTCTACTATTTGATTAGCTCGTACTCTCGGCGTTGTATACATGTAGTCAAGTAGGTTTATCTGATTCTTATCAGCTCTAATTATAAGAACATTCTCCATATTCACTCTGTCCTTATATTCACCTCGATAGTCTATTATCCAACATGGCATATTGTACTCGTTTACAAGCTTAGATACCAGTATTGATGCTAATGTCGTCTTGCCTCTACCTGTAGGTCCTAGGATTAATATATGTCTTATCATGTGTTCTTTAATATTTATGAGTACTGGCGTTTCGGTAGTTAAATCCCTTCCTAAATAAATTCCATCCTCTATATCTATTCTTGGACGTTTAGTGTAGCTTAATGGAGTGAATGGTGCTAGATGTGAGCTTGTTACTTCTATTTCGCTCTTAGCTCTTCCCCTTAAACCAAATGTGAGTATATATTCAACTTCATTCTTTGACGCAACTCTCATTCTAATATTTAGTCCCGCCTCTAAAGCAGACATAATATTATTTATTTTCATATCAAGATCTGATAGGATCTTTGATCTCAAATATCCCTGACTTTTTACTGCTAATACATAGTTTACTATTATAGGTCTCTCTCCTCTAAGTATCTTCGAGTATAATTCTTCAAGTTGACTTAGTTTCTTCTGTATTCTCATATTCGTAGGGTCGGCTTTCCTCATTATCCTAAGAGTTGATATTTTCCTTTCCAGATTAAGTATGAACTTTGCCTCATTAACACTTCTCTTAATAATGAATAATATTATTTCATCACGTACACTACTCAATAAGTTAACAAAGTTCTTGATTTTGTAGATTAGTTCTTTCTCAGATAGGTCAAAGTACGTGTAGGGTATATCATCTATTACTGCAAATGCTATACCGTATATCCTATTTTTCTCATCATACATTAATAGTTTGTTTTCTATTACCTCAATATTATAGTTAGGATTGAGCCTTTTGGCTATGGTTATAATTTTAGAGGTGGACCTTCTTCCAGTCATTATACTGTATAAGGATAGTAAGATTATTGCAGTAATTATACTTGAAAGTATGTAGATAATTATTCTTAAGCCTACCATTTCAGGAGTTAATGTCAGTACTAAGAGAGTTACGCCTAGGAATAATGCTAAATACTTGGTAATAGCCTCTAGAATATTATTCTTTCTCACCATACTCTATTACCTTTATGAGTATTATGTAAACTAGTGGTGTCAAGAACATTATGATTATAAGGAGTATCTCATATAGTGTAAGCTTTGTTTTTGAAAGGATATAAACTATGGAGAATAACACAATTAACGTTATATTTAATTTATTTATTCTTTGATGTAATATCTCTACCACTTCTACCACCTCTCTTTAATTGGTAATCTTGGTCTCATACCACCAATGACATAAGCTAGGGAGTAGGAGATGCTTGAGAGCATTATTAAGTACATTGTCGGTAATATAACCCAAGAGAAGAATATTCTGCCCAGAACATTAGTTATGGACAATGTTGAGAGACTGGTATACCCCTTTAGCATTCTTTCTATATACTTTAATTCCTTAATCTTGATATGTAATGGGACATTCTCTATGTGAAAGGATAAGTTGACTTTCACGTCTCCTTGAGGGATAGGAATGTAGTAAATGCGTGCTATAAGAGAGTTAAACCAGCAATTCTCTCGGTAAGTTATATTGTCTAATGTTTTATTGTTGACTGTAATACTTGTTACATTATATCTTATGTTTAATATCACCTTTAATGTTGTATTACTTTTACTTTCAACCCTAATATTAATATTATCTTCATTTAAGGTTAAAGCTTTGACATTAATATCATTATCTACGATTATAAAGCTAAACTTGTCTATAATGTGAATGTTGGTTACCATTATTTTGATGTAGTATTCTGCAGTAGCTTCTCCGAAAGGATTATATGTGTAATCGCTTTCATCAATCTCTGAAGGTTTAGTTTTAAGTGTAAAACCTACATACTCTACTATGATTCTTGTTTTTACTTTAGGTAAGCCTCTATCTGGTCTTCCAGCTATAAATCTTCCATTATCATTTGTAGCATAAGCGGCTAGAGTCTCACCATTTATGATTGCTTTCAATAATGCTTTTGGTATTGGTTTTCCCTGAGCATCTACAATATCTCCATAGGCGAATATTACACCATATTCTTTTAGTTTTTCCTTAGTAGATAAGGAGCTTAGGTTTTCTAGGTTAGAAAGAGCCGTATTGTCTGATGCTATAAAATTTACAAAGTTAGGTAGTAAAGGTAATCCTATATTGAATATTATCACAAAGGCTAATAAACCTGAGCCTACGCTTCTAGCGAGTCTAAATGGTATACTATAGAGTACTATTCCTAAAAGCAACAGTTTAGTAAAGTATTGCTTTAAAACCAAAGAGAGCATGAGTATTATTTGGAGAGCCAGCATAATGTAAAATATTGTTGAAAACATTGGACCCGCGAGTGATGTTAATATTGGTGGTAATATTACCTTTGAGCCTAGCATAATGATTGAAGATATAGCTAGCGATATTGTTGAGAGGATAGAGATTCTTGCTAAAATCCAATTTATCAATACATCCCAGCTAGCATTAAAGAGACCTGCCAAATAATTGGCTAGATTGATTATTATTGAGTAGGAGAATAAGAGAACCATGGAAGCTATAGAGTCATAAATTAATGTAGGTGCCCACTTCTTAAGCCCCCACCATGGTATAGGTAATGTATATATCAATACCCCAATATAATACGTTAATACGGATAGAGAAAAGGCGAGAAGAATTAGAAAGTCCATTGATCAGGATCCCTATGGTGCTGTTGTAGTCATATTTACTACTGTTGGAGGTGGGGGTGGAGGTAACGCTATACTAGAGGTAATATATGATATTAATGCAAATATTGTAGTTCCTATAGCTAACCAGAATGCCCCAATAATTGCATCCTCAACTATGTCCTGGCCTACTCTCTTTACACGATAGAGTGGTACAGGTGAGCCTCTTATAGCCCATCCTACTACCCACGATAGTATGAAGAGGGCCCAAGCTACCATAGTTATTCTAACAGTTAGTGACTGAACTAATTCTATAACGTCCATACTCTCTTAACCCAGAAGTCTTATAGGGTTTTTAAAAGGCTATGGACCCATTTTCTTAATGGCATCATATAAGTATATAATGTAAACTGGGTTAAGTTATAGTAGGTGTTCTAATTGTTCAAGTATACTTTAGATGACGTATACGATCTCCTTCAGAGACTCCAAAAGGATAGGAAAGTTGCTAATGAGTTATTTTATATTCTCTCTCAGATGAAATTAGAATTTATCATTAAACTTATCGAGGCATATATTTATGCTCCTGAAATTTATAAGGAAAGAATACTCAATACCATATTGTACATCCTTAATGACTTAAGGAGCAAGTATAGTATAGTGGAGGAGGTAAAAGTTCCCTCTTTTGAGATATTAAAGAAAGGGTTAAAGCCTATAGCAGTTGTTGATATTGCTAATAGAGAGTATGTAGTACTGACTAATGAGAAAGGAGATAAGTTTTACTTTATGCGAGTAGACTCTAAGAGCCCCAAGTCTATTCCTGAGAGGGTAATCAAAGAGGCATATAAGATTTTAGAGGAACGAGGCGAAATAGACTTTGACTTATTAAAGGATAGAACTGGAAAATACACTGAGGCAGCATTAGCAATCCTTGCTTTAGCTAAGCTAAATAAGGAAAAGTACGAAGTGGTTTACGATAAATACGGTTATCCAGTTAAACTTAGGAAGAAAACTTAATCTTACTTAAGGCCTTTAAGAGAAGATTAATATTTTCTGCTGACATTTGTACCGACGATAGGTCGTAATATAGGTCTACATCCTCTCCATTAATCTTCAATTTATAATATCCTGAGTTACCGTCAATTATGTTATTGTTAATTATGAGTTTTTTATTCTTAGGTTTCTCTAATCTAAGTATTATTCTATAGTCTATACGGTATATTTTTATCTTAGTCATCCTCTTACCATGATTGCTATGTACTTGATGTGTATTATATAATTTACCTTAACTCTTGTACACCAGACTCAGGGATTGGTGAAAGTAAACAATAAATATAATGTAGAGTAACCTCTTGTTTGCTTTATGTTAGAATTCAGAAGTTTTAGGTAAAGAAAAAATTTATTTTATTTTATGGGAAAAAGGTTGTTGGATTAAGGCTTCTTCTTTAATCCTGTGAATGCTGTTAGTGCTAGTGTTATGATTACGAGTATTATTATAATTACTCCGTAGGCTGTTAGTGTTCCTGAGATCTCTCCTACCTTGTCTGCTACTGTCTTGGCTGTGTCTTCTACTTTCTTAGCTATATCACTCTTAGCTGTGTCCACGCTACCTTTGACTGCACCAACACTGCTCTTTACGTCTGATATCCCACTCTTTATCTCATCTAGTGTTGCCTTTAGTGCTGAAGCTACCTTACTTGGTAGTTCTACCTTTAGTGTTCCTACATCTGTCTTTATGGTTGCTACTGTTCCTGATATGTCATCTACCTTGCCCTTGATGTCTCCTAGGGCTGTCTTAATCTCTACTTGTCCTGATGCTAAGTCTGTCTTGACGTCCTTGATTAGTGATGCTAGATCTGTCTTTACTGTTCCTAGAGCTGTGCTTATTGTTACTACTGTACCTTCTACTTTGTCTATCTTGGCACCTAGGTCACTTAGTGACTTTGTTACTGTACCGAACTTTGTCTCAATAACTGCCTTTAGGTCTCCACTAGCTGTCTCAACTATTGATTTGATCTTTGGCTCTAGTAGCTTGGTCATCTCCTCAGGTAGACCACTGAGCTTTAGTGTTACCTCACTCTTGAATGCCTTTAGCTCTGCAAGTATCTCACCACTCTTTGATACAACTAGGTCCTTGATCTCGGCTGTTGTTGCATCAATCTTCATGACTACCTCTGTTAGTGATGCTAACTGTGCTAGTATAGTTTGCTGTCCAGCTCCTAATGAGAGTACTTCTAGGACGCTAGCCCTTAGCATTGGGCTTATAGTAAATGTTGCTAACTGTGTATCATAGAGTTTGTACTCCTCACCGAAGGCGTATGCCGCTACTACCTTTACTGTGTAAACTCCTGGTACACCTAGCCATGGCATTCTAGTGTCTTTCTTGATTACTAGAGGTAGCTTAATTACATACCAGCCATCATCAACCTTTGATATGTACTCGCTTGGTACGTCAAGCTTTACTGGTACATCCCATTTACCAAAGCCTAGTGATTCTAGTAGCTCTGGGTCACTGTTGAACCATAGCTCCGCCTTTAACTCGGCTGGCTCAACTGGTTTACCATTGAATGATGTTAGTATGTGTACCTCTGCAGTCTCACCTGTCATGTATACTTGTCCTACCTTTACTGATACTGTAAAGGCCTTTACTGGTGGTGTTTGTATAGTTACGTAGGCTGTTGGTGTTCTTGTTTGCCCTGTTGGTGCGTCAGCTGTAACTACGTGTAGACCAGGTGCAGCACCAGGTATCTTCTTAACAACAGTAAATGTACCTTTCTCATCAGTCTCTACAGTTACCCATGGTAATACTCCGTCCCACCATACTGTTATTGCCTTACCTGCCTCAAAGCCTTTGCCAGTAATTGTTACCTCTGCTGTTGTTGAGTATACAAAGTTTGGTTCGATGTATAGTGTTGCGTTGACTGGTATAACAGCATATGATGATGCATAGTTATTTGTCTTGTTAACCCAGGCCTCATAGCCCTTTATATCATAAGGTATCTCTGGCAATACAAATGTAAACTCGTAGTATCCATTTGTTAACTCTTTTAATCCAAGTACATATTCGTATCCTGTATCCTTACCGTAGAGTGTTACATTTGCTACATCAGCATACTTTGACGGTGTAGATGGGTTCATTATACCTATTAACACTATCTTGAATGATGCCACACCAACTTCATTATCTTTTGCTATGTCAAATTCTATTTTGTCTAGTTTCACTACTGGGTTTATGAATACCTTTGAATCTCGTGTGTCATCAGGTATTGTGATGTCTGAGGTAGCCGCATAATTGCTATCAGTGGTACCGTTTATGAATACCTTGATCTTGTTGACACCAACGTAACTTATTGTTGGTGGTAACTGTACAACTATTGTTGCATTGCCATCATTCTCTATGTCTGAAGCTACTATTGGTAGCTCTGCTAGCTTCTTTCTGTCACCAGCTGTCGTGTTGTATAAGAATACCTTTAAGGTTTCACTAGTTATTAATCCCTTAGCCTCAATCTTTATCCAGTCACCTGGGCTTAGCTTACCTGCAGTGGTCCATGAACCGCTGTTGGATGCTTCGTAAACTACCTTTACATCTGGTATGAGAGCGAATGCCGCTGAAGCTTTAACTAGCTCACCACCTTCCTCGGGCTCGTCAGTTTCTGAGAATGCGAAAGCCTCAATTGTTACATCCTTACCACCACCCTGTAGTGGTGGTATTACGAAGTTTGCTATAGTAAATGTGCCACTAGATGATACTGTTACGTTATTTGGTAGATGTAGCCACTCCCATACTTTTAATAGCTTTGAAGCACCAGCAGGTGGTATTAGCTTAACTAAGTAGATGTATACATCTGTACCTATTTGAGCCCATGTTGACTCAAGCACTGTAGTCTTGTATGGGAAGTTGTGACCAGTTATTGTTATTGTGCCCTCTACATTGGCTGATGATGCAGAAAGCTCTATGCTAGGTTCAACCTTTAGTGTTGTACCTGCCGCTATTCCATCAAGATATGCTATTACGTAATAGAAGCCTAGCCCTTCCTCGTCGTCGAAGAACTCTGGTGCGAAATCAACTAACGTAGCATTAAATGTTATGCGCCAGTAGTTACCTACAACACCAGTCTTAACTGACTCTGTATCTACATCAATGTAATTATTGTTCTCAGTTATTCCAGCTGTTGTCCAAACTACATCTGTCACGTTTATCCATTTGTATACTCTATTCTTTAGTAGGAAGAAGTTTAGATGTACAACTGAGGGCTCAGTATCCTTATTAAACGTTATAGTAACGTTGAATTTCTCACCTTTCTTTATTATGTTATCTCCATCATCCCAACTTACTATTGTTACTTTTGGTGGTACACTCACTGTTATAGATGCAGATACTGCAACACTTGCTCCTCCATCATCTGTTGCCTTTAGATACCAAATGCCAGGCGCTATGTTGTCCGGAACTATGAAGGTAACATTCCATTTCACAACTGATCTGTCAACTGGTACTTCCTTTGCTAATGGTATATCCTTCTCAGGATCTATCTTTGCATAACCATTATCGCTTAGGTAGAAGTCTATCCACTGTCCTGAGATTTTTGTTGTATCTAATGTTGCGTTTAATGGTGCACCAGGTGATACTGTTGTTGGTGTTATACCTATTATGGCTCCGGTGACTATACCTCTAACTGGTACTATGTATGCTAGTGCTCCTACTAATGATATCAGTATTATTAAGGCGAATGTTAAACCTATTATTTTCTTCATATATATTTCACCCTACATACGTAGAATATACTTTTTCCGCGTAGAACTTTCTATTCCTAAAACTCTATAAAAGTTACCCCTCTTCATTTTGGACTAAGAGACCTGGATTTCCCCAGAGAAATCCAGGTCTTAGGAGGAATAGAAAAATATTATGTTGTTAAGGTTTATTTTATTTAGTTTACTGTTAGGTTACGTTTATTACTATTGGTATTATTAGCATACCTGGTATAGCGACTGAGCTTGTTGAGCCAACGCCTAGGCCTAATGTTAGTATGCCAAGTACATTATATGATAATAGGACTACGTATACTCCTTTTGGTACGTTTGTTGTATCAATTGTTAGTTCTAGCTCTATTGTTCCCGGTTTAATGAGCATTACTGTTGTTGGTTTAATCTCGGTTATTGTTATTCCTTGATTGAGGTATATTATGTCTGATAATGTGTATATTAGCATTCGTGGGTATGGGCTTACGATACTCATTTTTACTGTTGTTACGCTGCCCTGTTTGACGTTGAATACTAGTGGTGCGGCTTTAATCTTCCATATTATTACTGAAATTGCTTCTGGCTTCTTAAGGCCTTCAAGTATAGTGTTATGGACTATTATTCTATAGACTCCTGGCTGAGGTGTTGGTACGAATACTCTCTTTACTAATCTCTCCATCGGGTTAGGTGTGTAATGTGGTATTTTGCCTGATGGTCCTATGTAGAGTGCATATGTTCCCGCAGTAATGTAGCCTATTGGGTTAATTACCATTAAATCAACGCTTGTTAGTGGATTCCTATATACCACTTCAACGACTATTCCTACTACACCTGGCTCGACTACTACTGGGTATTGTCTCCAGTCACCACTCTCATATCTCCATGTCCAGTCGTTGAGTCCCTCAACACCATAGTTGTCATACATTTTCCTCTTTTCAGCTATCCCACCAAACACTATGACATTTGAGTCAGGCTTGTATGTTGCAACAGGTACTGATATTGGTATTAGAGTCTTGCTCTTCTCACTTTCAACCTCAACGTATCCTACACGTATACCTGGCATTGCCCATTTTGGAACGTTAATAGTTATGTTAAATGTAGCTACTCCTTGCACGTTTATTTCTGATGGTTCAACTTTTATCCATTTCCATGGAGCTTTAACGTATCCTTTTAGCTCTAGAGTTATAGGTACATCATCTCCTCCTGAATACCTGTATATTATTACTACAGGTGTTCCAGTGAATTTCGTTGCTGGTATACTCACATAGGTTTCCTGAGTATTTGATAATGATGCTGCAACGTAGGTTACATATATTAGCTCATTTCTATCAGGAATGCCATTGTTGTTTGCGTCTTTAACCCAGTCGTATATGTTTACTATGAACCAGTTGTCTGGGATGTAGTCTACTCCCTTATCGAAGTACTTGTAATCGTATACTAATGATACTTCTAACAGGTCTATGTCTTTAAGAAAGTCTTTTGGCACCGTTCTAAATACCATTGATGCATTTCCTGGGAATAATATTGTCTCCTTTATCTCATCTTTGAATATAAATTCTACAGGCTTTAATGAAACTTTGCCAGATCCTACTATAGTATACGTTGCGGTATATGATGAACCTGGTATTAGAACTCCCGGGTATAATGTTGTATCTCTTATTGGTGGAAGTGAATACCCTAACTCTAGATTAACATTAGCTGATGTGTTTAATGTGTAAACTAGTATACCATCACCTTTTAGAACAGATTCGACTGCTTTATATACGTCAACCCTACCCGCTCCTTGAGTGAATGCGTCATAACTTAGATCTTTAGCGGTCGATTTCAATATTACCTTTACTAAATCTGGTGTTGGTTTAGCACCATACTTACTCTTAAATGCTTGTATTAGAAGCGCCACTGAACCTGCAGTCATTGGTGTAGCCTCGCTGGTGCCGCCAAAGAGGTCCCATGAGTATTCTCCACGAGCCCATACCTTGGTTGCAGCCCATGCGAATGCACCAATGTTTACTACATCAGGCTTTACCATACCAAGGCTATTTGGCCCTCTATCACTCCACTGTACTACTTCATCATGTCTTCCGCCAAGGTAGCCGTGTATTGGTCTCCACTCGAACTCTGTTGAAGCACCAACACTAATGACATAGACTGCTCCACCAGGCGAGGTCATAGTACCATAGCCTGGTCCACCATTGCCAGCTGCGTGACATATTACTACGCCTGTTGAGTAGACTATTATGTCCTCGAATGTACATATTGGGTCGAAGCCTACTCCCATCATTGGCCATACCGGCCATACTGAGACACCCCAGCTATTGCTGATTATGTCTACTCTTGGTTTGCCTGTGTAAGTCCAGTTCCATGGATAGTTGTAGTTGTAACCTGCTAGCCATAGTTGTGCTGTTACTACATCACCCCACCATAATGCCTGTCCAGCTGCAATCTTAGCCTTAGGAGCTATACCCTTAAGGTTTATTGTTCCAACATTAGGTAGCGTGTGGTTTAATTTTCCACGTGCAGCTACAACACAAGCACATGACGTGCCGTGACCATAGAAGTCATAGAATACGTCGATGTAGTTACCTTTAACGTCTAGTCCTCTGTATATTCCTGCTCCTATCCAGTCTACCCAGTATGCTTTCCAGTTAAACGGTCCTGTAGGTAGTGGTGCTACTAGTCCCCATATGTCATAGAAGTAGCCTGATAATATGCCTAGAGAGAAGTCTGGTAGTCCATCATCGGTAAAGTCTCTAGCAATAATCTCTTGACCATATTTTACTGCTGATTCGTCATTGAAGCTTAGATCAAACCATTCTGGATTAGGCTCTGGGAATGGTTCATACTTTTTACCTTTCTCCTTAAGCATCTTGTTTATTAATGCTAGCTGATAGTATGTTGATGATAAGTCAAAGTAGACCGTGTCATAGACCCCTGGATCTTTAGAGTCCACAACTAATACTGGTACGTTAAAGAGCCATGTATATCTCATACCAAACATTATTATTTGTATGAAGCCAAAGTGGTATATTCCACTCTTAGACTCAATTAATGATGCATTCCAGTAGTACTTTACCCTGCCTTTGAGTATGGCCATGAATAATGGTGAGTATATGTAAACCGTCTTATTATATGTATCAAGTAACCCGGTTTGCGGATCCTTAGTTACAGTGAGATTTGTTATCGCGAAACCTATTTGATCAGCATCTATTGTTAATGGAAGTCCCTGCTCATCCCTTGCTAAAGCATCATAACCTAACTCTGGACACGCATAGTCGACGCCTGTATCAACTATGCCTACAGTTACACCTTCACCTTCAAAACCTAGCTTATGTACTTTACTAGCTCCAATAATCTCTCTAGCCCACTCTAATGTTGGTTGAATGCTTTTATCATTGCCCCCTATGAACTTTATGTTTCTTATACCCATATCAAGCTTTATATCTGGTGATAATCCTATTACTTCTGGTATTTTAGCTAACTCAAGAACTTTATCCTTTTCAATCCAAGCAAATATTAACTTATATTTAGGTAAGTCAACTACTGATATTACACCTTTAGTTAGCTTAGCTACTTCACTTACATCTACATCTTTATTTGCTATTATAACACATCTCACTTGGTTTGGTCTTATCTTTATCTCTTTCTCTACTTCAACTCCGAAATTAACTGTTATGACTTCTCTTCCATTGCTTGTGAATAAGGTATTCCAGTAACCTTCATGCTTAAATAACGGACTAATCTTCATAGCTATTACTTTACTGTTTATTTCTGAATTACTCTCATACGCAATGTTACTTGCTGCTATAGTTGTAATCGAGCTCAGCATTATAACGATAATTAGTATAATAGGTGTCATCTTTAAAACGTATTTAAAATTCACTTTCAACTCACCAAGATAACATAGCGTATTAAAAAATATAAATGTATTACCAATAGAAAGAAATGAGGTAGTATTAGGGAAATGAAATTTTATGATGTAGTATTATGTATCGATACAAGCTATAGTGTACGTAGTAAAGACTTCCCTCCTAATAGGCTTACAGTATTAAAAGACATAGCTTCAAGGATAATAGATTACATACTATCTAAGGAGCCTTTTGTTAGGATAGGGGTAGTAGGATTCTATATGTATGCCTATCCAATAATAGACTTAACCAGAGATAAGAGTAAACTTGAGGAGGCAATTAGTAGTATCAAGGTTATGGGTGAAGCTACTGCTCCAGGGGAAGCAGTAAAAGAAGCAATAGATATGCTAATTCTAAATAAGTCACCTGAGCACTCTAAAATAATATTATTAACTGATGGCACATTTAACTATGGCATAAATTTACCTATTGTAGCTGAGTATGCCAGAAGACGGAAATATATTATTGATTTTGTTATGTTAGGTAAACCAACAAAAGGAGACATGGCTTGGGCTTCCCCCACAATAAAGATGACAAATGGTACATTCATAAGCATACATTCACCAAGGTATCTAGAGAAACACTTAAACGAAATATTCACTAAAATATTTGCAGATTAATTACTGTGTATTAGTATATGTTGTAGTTAGTACAGACTATGAGTGAGGTCTCATGAAGGCATGACTACAACCATAGAGATTTCTGGATGGCTTGAAGAACAATTAGAAAGACTAGTTGAGATAGGATTATACTCAACTAAAAGTGAAGTTGTAAGAGATGCGATAAGAAGGTTTCTTGAAACCTTAGATATGCCCGCCTTAGCACTCAAGCTATACAGAGTAAAAGGCATTAGTTTAGGATTAGCAGCAGAAATAGCCGATAAAACATATGAGGAAATGATAACATACATGATAACAAAAGGTGTTATTCCTGAATTAGGTGAACCCGACATTAATAGTCTTCTAAAACAATATGAAACCATATCAAGTAATATACAATCTAACCCATTCTTTATTATCGACTATTCAGCTCTAAGCTCAATATACTATACCGGATTAATAGATTATATGGATCACTTAAAAAATGTGGAGTTTTGTATTCCTAATCAACTAGTTTACGGGCTACGATTATTAGAGATTAAACGATTAGTATTATATAAAAGCAAAAGCAATACAGGAATTTTCACCACTAAAGGTCTTAATAAAAAGATTAATTCAGCGAGCGTAAAAAGGCTTGGTATAACATTGTACGAGTATGAAGCCTTAGCCTTAGCTAAACAAACAAATTCTATACTCTTAAGTGACGATATTAGGATACGTAATAAGGCTAAAAAGGATAATATAAAATCTGCATCAACAATCGCATTGCTGTTATATATGAAGAATCTTGGAGTACTAGATAAGAGTACACTCATGGATTTAATTGAAAGAGCTAAAAGTTACCCGCTAATTATACCTCTAGAGTTAGAAATATAGAGCTCTCTTTAAGAGGTTAATGAGTATGATAGTAAAAGTGAATAAGATGAGTAGGAAAGAGGTACCAGAGGACATAGTTCTACTAGTTGATACATCAATAAGTATGAATAGTAGAGATTATAAGCCAAATAGACTTGAAGCAGCAAAGAGAGCAATACTCTCCTTTGTTAGGAAGGCAATAGAAGTAAATCCTTATTGTCGAATAGGTATTATAGGTTTTTACATGTATGCATACCCAATAGTTGATCTAACTAGAGATCCTAGAGTTCTAGAGGAAGCAGTAAAATCGATAAGAATTATGGGTGAAGCTACTGCTCCAGGGGAAGCAGTAAAAGAAGCAATAAAAATGTTGAAAGTACAAAGTTTACCAACATATAAAAAGAGAATTATATTCGTAACCGATGGTACATTTAACGAAGGAGTGCCCCTAAGTATTGTAGCCGAATATGCTAAGAGATGTCAGGTGAGAATAGACATATGCTCTTTTGGAAGACTAAGTGATTTTGACAGAGAGGAAATGGAGAAAGCAGTTAAGATAACTAATGGTAAATGGGAGTATGCTAGAAACTCAGATGAGATATTGAGCACTCTCCTCTCTTTAATATCTTAAGAGTTAAACTGAAGCTTATAAATAGGTTTGTTAGTGGTCTCTTCAGTAATAGATTAATTATCTCAGTACCACTAACTATTTGTGGTGAAAGTTTCTTGGAAATTAAGCTGATACGACCTAATGACACAGTAGTACTAACAGTTAAAGTTAAACAATTCCTTGTGGAAGAACTTGATAAACTTGTTGAGAAAGGCTATTTTGAGAGTCGAAGTGAAGCAATAAGATATGCTATTACACAGCTACTTAAGAGCATTAAAGAACAAAAGAAGCAAGAGGGCATGTAGATTAAGTAAAAAGATTTATTCTATTAGGTATATAGCTAACGATAAGTTAAGACTTTTGTTAATCTAGCCTTATCTAAAGGCATTATTATTACATCCTTTAATGATGGCTTATTTAGCTTTGAATTGCATTTAGGGCAAATACCTCCATACCAGTTAATGACCTCACTAGGAGTCGGCACTCCAAAGTAATCCTGGCCCACCTTCTCAAATTCATATAATTTAAATCCACAAACTTTGCACACGTAAACAACAGGCATAACATTATACCCTCAAAAGCCAGAGATTACTCTGTACATCAAGAATTTACATTTAATCATATATATAATTAGCTCCTAGGTAATACCCTTAGAGTATTTTAAACATATAACGAAATTTAGCAAACAGTAATACCTTAGGAAATTAAATAACTATTTTAAAGTTGATTAAGAAACATATTTATAGAAGTTCAAACTATTTGCTGACCAGAAATAAAAGGTATAATAGTTTTATAGTAATAAACTTAGTATAGCCTTTTGTGCATGAAGCCTATTCTCAGCTTGATCCCATACAACACTCCATGGGCCGTCTATGACCTCGTCTGTTACTTCCTCCCCTCTATGAGCTGGCAAACAGTGCATGAATATTACATTCTCTTTTGCTTTCTTTATGAGCTCTTTATTGACCTGATATGGTCTGAATACCCTGAGTCTAATCTCTTTCTCTTTCTCCTGTCCCATAGAAACCCAGACATCAGTATAAATTACGTCAGCATCTTTTACGGCTTCAGAAGGATCGTTTGTTAATGTTATTTTAGAACCTGACTCCCTAGCATTCTCATAAGCCCATTCGATCACATGTTTTGGTGGCTCATAACCCTTAGGTGTTGCAACAGCAATATCTAAGCCTAACTTTGTCGATATTATTATAAGGGAGTTTGCTACATTATTTCCATCTCCTACCCAGGCTATCTTTAAGTCTTTTAGTCTACCTTTCTTCTCCCATATTGTCAGCATATCACCTAGTGCTTGGCATGGATGGTATAGGTCTGAGAGCCCATTAATTATTGGAATATCAGCGTATTTTGCTAGCTCCTCTAAGTCTGATTGTTTATAAACTCTGGCCATTACACTATCAACATATCTACTTAGTACTCTAGCAGTGTCGGCTATGGTCTCTCCTCGTCCAAGCTGTAATTCATTCCAGCTTAAGTATAGTACGAAGCCACCTAATTGGAGCATAGCAACCTCAAATGATACTCTAGTCCTTGTACTTGGCTTTTGAAATATCATTGCTAAGGTCTTACCTTTAAGTATAGGTATTACTCTCTCACCTGAATAGTACCTTTGCTTGAGCATTTTAGCTGTCTCAAGAATAAACATTATTTCTTCTCTAGTGTAGTCTTGTAGGGTAAGGAGATCTCTACCCTTTAAGCTTTTCATATAACTCACCTTAGTAGCACTCTTAGTTGAATTAGCAGAATACGTTTTTAACTGTTATCGTAAAGGAGAGTATGAGGCTGATAGATTGAGATACATATCAGAGAAGGCAGCACTCAGTAGGGTCATTATTGAATATGGTACCATAGTCTTGGGTCCATCAACTATCGGAGATAATACGATAATAGGCGATAATGTTATCATAGGATACCCTGTAAGAGCTAAAATACTGAAGGAGATTAGGGAGGGAGAAAGAGTATTTGATAGAGAGTTTATTAAAACCTTAGATAATATAAGCTCCGGGTCTAAGATAGGTCGATCATGCATAATAAGGGCAAATACGGTTATTTATGAAGGTAGTGTTCTAGGAGATTTTGTTGAAACAGGACACTTCGTATTAATTAGAGAGAATACTATCATAGGCGAGAATACTAAGGTTGGTAGTGGCACAATAATAGATGGTAATGTAAGTATTGGAAGGAATGTAAGCATACAATCAAGGGTATATATTCCCCCTAAAACAAAAATAGGTAACAATGTATTCCTCGGTCCAGGAGTAATGATAACCAACGATAAATACCCTGTTAGTAAAAGGCTTGTAGGAGTAATAATTGAAGATAATATAGTCATTGGAGCCCATGCAGTTTTAATAGCTGGCGTAAAGATACACAAAAATAGTGTTGTAGCAGCCGGAGCTGTAGTAACAAAAGATGTTCCTCCGGATGTAGTTGTAGCTGGTGTACCAGCTAAGATTATTGGGACTAGAGAAGAGTATGAGAGGAAGAAGAAGGTGTATGAAAGTGAAAAAGACATGGCCTAAAGTAGTTAACATATACTGGTGTCCAGAATGTAATGTCCCTCTACTTAGAAGTATTTGTGATAAATGTAAAAGTAAAGGATTTAAGCTTAAAATGACAGAGCCTTGTGATGCTAGACCAGCATTTACACATGATATAGAGTTACTTAGGAAGACAATAACATCAGAATTTGGTAGTGAAACAGCATACACTAAGCTTATGGGCGACGGTAAATTCATACTTGTCAATAAGGGTACTTACCTCGACGACCTCAAAGAAATATTCGTTGACGGTAATCTCATCGGGAAATTATATTTCAACCCATTTACACATAGATGGAAGTTTAGGCTAGATTATGCTGGAGCGGTAAAGTTAGTCCAAGAAAATCTTGTTCCCACGTATAGGTTAAAGCCTGGCGAGAAGGTTAGGGAGAACATTTACCTTGGTTTAAAAGAGGGTTATAAGAAAGGACAACAGGTGGTAATACTCAATAGTAAAGGCGACGTTATAGGTGTAGGAAGAGTAGGATTAAAAGGTGACTTAAGAGTAGTCAAACTTTATAGAGTAAAGGTAATTCACGAGACTTCAGGAAAACCAGCCTCTATGAATGACCTTTATAAAGCTAATGAATATCAGCTCTACTACTTAGAGTCAAGAGCAAAAACATTCCTTTACGTGATGTCAACTAAGATTAATAGAAAACCTGTTGTTTCATACTCTGGGGGTAAGGATAGCTTAGTAACATTAGACTTGACATTATCAACACTAGGTGACGTTGAATTATTATTTAATGATACAGGTCTTGAACTCCCTGAGACAATAAGAAACGTATATGAAGTAGCGGATAGGTATGGCCTAAACCTTAATATTGCATCAGCTGGTGATGCATTTTGGAAATCAGTAAAACAGCTTGGCCCACCAGCTAGAGACTATAGATGGTGCTGTAAAGTCTGCAAATTAGTTCCATTAGCCAAGCTTATTATGTCTAAATGGAAAGGAGAAATAGTCAATATTGTTGGACAAAGGGCTTTTGAATCTCTTGACAGAGCTAAAAGTCCAAGAGTGTGGAGGAATAAGTGGGTTCCAAGTTTACTTAGCATGTCTCCTATTCAGGAGTGGAGCCAACTTGCTGAATGGATTTACATATATGTTCATGGCTTAAAACCTAACATATTGTACTTTAAGGGCTTTGAAAGGTTAGGATGCTACCTATGCCCAGCAAGTAGATTAGCTGAATTTAAAGTAGTTGAGGAAACCCATCCAGAGTTATGGAGTAAATGGGAGAACTTCTTAGTTAAGTGGGCTAAGAAAGTTGGGCTACCTAAAGCATGGATCCGTCTAGGCTTGTGGAGATGGCTTGGTCCATCATCTACAAAGAAAGTACTAAGTAGCATTATAGAGAGGTATCGTGATAGTCTTCTTGACTGGAAAAGTTACTACTCTAAATGGATAAAACCAGCAATAGAGAGTAAACAGTATTTAGTAACTGAGGAAGGCAAACATATCTTCATTGTAAAGCTTAGTGATAGAGTAAAGTTAGAGCCTGTCATTAGACAGTATGCATTATTCTCAACAAGATTCGAGAGAGTAGGAAAAGAGGTTAAAATGAAAACATCACGAGGAGAAGTTACTGTAAATGAGGAGGGTACAATAAAGGTTATTGCCAATACACAGAAAGACGCGATCGAAACAGCAATAGAGGTATTAAAGGCATATTATAGGGCGCTGTATTGTACGGAATGTGGCTCCTGTTCTCTTTGGTGTCCCTTAGGTGCGTCCACGTTGGATCCACACATTACTATAGATCCCACATCATGCACTGGTTGTAAAACATGTCTTGAAGTATGTCCAGTAGCCGATGTAACATTTGAGCATATTATTGCTGCTCTTCTACTTGACGACTGCAGAGCATGGAAGAGAAAAACTAAGACACGTAGATCAGTCATAGTTGGTAGCCTAAAGATACTTGCTACTATTTCGCAAGAAGCTTATTAAAAATCCTATTAATAAGAAAGATAAATTATGTTATCTAAGTAAGTAAAGTAGTTAGTCCCAGAACATTCTAGTTCGAAGATATGTTTTCTCGGCTTCAACTATGGCTTTATAAAACTCCATTTCGCCTAAGGATAGTTTACTTATAATCTTAGCTGCAGTTCGTGGTCCAACACCTTTAGCTGCTAAGGCTAAGGCAGCGACCTTACCATACGTTAAGACTAAGTCGGCTGATCTTCTAGCCTCCTCGAATATTACTTTCTCGTCCTCTGATAGTCTTCTCCTTTGACGTTTCTTTTTAACTATCTTTTCAAGGTTTAACTCAACATTTTTGGTAACTGCAACAAAGCCTGACTTGCATTTTGGACAAACTATTCTATCAGGTAATTCACCAACTTTCTTAACTGTAGACCATTTACCACACATTAGACAAACAAGCTTAACTCTAGTATTATTTAGTCTTCGTTTAACCATTTCTAGTACTGATGGAACATTTAATACTACTTGAATAAATGCCATGAACTGTAAGGAATTAAATACCTCCCTTGAGAGAGGAGATAGAGTTTCTTCGGATGACTCGATGAAGTAAACCTTTATCTTATCCTCTTTAATTAGCTTGACAAAATGAAGAATAGCATTTAAATCTATATCATATGTTTTTACCTCTTTAATCGCTTCATAGCCTATTACTGTATCATTTAATACTCTGACTAGCCCCTTTGCATCCTTTAAACTAGCATCCTTGGATATTACACCAAACCTTTTAGCAACATTAATTAGCCGCCATAGATACATTCCTGTAGCCTTAAGCGAATCCGTTATCACTTTCTCTACATCATGATCCTCCATACTAAGTAGCCTATCAAATAGTGATTTGAGAGCATCCATTGAGATTGGACGTGCCGATAAGATAACAATATGGTATGCATCAGACTTTACAGTTAGACTTACATTCATCATTTCTGTAAGTAATTGTTTAAAAAGTAGAGATAATCCTCTATTACCCCTAGTTCCTAAATGAGCATGTATAATTATTAACTTCCCAGCTTTCTCAACAACTATACTTTTATCTGTGGGTAAAGGATAACCCTTAGTTAAATGTTCGTTAATTACCTGTATTACTTTTTGCCAGCTATTTTCATCAAATTTGTAATTCTCTTTGAGAATACGTAATGCACTTTCATCCCCTTTAACAACTCTCTCTAAAAGCCTTTTTACTGCACCAACTTCTCTCGCAACCTTGTATTCTACAGGTATGTACTCACCGGTCCATGATGGTAGTAGTCCGGTTGTTGACTCGGCTGGTTCAACATTTATCCTTAAATTTTCATGGTCTATGCTCAAAATCTTCCACACTCTACCTGATAGTATGAGGGCGTTACCTTCCTCACATGATGATAAAACGAAGTCTTCGTCAAGGTATCCTACCACTCTTTGGGTTAAACTGTCAAATACTCTATACTGTTTTACATCTGGTATCATTGATGTTTCAAAATAATATTTTATTGAGCCATATCCTAACTTTATCTTATCATCCCTTATTTTTATGAGGCCTTGGGATGATAATTGTTCTATTACCATTTGTAACTCTTCATATGTTAGGTTTCTGTAAGGGTATGCTTTTGATAGCATAGTTAGTATGGTTTTAGCATTCATGGGCTTCCTATGTTCTAGAAGTATCCCTATAATCTGATGTGCTAATACATCGTATGGTTTTTCTGGTATCTTAGAGTACTCTAGTTCACCTTTTTCTGCTCGTCTTGCCAAGACTACTGATTCAAGTATGTCATCTACATTGTTAAGTGTTATTATTATTCCTTTAGATGTACGAAGTTCACTATGGCCTGATCTGCCAACTCGTTGTAGAAGCTTTATTGCTTGACGTGGTGATGCATACTGTATTACGAGGTCGACATTTCCTATATCAATCCCTAATTCTAAGGATGATGTAGCAACTATAGCTTTTATAAGCCCGTTCTTTATTGCCCTTTCTACTTCAACTCTCTCGGTCTTAGCGAGGCTGCCATGATGTACTCTTATTTTATCTCCGGCTAGATAACTCAATTTAGAAGCTAGAGCCTCAGCGGTGTCCCTTGTGTTAGTGAATATGAGAGATGCTTTAACATTCTTAATTAAGTCGATAATGCATCTTAGCCTTGAAGCATATTCTACATTTACTTGAAGCTCTTCAGCTAATATTTCATCCTCTGATGTAGGTTTCGGTAGTACAACACTTATTGTTACCTCTTTTTCGTAATCCGAAGTGATCACTTCGCATAATCTTCCTCCTGTAAGATAACTCTTAGCCTCATTTATAGAGGCTATTGTTGCTGAAAGTCCTATTCTTTGGATATTGTACTTTGAGATATATTGTAGTCTCTCAAGAGCTACGCTTAATTGTGCTCCCCTTTTGTCATCTAGTAATTCATGAAGTTCATCTACAATAACCCATCTTACAAATCTTAAGTGTGGTCTGAAACGCCTATTTACCAATATAAACTGCAGCGTTTCTGGTGTTGTTATTAGTATGTCTGGTGGCTTCTCAGTCATTTTTTGTCTTTCACTTCTAGGTGTATCACCGTGTCTTACAGTAATTGATATGTCTATTGAGGAGGCTATATATTTCATTCTATTAAGTATATCCCTATTCAGTGCCCTTAATGGTGTAATATAGAGGACCTTTACCCCTGTTTTGTCCCCTCCATTCTTTAACATGAGTATCTTACTGTAAATTGGGAATAGTGCAGCTTCAGTTTTTCCTGTACCTGTGGGTGATATTAGTAATGTGTTAACTCCACTTAATATAACTGGAATGGCCCTCCTCTGAATGAGAGTAGGCCTGGTATAGCCTAAGCTAGCTATAACCTCAATCAGTTTTCCGTCTAGCAGATTGAAGGGGTATTCTATATTTCTCATTGTTCACATACTATTCCTCTTTAAGTATTATATCGCTATTTTGTCAGGAAAGTATTATCGTGTAGAAGTTATATAAATTTAAGTTGAATATTAAGTTTATTTAGAGGTTGAGCTTAGAAGTGAATGTTCAGTCATTAAAAATAGTAATATGGTATATTATAGCATTACTGTTTGTTCACATAGTTACGTTCTATTATTCTTCATCATTTAGCATATTTCCCTTTGAGTATAGCACTAATGTTGCTGTATTTTCATTACTACTATTTTACTTTGGCGTGTTCTTTCTTAACTCACCAATCCTGTCTTGTCTATTGATATTCTGTGCATGGCTATCAGAATACGTCATAATGAGCATGCTTAGCATGCTCTACTATGATGTGAATCTTATACTGATACAGAATATCATTATCAGTATACTTTCAACACCAATTTATATAGCCCTAATACTGCTGAATATTTTTCCAGCATATTATTTAAAATACTTCATTATTAGAGACAAAGGAGATATGTTAAGCGTATATGTTAAAAGCATCCGATCCAGGGAGCTCTTTAGAAATATATTTGCTTCTGTTTCTTCAAATAATAGATTAATTCTTCTAAGCATTATTGTTGGTTTATTTTTCTCTGGTGTCATAGTATACAAGCTGAATATACATTCTCTTTATGCTGTAATGTATTTTACAGGTACTTTAATCTATTTATTCACTTGCTTCTTACTAATAGGGTGCAATCCTTCAAAAAGTAGTATTTGGAGTTTCATCTTTAGTTTCTCTTCATGGATTGGTGTGCCGATAATATTCTCGTTATTATTGTATTCAATGAGGCCAGTAGGCGTACACCTCTTTAAGACTGAGAAAAGGACTATTAGTAAGGGAATAGTTTTAGGTGATATTCAAGCTACTTTAACATTTGGAATACCTAGTAATACATGGAGTAAAGTGCCTATGAGATACCCTCGAATGCCGTATGATGTCTGGTATTGGCGTACCTCAGTAGGAAAATACACATTAGATGTTAGGAGACAAGTAAATCCTCATATATTGGTTGTTGGTGGTAGTGGTACAGGGAAATCTTCACTAGCAAAGCATCTGGTTAAGGAGTTTCTAGCCACTTATGGTATACCAAGCTTAATAATTGATGCTCACAATGAGTATATAGACTTAGCTCAATCAATTAACGGAGAAGTGGTATATGCTAATGAAATATCTATAAATCCATTGGATCTAGATGGTGCAAGTCCTCGAGAAAGAATAGTTCAAGTGGCTGATACTCTTCAGAGAGTATTCAGACTAGGTAATTTACAAAGAGTTACGTTAGAGGAGATTCTTGAAGAGGCATATAGCAGGTATGGTATTGAAGAAGATCTACCTGAAACATGGAGTAAAAAGGTACCAACTTTCACAACTCTACTACGTATAATTGAGGAGCGAATAGGAGAAGCAAAGAATGCATCAGAAAGGGGTAGGTATGAGAGTTTAAAACCATATATAAGGCTATTAGCTACCTCAGTTTTTCTTGAGACCTCCATATCGCTTAGCAAGATACTGAATAAACCATGTGTAATAGCGTTAGCGAAGGTTCCAGGAGACCAAATAAAGGCTATTGTAACTGAAGTCCTACTCAGAAAGATCGCACACTATATGTACTTAAAGGGCTTCAGTAAGTCGAATCTAGGTGTAGAGAGATATATTGTAATAGATGAAGCACATAGAGTAATAAAGAAAGGCTCTAGCGGCCCTTCACTCGTAGGTAGACTTATAATGGAAAGTAGGAAGTATGGCATAGGCTTTATCATTATTACTCAGCAACCCTTAGATTTAGATGAAGCAATAATAGCTAATACTGCTGTAAAAATATCCTTCAACATAAGTGAACCTAAAAACCTAAATTACATTGCCAAGTGTATTTCTGGATACATGCAAGCCAGTAGAGTAGATATAATCAAGCAGGCAATATACTACCTACCACGAGGTTTTAGCATAGTAAGAGATAGTTTAATAGAGCCAAGTATAATTAAAGTAAAATGTTAATATAAGAAACATTTAATAGTAGATTGCTGTTAAGGTTTTATAACGCTGGTAATAATGGTGCCTCTCATGTCACAGCCTGAACCACTTGAAAGTGAAGAAGCCAGTGAAGAAATTATTAGCGAAAAAACGAAAGAAACCCCCCCACCAAGCGAGGAAGAATACGAAGAAGCTGAGGAAGAATTCTCCATACATGATATTGAAGAATTTATTAAAGCAACTGAGATATGGGATAAGCTATTAAGAGGAGAGATCAAGGTAGAGGCTTTACCCAAGATCAGACGTGTAGCTAGAACAGTTAGACGTAGAAGAAGAAAGTAACACTAATATAACTTCAATCTCTCTAGCTACTCACAATCTTAGGTACGTATCCTAATCGCTTAACACCCTCACATATAAGTTGCTTGTCAACCCTCCTGTCAAACACTATTTCAACAATTTTTTTGTCACCCTCTTTGATGAGTTTAACTTTGTCCACTATTACTTCACCCTTAATCATATCGCTAACCTCATGAGGTATTATTAAATAGCTTTTGAATTTTCTTCTAGCAACATCAAAGAATACGTCAAAGTTTTTAATTATTCTCTTAGCCTCTTTGACGTCATTAACTTCCTTATCGAGTATTTCAGTTATTTCATCAAGTAGTTTCAGCGCCTCCTCTGCACTTATTCTTACATGCAGATATTTCGCCATATCCTCCTTTATCTGTAATTCTGAAGTCATAACACAACACCGGGAGAAGTATTCTGCTACTACATATAAGTTGAGGGATACTTTATATTAGCTTCCATTAATCCTATAATGTTAAGCATTAACTATTTAAGTTTAGGGAGAATTAGTATAATTGTGGTGGCTAGGTAATGGTGTTTAGAGCTGTTTATTCGGCAACATCAAAATTTAAGTATATAGCACAAACATTAGTTAAAGTTGTTGATACTATACCATTCCTTGCAACACCTGACGGTATAGTAGTTAGAACATTAAGCCCTGACAAGACTACGATGATCTCGCTTTCATTACCTGCAATAGCTTTTGATGAATATGAGTGTGATAGCGAAGAAGGATTCTTGGTTAGCAGTGATGAGTTTAATAGGATTATAAAGAGGGGTACACGAAACGATATTTTAGAGATGATACTAGAGAGAGAGTATAGGAGACTTAGAATAGTATTTCGTGATAAAAAGACAGGTGTTATAAGAACTTTTAATGTACAGTTAAGAGAAGGCTCTGTTGAAAAACTTAGTGAGCCAAAGATAGAGCTATCGGCAACCATAAGAATGCTTGCATCAGACTTCAAGAACTTAGTTAGAGATGCAAAAATAGTTGGTGATGAAATAGAATTCATAACTACTAAAGATAAATTCATAGCAGTAACTGAGACCCAACAAAGAGTATACAGATGTGTTATGGAGTTAGATAGGCCACTAATATCCTTAATAGTCAAGAAGGATGAAGTAAGATCAACCTATGGTATTGAATTATTAGAGGCAACACTAAAAGCTACAATGGCAGCTAACACATTAACCTTAGAGTATGGTGAGAACCTACCAGTTAAAGTAGAATTTGATGTACCTGGGGGAGGATTATTAACATACTGGGTTGCACCAAGAGCGAAATGAAAACTTAATACTCCATTATTAAGTTTTATTACTCTAGCTTACTCATTAACTCCTCAAGTAATGTTTTCATACGTTTCTCTCGCTCAATCTTCTCTTTAATCCTAATCTCCTTCTCGCCAAGAACCTTAGCTTCAGGGAACCATACTGGTTTATCACATTTTGATCTTTCACCACAAAAGAGGCAGCACCATGGACATACAGTAGTACTTGAATGTAATTTACATGTATTCACTGGTTCATATTTTCCACATATACCACAGCGCTCCCAATACATAACCAAATGTTTACACCTTTGCATAGTTCTACCATACTACCTTATTAAACCTATTGACTAAACGGGAAAGCTCAGCTATTTCACAGATGGGGAAACACTTAAAATTTATCATTTTAAGCCTTAAAGATAGGTAGGTGAAAAATATGTCTAAAGATACAATACTAAATGAAATTAGGAGCGCCCTCAAGAAAGTAATGGACCCTGAGATTGGCATTGATATTGTCTCTGCAGGCTTCGTTAGAGATGTAAGGATAGTAGACGAAAATATAGTTGAAATAGATCTAATGTTAACAACACCCTTCTGCCCTCTCTCTAACTGGATTGCCATGCAAGCTAAGAGGGCAGCAGAATCTGTTAAAGGTGTGAAAAAGGCAAGAGTAAGAATTGTAGGTTTTGGGATACCTGACGAACTCAAGAGACTCTTAAAGCTACCATGAAGCAAGTAATTTAAAGCTTTTAAACTAAAAATGATCAATATTAAAATAGCCCCCGCTGGTCTCACGTCACCTGAGACACCGTAAGTGTGGATGAAAATGAGGGTTGATCGGTCAGGCGGGGG
>CAZTBM010000011.1:0-45087 GCA_964611985.1 uncultured Desulfurococcales archaeon | reverse complement strand
AAATCTTTCAACATCGTGGAATGGTGTTAGTATGTCGAGTATTTCTATATCGCAAGCATTACAACCACCAGTATTCAAATGGAAAACCCAAATACTTCTACCTAAGTATCATGGTAGGGGACTTAACTCTTCCTATTCCTCTTTTACTACTTCAGACAGCTTAGTCTCTGTATAGGAGAGTTGAGTTGAGGGCGAGGCAATTCATGGACAACTATTTGTTGTAAATTCTCCAAATTGTTAGTTGCTCATTTGTCCGTAGATGGTATAAGGAATTACATAAATGCATTTCTGGAATTTTATAAAGAGGCTCTCAAATACATATCCTATTTTAACTCTTCTACAAAACTATTAAGCAAGGGAGGAGGTTTATGAATGGGTGTGAACCTATAATTGACATTATTAATTCTCGTTGTTCAATACGTTATTTTGAAGAGAAAGAGATACCCGAGAATGTAATAAAGGAGATATTAAAAGCTGGAACTAGAGCTCCGACTGCGGGAGGAACTGAACAATGGTTCTTTATAGTTATAAAAAACAGTAGGGTATGTAAAAGAATACATGAACTTCTCATAGAAGCACATCTAAAGTACACAAGAGAAGCTCTAAAAACACCGTTGCCTAAGAATAAGATTAACAAATGGTATGAGAGAATGCTTGAAGGCATGTATAAAGCTCCTTTGTATATAGCAGTTTACATTGATTTACGTAAAAGACTGTATAATGATAAGTTTAAAGAAGTTGAATTCTTAATGGCTGTAGAAAGTGTTGCTGCAGCTATAGAGAACATAATATTAGCAGCTTGGAGTATGGGATTAGGATCAGTATGGCTTGGTGTTCCAGTATTGTTAGAAGGGGCTTTCAATGATATACTCAAACCTCCTGAAAACACCAAGCTAATAGCATTAATTGCCCTAGGTTATCCTAAGGAGAAACCGAGAATACACCCCCGGAAGCCCTTAGAAGAAGTGGTAAAGATTTTATAAGGATCAGCGCTCAGCTGTTTCGTCATCAATTACTTTTCAGAATCCTTTCTTCATCATTTTTGCTTTCGGTCTGCTGCAGCCTTCATCACATCTCAGAGACCGTGGGATAACCTCATTCCTATGTGATTAGAGTTTTAAGCCGTTTTATTTATGTTTCTCTTTTCCATCAATAAAAATTATTGATAGTAGTGATGACAGGATATACATTACTTTACACTTAGTTCCCTATGTAGTTTTGCTATTCTACGCACTCCTTCATCTATGAGGTTTACAGGTGCTAATGAAAAGTTTAATCTTATAACACCTTTATCTTCGTCACCTATGAAGAATGGAGCTGCTGGTATTACTGCTACATCATATTTCTCTAGTAGTAAATCCACAAACTTAAAGCAATCAATATTCTCATGTAACCATAATAATACAAACATGCCCGCAACGGGCCTTGTACGAGTAAGCTCTGGTAAGTACTTGTCTAATGCTTCTAACATTAGATCTCGATTATGTTTGTATGCTTCAATAGCTTTATCCCTAATATTATCAAACAATCCTCTACGAAGTATTTCAATTACCAGATACTGTGATATTACAGGAGCACACATATCCATAGGTTGCTTGCAGAATCGTATCTTTTGTGTAACTTCTTTGTCTACTTCAAGCCAGCCTATTCTTAATCCTGTACCCAAGACTTTGCTAAAGGAGCCAACGTATAAGACTCTACCCTCATTATCAAGTGATCTTAATGTTTTCACATGTATTTTCTCATATACTAAATGGTTGTACGCTGTATCCTCAACAATTAGGATGTCATATTTTGATGCAATTTCTAATAGGTGTTTTCTTCTATCCATACTCATTGTTACACCTGAAGGATGTTAAGCAGTTTCTGAGATAAAGGTTTTTATGGGTTTTAGTTAAAGAATTACCTCCTAGATGTGGGGCTTATGCCGTTAGCCCCGAAGGGTGTCCATGACCCCCATGTGGAGTGGTTTGTAGCCACAATGAAACATGGGGATAGAGACACAACCCGCCCTAGCAAGACCTACAATGACCTAGAACGGGAAACGGTTCTGCCCGGTAGGTATTGTGTATATGAGTTTCACTATCCTTCCTTCGCTTCTTAGTTTCTTTAATGTCTCTTCTAGTTTATCAGTGTTTATACCCTTTTTATCCATAGACATTTCTATCATGTTAACCCTATATTGGCGCCAACAAAGTAATGTATTTACTTATGACGGATTTTCCACTATAACCACGTCCCCCAGGTTCGAGCATTATTCTAGCGATAATGTCTAATGCTTGTGAGCCACCAACAGTTACTATAATGTTATCTGGTGCTGTCTTTACACTTTCATATTTATCCATGAACTTTGCTATTTCCTCTCTTAGATCCGGTACACCTTCAGCTGGCGAGTAATTTACACATTTAGGTATTTTCTCAAAAACTTCCTTAACTAACTCTGCATATAGTGTTCTTGGTATGATATTGGGATCTGGTTCACCTGCAGCAAAGGATATAATAGGTTTTATTTTCGACTTCTTAGCTATCTTTGCTACAGCCTCCCTAATAGGCGATGGCCTCACTAAGTTTACACGACTAGTAAAAAACTTATAATAATCAGGTTTAGCCATTCCAACACCTTAAAATAATGCTTGAACATTGAACTTGGAGTTTACCACATATTTACTAGTAATGAGGTTATACTAAATATATCAGTAATATATTTGAGCGGTTAATAACCGCACGTTATGCAGGCATTTAAATATTATAGTATTATTGTCCTTTACTGAAATTAAAAATAGAGTATTTTTCTTTAAACTATTTTCTCTTAACAGCAAACGCTAATATGGCTATTAATAGAGCTAGCACCGCAACTATTAATGCTATCTCAGTCTGCTTAAATGGAGCCGTAACCGTTGGGGATGTAGTTTGAGTTACTGGTGTTGTAGTAACCTCTACCTCACTTATTGTTATAGTCGTAGCTGTTTGTGTAGGTGTTGTTGGCACTACTTCTGTATGTTCTATGGTCACTGTAGATACTATGGAGAATTTAATAGTATATTTTCCTGGTTTCTCGAAGAAGAGTATAGGTGTTGAGCCTTTTAACATAAGCTTCCCTGTAGATGAATAATATAGTACTATACTATTAGGTGGCAAAATTACCTTACACTCTGTCGTTGGATTCATATCTAGTCTCCATACGCCCTTATCTTCATTGTAATGTAGCATTTTTGTAGCCTCATAGATTATGTTAACCTTTGTAGAGTTCAAAGCATACACTGTTATACTTGTCCCATTAAAGTCGTATGGTAATGGTAGCCCCTTTTCATCAAATACTAGTAGAGTTGACTGTTCGGGAGAGCCTTCTAAATTCACAGTTACCATTATTTTTCCTTTAGCCTCAATGGTTAGAGATACTACTACTGCTGTAGGATATACCGTATATATAGCATTGCCCGCAAGGAGTAAAAGCATTAAAGCTGCTATTATGCTGCTCATTCCCACACTATTTCACCTCTAAATTTAACGTAAAGGATATCCCTTAAATCTGTTATCTATCAGTGAAATACAATGAAACGCGTTTCGAAAGTGTTTCACTAATATTTCATAGATAGGGTTTTCTAAAATACCGTCAAAAATTTACTTGGAAGGGTGATGGTGCATGAGTCAAAGAGTATATAGGCTAATATCAGTTATATTAGCGGTGCTACTCATAGCTAATGTGCTATCAGTTACTGCAAATCTCATACCGATAACGCCAGTTAAAGCAGTCACTACGGGGACTGAAGAAGTAAAAGTGTTAATAGTGAATATTGAAAGAGTATTAGACTTCATAAACTATAGAATTACACTCTTGGAAAATGAGGGCTATACGGTATCACAGGAAATAAAGGATATGGTCAAAGAGATTAGTGACTTACTAACTGAAGTGAAGAAGAAGTATGATCAAGGAGCATATGAGGAAGCTAAAAGTATTGCCCTTATTGCTTTAGAGAAATCATATGGAATTATTGAGAAGTTACCGGTACCTAAAGCATACCAAGAATACATTGAAAAAGTAATAGTCAAATCCGATGTTGAGGGTACACTCAATCTAATCAACATCCTAAATAAGACTATTATAGAGGCAAGTGATTACGTCGAAAACAAGACTATCATAGCAAACCTAGTAAAAGCTCTAAATAGAGTTAAAGAAATACTAATGAAGGCTAAGCATGTTGCAGATAAAGAACCTAGTAAAGCCCGTGAAATAGTGTTCACAGCTTTACTGAATATTACGCAAGCTCAATGGACTATTAGAAACATAGCTGAAGAGGTAGGAGTTAAGAAGGTTATAAAGATAATTAAGGAGAGACAGTTATTCCTATCAAAGTTACTCAATAAAGTAATTATGTTACAAAGAGAAGTAACTAAGCTAAAGGATATAGCAAGACCAGACATTGCACTATCTAAATTAGAGGAATTAGAGAAACTCATAAATGAGACATTAAAGGGTACTAAAGAAGTTGAAAAAGTGAAAAACTTCAAACATGCCTTTAGAATATTAGAGAACAATTTAGGTGCAGTTAAGGTAGTCGGAGTAGTAAGTGAGAGTAAGAGTAAAACCATAGAAGCAGCGTTAGAGAGTGTTAAAAGCGAGAATGTAACAGGTATAGCACGAGCTATTTTAGCTCACGCACAAGCATTAGAGAAGGCTTTAACAGGATTAGAAAAGGCTGTTGAACATATTCCCACCATTCCAGTAGATGTAAAGAAGAATATAACTAAAGTAATTGACATAGCTAAGAATCTGACACTGAAAATTAAAGACCTAGTAGGCTACATCATATCGGGAGAACTCGAGAAAGCTCGTGATATACTTAGCGATATAAAGGCAGAGACAGAAGAGATAAACTTACTTATAACCAGTATAGAAAATGAGCTTAAAGGTGTGCCTGGACTCCACATAGGCATACTTAAATCAGTAAAGACCATTGTAACAAAAATGGTAGAGCAAGTAGATTTACTAGCTAAGAAAGCTTTAGAAGTAACAAGTAAGATTAAAGAGAAAATAAAGGAAGAAAAGAGACTTAGGAAGGAAGCTGAAGAGTTATGCCTTAATGCAACTAAACGCCTAGATAGAATGGTAAATAGATTAAGAGAGCTACAAGACAAAATTGCCAAGGTATCTGAGAAGATTAATGCAACAGAAAAAGCAGATGAAATATTAAAGGTCATCGAAGAGGCCATCACTAATATAGAGAAGCTTAGAGAAAAGATTCAAGCCATTCTAGAGAACGTTACTGAACCGGTAAGTGTAATTAAAGAAGTGAATAACATATTATCTGAGGCCCAAAGCGTCGAAGACAATGTTGAAGAGAAAATCTATGAATTCATATTAACATTACGTAACATAATTATGGATGAAATAACTTCAGCAATAACTCTAAGTGAAAGCTTAATTGAACAACCATTAAACTTAACGAAAACTGAGATAAAGAAAATAAAAATGAAGATCAAGGAATTAGAAACATTAGTACACATGTTAAAGGAGTTACCAAAAGATCCATCAAAAGCTTTAGACTTCCTTGATAAAACTATAGAGAAAGCACATGAATTAATAACAGATATGGCAAAGACCACCAAAGAGCTGCTTAGCAATGTAGCTAAAAGAATTATAGAAAAAACAAAACACCTCTTAGAAAGAATAACCAGCTTGAAAAGAGTAGTAAAAGAAGTCATTAAAAAGACGATAGAGGTAACTTCATCAATAAATGCAACGGTTGACGTTTCAACATTAAATCAGATACTAATAGATATAAGCCAGTTAGAAGAGAAAGTAGTAAACATAACAGTCATAGTTAATGTGAACATTACTAAGGCATCAACACTATTAATAGAGATCGAAAAAACATTAAATGTTCTAATAGAAAAATACGAGAATACCACAACCATAATAATTAGTCATGTAATAGAGCATGTAAGAGAGTACATTAGTAGCGTTAAGACTGACCTTCAAAAACTAAAGACCAAGGCAAAAGAAGCTAATGTTAGTGAAGTAGAGAAACTAGTTGACCACATACTTAAGAAGGTAGATGAGGTTTCAAAGAAACTTAAGAAGATGAAAGGTAAAGCAATTGAGAAGCTTGAACTTATAGAGGATATGATAAAGGAGGTAAAGGAGCTCACAAAGGACATGGAAGAAGACGTTAAAGAAGTACTAATGGAACATATGGATATGTTGAAAGAGAAGCTAATGGAAGAGAAAGAAAGAATAGAGAAGCTAGTGGAGCTAGCTAAGAAGGTTTCAGAAAAAGCTAATGCGACAAAGGATGTAGTAGACGATCTTAAGGAGCTCTCAAAGACTGTTGATATGATAAAAGAGCTCTTAGCTAAAATAACAAACGTTAAAGGTAACATTGAAGTATTAATTGAAACGATAATATCAGTAAAAGCAGGAATGGAGAAAGTCAAAGATAAGGAAATAGAGATAACTCATAGCGTAGTAGTTAAGATTAAGGATAAGGTTCTAATAAGCATTAATAGCACTCTTGAAAGAATAGGAGACATCATAGATAAGACTCTAGAAGTCCTTGTAACAGTCAACATAACTGATATGAAGGACTATGTAGACAAACTAAAGACTGTAAGAGAACATCTAAAACAGTTAAAGGAGAAGATAGTAAAGTTACCATCTAATGCTACAAAAGCCTTAATGACCTTAGATAACATAACTAATGACTTAGTAGAAGAATATAAAAAGCTAAGAGAATGTTGTAAAGAGTTAAAAGGCAAACTTCTAGATAAAGTAGATGAAAAAGTATCATCAATACAAGAGAAAATTGAGTATTACAAAGACAAACTAAGAGAAGTATGTGAGAAAGCTAATGTAACCGACTATACTGAGATTAAGGAACTACAGAAGATAATTGAAGAACTAAAGGATGTTAGGAGTAGAATTAAAGAACTAGAGAAACTCGACTTAGAGTCAGCACTAACAGAGTTAAAGAGTTTAGTAGAAGAAGCGAAGAAATACAAAGAAAAGGGAATAAACACTGCTAAGGAAGGTGTTAAAAAGACAGTTGATATGGTTAAGAAGGGACTTGAAGAAGCTAAAGAGGAGATAAATAAAGGTAAAGAGTATATCCAAGAGTTAAAGAAGATAGTAAAGGTTGAGGAATTAGAGGAAGTATTAAACGAGACCCTCAAATGCATAGACTCAATTGAAAAGAAGCTAGCCAAGATTCCAGAGATGAAGTTAGAAGAAGCACTAAAAGAGCTGAGCAATACACTAGAAGACTACAAAGATCATGTTAAACCAAAGATAGAAAAAGCAAAGAAAATAGCAGCCAAAGCCAAGAGATGTTGCGAGAAAGGGTTAGTGAAGCTATATGAGCAACTAAATAATGAATTCAAGTCATTAAATAGCACCATCAATGAATTATGTAATGTCATCAAGAAGATGAGGAATATACCAGAAGACATAAAGGAAGAGCTATTAGAAAAGATGAAGGATATAAAGGAGCTACTTGCCAAGTCCATTAAGGAAGTTAAGAATAGCATAGTGAGTATCTTGAAGGGAGAGATAGATGAAGTTAAATCCCATCTCGCTGAGGCAAAAGACATACTAAAGGAGGCTTCAAGTATAACAGATGAAGTAGCATCAGTGTTAAACGAGTACATGAAGAACCAGGGTCAGGCACTTAAGAGCGCCTTTGAGAAGTGCTCACAAATACTCAATAAACTAATAGAAGCAATAGAAGAGTTAATGAGTTAAATATTTAAAAGATCAATCTTTTTTCCTGGCCTTAATAACTAATTTTCCAGCCACTCTTTCAACATCAATGTAACCTAGTTTTTGAAGCTTTTGAACTCTACGCCAAACAGTACTTTTAGATATATTTAAGGTCTTTGTTAATTCACTTAATGTTATTGTTTCTCTTGACTCCACAATTTTCAAAATTTCTTTATCTCGTTCATCTAGAAAGCTCTCACTTATTACTATAGTTGTAGTAGTTTTTTGTTTGAAATAGTAATAGATTATAGCTGCTATTGGTGGTAACATAAGGAGTATTATGAGGGGTAAGAATAGATCTTTTAGTAGGTCTCTCTCGGGCTCTACGGTTGAGGTGACATGTGTAATGGTAGGTGTAGTAGTGGTATTTGCTACTGTAATTAATGTAGTAGGGGTTGTCCGAGGTCTCATTGACTCAGTTAATGTTACAGGTATAGCTGAAGTAAAGTATACTTCATAATCTCCTTTAACATTATATCGTAATATGATTCTTCCATTTTCAGCTCTAATTTGGGGGTTTCCAGTATACTTCAGCAGTATGGAGTTTTCAGGTAAAATTATTGTTGGCGGGAGGAAGGGTTTAACATGAAGAGACCATATACCATTAGTAAATGTCACTAGCTTCTGTGTCATATATATTAGCGTTATTTTAGTAGCATTAAGAGAGTATATGGTTATAGTTGTCTTATTTTGATCGTATGGTAGAGGTAAACCGTGCTCATCTAGGACTATTATGCTTCCAGGTTTTACCTGTCCCTCTAAAGGTAGACTTACTCTTAATTCTCCATGTAAACTAACTATAACCGTAACCAAGACTGAACCATTCAGATAGGTATTATAAGTGATACTGCCTTTAACATTGTTTATAGGCTGTTGGGTGGCATAAACGAACGGATAGAATGTACCATGAGAACAAGATAGTGTAATAGACAGGGTTAAGGCTATCAATATGCTTAGATATAACATTCTAAAGCATATTTGTTGTCTGTTTACACCCCCATGCATTCAATAGACCCCGATAGCCTTCTTCAATGAACTTAGTTTTTCAGACTAGTTAAAACTTTGTGTTATACTAATAAAACTATTACCTTGGTCAATCATTGTAATGAATGGTGAATTAAGCATTTGTAGTACTAGTTGCATTAGTAGTTTTAGGTGTCAAATACATTGAGTAATAGGCGTGAGGATTATTTCAAACTTTCTACAAGATATCATAGGATTTACAAAGGTAAGATGGAGATATCATTCAAAGTTCCCATAGAGAGTTTAAAGGATTTTGCCATATGGTATACTCCTGGTGTAGCTGGACCTTGTAAAGCAATTGTAGAGAATCCTGAGTTATCATTTGAGCTAACTTACCGCTGGAATACAGTTGCTGTGATAACGGATGGTAGCCGTATACTTGGGTTAGGGGATATAGGACCTGAAGCAGGCTTTCCTGTTATGGAGGGTAAGGCTTTACTATTTAAATATCTGAGTGGTGTTGATGCTATACCTTTAGCTTTAGCAGTGAAAGACGCTGATAGACTTATAAATATTGTGAAAGCTTTAGAGCCCAGTTTTGGAGGAATAAATCTAGAAGATATAGCTAGTCCTAAATGCTTTTACATATTAGAGAAGCTTAGAGAAATACTAAACATACCAGTATGGCATGATGACCAGCAGGGTACAGCTTTAGTCACACTAGCCGCTTTAATTAACGCTTTAAGAGTTGTAGGCAAGAAGCTAACAGACATACAAGTTACTGTTATAGGTGCTGGAGCAGCCGGAATATCAATCGCTAAATACATCATGGTTGCAGGTGTTAAGCCTAAAAATATCTTCATGGTTGATAGTAAAGGCATCCTTTATCGTGGAAGAAAGGATCTAAAGTCGGATGATCCTTGGCTTAAATGGAAACGTGAATTGGCAGAGATAACAAACGGGGAACAGAGAGTAGGCGGTATACGAGAAGCACTAAAGGGAGTTGATGTAGTTATTGCGGTTTCAAGACCTGGACCTGGAGTAATTAAAAAGGAATGGATTAAACTAATGAGTGATAATGCTATAGTTTTCGCTCTAGCCAATCCGATACCAGAGATTTGGCCCTGGGAGGCTAAAGAGGCAGGCGCAAAAATAGTAGCAACTGGTAGAAGTGACCTACCTAACCAAATAAATAACTCTTTAGGGTTCCCAGCGGTCTTTAGAGGGGCGCTTCAAGTAAGAGCATGTAAAATAACTGATGGTATGTGCTTAGCTGCTGCTTATGCTCTAGCAGACTACGCTGAAGAGAAGGGATTACATGAGGAATACATTATACCCTCTATGGAGGATGTGGGAGCATATATTATGGAATCTTTAGCTGTTGCCATGAAAGCTATGGAGGAAGGGATGGCTAGAAGGAAAGTGTCTATACAAACATTAGAGTCTGAAATAGAAGAGTTAATATGGAGGCCAAAACACCTCATGAAAATACTTATAAACAGTAAACTCATAAAAACCTTAGAATAAAGGTAATAGCAGTAATTAAGCCTATTGAGATACGTAATAATGGGTGCTATTTCAATGGATAATTTAGAAGTTAAAATGAGTAAGAAATACATTTATATTAAACTACCTGGCGGAGTAAAGGCTTATTTACGATACGAGATTATAGATAATGTAATGAAGCTTCTTGAAACTTATACGCCACCAGAGTATAGAGGTAAAGGTCTAGCAGCGAGACTGGTAACATTCGCACTTGAATACGCTAAAAACAAAGGATTGAGGGTGAAGCCAATCTGCTCTTATACAATAAGGTACTTCATCAAACATCCTGAATATCGTAGCTTACTTGTAGAGGAATATAAGAATATCAGTCTAGAAGAGGCGTTCGAGAAAAGATTAGAGGAAGAAAAGGGACTAAAATAGAGCTAAAGTATGCTAACAATATTATAGCATTATATGTATATTATTTTTTGTTATAAGATTTTCTTTCAATACAACATAGTATGCTAAGTCAAATACTTTACTGGCCTTATTCACTATAACAACATCACTTGAAGCTATAATCTCACCAGTTTCTATAATCGTCTTATCTGCTCTTTCCTTAACTATGGCTACTCCATTTATATTTAATTCATTGATGATATTGTTTGATACTGAAGCTATCACACCACTGTGGCTTATTTGCTTATCATATACTATTATTACTTTTTTAGGTGAAAGCTCTTTAATATGCTTAAGTATTAACTGTAATATTTTATTGTGTAATGTCGGGTTATAACTAAACTTTTTATAACTTTTCATTATGTCTCTTAAGAGGCCATCAGTTGAAATACATACTGGAATATTTTCTAAAACCGACTGCACTGTTATTAGAACATTAAATCCATCAACTACTAAGGTTTTATCTTTAATTTCGTATGGTGCTACAAGTTTCCTTAGTCTAGAATATGATTCTATTGTAGGATGAATACACCTGTAAAGTATCATTAATTCGCTCTTTGTTAATCTATACTTGAGGCTTACTAATTTTAGTGAAGTCTCTCTAGTAAATCCCATGTCAAGTAGAGTTAAATAATGTTTAGATGCTCTTTTTGCCTTAGCTATGTCTATAGGTTTCTTATTTCTACTCATTCTCCTTAACACTGTACCTTACTTGTGCTTTATGGTACCACTTATGATAGCTTTGATTTCATCAATATTAGGCTCTGCTCTTGTAACTCCTTGAATATAATCCTTCTTTCCTCCACCTCTTCCTTTGATATGTTTCACTAGATTATTATGTATGGTTATAGCTGTTAGACCCTTATCTACCAAGCTCTTGGAAACAGCGACAACGTATATTATTCTATTAGGTATTTTACTAAACAATATTATTACATTGTCCTCTTTCAGTTTCTCATTTATACTCTTAACTACGTTGGATAGGTCTTTGTAGCCTAAATTATCTAAGATTGAAACTATAACATTAATGTTGTCTACTTTCCCTCTAGACGATATTAAATTGTTCACTAGTAGCTTCATGTATTCACGTTTAAACATGCTCATTCTCTTCTTGTATTCGCTTAGTTCTTCAAGTAGGCTTTCTACTCTACTTGGTAACGTCATTATTGAGGCTCCAATCTTCTTAGCTATATTATTCAATTCTCTCATAAGCTTTTGTAAGTATTCTAATGCAGCCTCTCCAGCTACGTATTCTAGTCTTACAACACCATCTTGAATTCTTTCAACATTTATTATCTTTATTAATCCTATTTCACGAGTATTCTTTAAATGTGTGCCAAAACATGCTTCTACATCCCATCCTGGTATCTCAACAACTCTTATATGAGATCCTGGCGGAACACCACCTTGATATAATATTAGTCCATATTTCTCTTCTGCAATATCTCTTCTCATGAATCCCGTTTTTACATCTAATCCTTGAAATACGATTCTGTTGGCTTCTCTCTCTATTCGTTCTATTTCGTCCTCACTTAGGCTTTCATAATGTGTTATATCTAATCTACCTTTTTCTACCGATTTCTCTGCTCCAGCCTGCCATACATGATGTCCTAAGACTTTACGAGCTGCACCAAGTATTACATGTGTTGCTGTATGATGCTTCATAAGCCTATACCTTCTCTCCCAGTCTATTACCCCTTTTACCTTAAGTCCTTCTTTGATGCTGAATTGAGGCTTCTCAAGCTTATGTATTATTACATCTCCTACTTTTTGCACATCGATAACTCTTATTCTATTACCATTTACCTCGACATATCCTTCATCAGCTAATTGTCCTCCACCTTCAGGGTAAAAAGCTGTTTTATCTAGGATTAAGTATTCTCCATTAATGACTTTCAGTACTTTAGCTTCAAACCCCTTAATATACGGGTCTTCATGGAATAGCATTTTTGTAGCGGGAAGGTCCTTTATTTCTTTTGTTATATTCTCTGGTATCTTGTATTCTTCTTTCTTAAGTGGCGCCCTTGAGTGTCTAGAAGCTACTAGGGAGTAGAAGTTTATTGGTATTTCAACTTTTACTCCCATCCTCTCTGCTTTCTCTTTAACTATATCTGGGGGGATACCATGCGAGTCGTATATTACTATTAGGTCATTTAGGGGTATTGCTGTTTTACCCTTATATTTCGATATAAGTCTTGAAACTATGGTTTCTCCTCTTCTTAGTAATTCCCTAAATCTCTTTTCCTCAAGTTGTGTAACGTAGATTATGTATTCACTATTCTCTTTAAGTTTAGGAAAGTCACTGCACCAGTAATCTATCTGAAGTTTTATTATGTCAGCCAAGCTTGCATCAGGATTTAGTATTATAAGTGATCTTAGTGCACGTCTAATTACAAGCCTAGCTAAGTATCCTTCACCAGAATTAGATGGAACTATACCGTCTGCTAACATTAATGCTAGTGTTCTAGTATGATCCGTAATAGCGAGCGCTCTCTCAAGCCTATCTAAGACCTCTTTCGTATCTTCTATTGGAGTTCCTGTTGCTTGGGAAACCCCTTTATAAAACTCCTCTAAAGACTCAAGATTCTCTGGATCAACTCTTGAGGCATACCGTCCTATAGTATATAGTATGTTTTCTCCTGGTGATTCAACATCCAATATTTTCATTACTTTATCTAGTAACTCTCTATAAATAGCATGAAACGCTGTTGGCGTCCTTTGAGAATACCATGCTATTCTTTCAATGCCATAACCCGTATCAACAATTTTCAATGGTATTTCAGTATAGCTTCCATCTTCAACTTTGTATTTCATGAACACTAATGTTGCTAGCTCTAAACCATCTACAGTTACTTCAAATGAGGGACCAGCGTTTCCTCCACCTTCCCACCATGATTCTTTGTATATTATTCTCTCTGGTGGAATCTTTAATTCTGTTGTAAAGAATTCGAAAGCATATCTTACTGTTTCATCCTTCCAGTAAATGTACTTATCAGGATAATTAAAAGCGTGATGAGCTGCCATTTCAAATGATGTAAGATGTCTACCTGCAGTCTTACCTACATTATCTATATCTTCAAGCCTAATACAGGGTTGAGATATAACTAACGGGTTTGCGGGTGGCGGTATAATGCCAGCTGTTACGAAGGGCTGGAAATCAACAATGCTAGCTATGGTTAAGTAGAGATCATCTCTCCATCTTGCAACAACAGGTCTAGGTTCTACGGGCTTATGTCCTCGTTTAGCAAAGAACTCTATAAATACTCTTCTCGCCTCAGTTACCGTGAATGGCGGTGCCTTGCTTTCTTTAAAGAAGGTGTATTCAACACAAGGAGCATCATTACAATATGTTTGATCAGGATTTAACGTCCAGAACCATGTTTTACATCTTGGGCACTGCTTTCTAATAAAACCTCTTTCTTTGAAGAACTCTAGCCTATACTCTTGCTCGTTGTTCAAAAGGTAACACCACTAATGTATTGACCAACTATGTAGAGAATGTAAACGAGTCTAGTAATAAATGTAACTTACTTAGAGTAAAATATCATTATATTCATGAGGTAATTAATAGGGAAAATATTTTAGCGTTGATTGTTAGCCGAAGAGAGCCTCTAGACCAGCAGCTATCTCTTCTTCACTCATTTCCTTCTTCTCTTCTTCCTCTTCCTTCTTCTCCTCAGCTGCCTCTTCCTTCTTCTCTGCTGGAGCCTCGGCAGGAGCAACGGCAGGGGCAGCAGCTACAGGCACTGCCGCAGTCTTTATTGCTTCATCGATATTTATGTTCTTTAATGCAGCTACTAATGCTTTTAGCCTAACTTCATCTACTTCTATTCCTGCTGCTTCTAACACCTTTCTAACATTTTCTTCATTTATCTCTTTACCTGCTGAGTGTAAGAGGAGGCTTGCGTAAACGTACTCCATGGGCTTATTTCACCTCTGAGTCTGTGTCTGAACATGATTTTTGGTATATAAATGTAACTTTTATAACATGTCCTTAACCAAATAATGCCTCTAAGCCAGTGGCTATTTCTTCTTCAGTGACCTTTTCTTCCTCTTCCTTCTTCTCTTCTTCCTTAGCCTCCTCTTTCTCTTCCTTCTTTTCCTCAGTAACAGCAGGTTTAGCCACTTCTAGTCCTAGCTCTGGTGCTGCTTGAGCTAGTACACTAGCTAAGGCCTGTGCTGTAGCATATGCCTTGGCTAGTATGTGTGGTAGAGTTTCATCAGTTATGTATGATGCTTCTACAGCAACAGCTAATGCATCTATATATGCTTTGGCTACAGCTAATTTCAGTACTTCAGGTTCAGGTATTACTGCTGTAAGAGCTACTTTGAGTGCGTTTAGATGTGCTTCTGCTATTTGACTCTTATATTCATCAAGGTTTATTGCTAGCTTCTCAGCGGGAATGATTAATCCATTATCGTAGACTACTTTTAATCTTACTCCTACTTCTATTGGTTCTATTCCTAATTTTTGAAGTATTGAAGCTAAATCAGCTGATATTACATCTCCCGGTTTAGCTACAACAGTATCCTTGGAAACCCAGATTGTACCCTCCTGAATCTTGGTTGGTATTTTTAGCTTTCCGAAAACACTAAGTATCGGGCCTGGAGGTATACCAGTATTTCCTGCTGGTATAATTATCTCCTTAGGTGCTTTATCACCTGGTTTCGCTAGTGCAGACATCTTATACTTTTCTAGTATCATGTGTAATTCAAATGGGTTCATATTAGTAAATACGAAGATATTGGAGCCTTGAAGGTACTTTATGAACTCATCTACATTTTTTAGGTTACTTTGAGATAGAGCTATCTTCATTAGCGTATTCTTTGTTACCCTTAGTACTGCTTTACCTCTAAGTCTCTTTCTTATCTGTTGTAGCTGAGCCGAAGGTAACCCTGTTAAATCAGCTATGCCTATAACTTTATATTTACTTATTAGCTCTTTTAAGTACTCTACTTCCTTAATCTTCCATTTTGGTATTTTCCTAACTCTCTTAAGCATGGCCATTGCCATCTCACCTTATCTTAACTTCTACTGGTGACCCCATTGTAGTTTTTATTATTATTTTAGCTATATTGTAAGTGGGGTTTTTAAGTCTAGCTTCGAGCGAGCTTAAGACAGCTAATGCGTTTTCTGCTAGCTGTTCTAATGGCATATCCTCAGTACCTATTCTACACATGACTTGTGGTTGATCCTTGGTTCTTATAATTACTGCACGCTTGTATCTTTCTACAACAGCTTTAATATCAGCTGATGGTGGCACTGGAACAGGCATTTTACCTCTTGGTCCTAAGGCTGGTCCTAAAGTTCTACCTGCAATCGCCATTAAATCTGTCCTAACAAGGACCCAGTCACACTCTTGAGCTATCTTTTTAGCTGCCTTTTTATTACCCATTATTGATTGTATGTCCTCTCTACTTAACACTTTATATGCATCCGTTTCTTTAGCCTTTAGTAACATATCACCATCAGCTACAACACATATTCTAACTTCCTTATTTGGCTTGTATGGTAAGAATACTACCTCCCTAATTCTACCCTCTGGGGTCTTAGGATCAACATCACGTAGTACTACGATTATTTCTACTGATTGCTTAAATCTTCTCTTTTTACTTTTGCTTATAGCCTCCTTTATCGCTTCCATAATTTTCTCTTTTGAAACTACCATTGACATAGTCTTACTCCTCCCCTTCCTCCTTTAAATATTCAGCTTCATACTTGGATAAAAGGTTGTCATATGCTCCTTCATCTATTTCTTTAGATACTTCTTTAGGGTCTTTACCATTAACTGTTATTCCTATTGATCTTGCAGAGCCCAATATCATTTTTACTGCCCCTTTAAGCGTTTTAGCTAGCAGTTGCTTCTTCTTCATTAAGGCTATTTCAATGATTTTTTCAAGGGGTAAGTCTCCTATCTTTTCTACACTGGGTCTACCTGATGGCCTCTGAGCTCCAACAGCTTTAAGTAACAGAGCTGTTGTTGTTGGTATACCTACTTTTACTTCAAATTTCTTAGTATCAATATCAACTATTATTTCTACGGGAACGGTTAATCCTTCGAACTGTTTTGTCTCTTCATTTATTTTATTGACTACCTCTACGACATTTACTCCTAAAGGTCCAAGAGCGGGCCCTAGTGGCGGACCTGGGGTTGCTTTACCGCCTTCAACTAGTACTTTAATACTCTTCTTCTTCGCCATTCCTTTTTAACCTCCTTTCTCCGATCTACTCCTTCTTCTTTACCAACTTAACGTAATCTCCTGGAACTGTGATTTGAAGCGGAAATGAGGATTCGAGAATATTAAGGACTACCTCGTTCTTTGCGAGTTCAACTCTAACGACTATAGCTTTCATACCTCTAAAGGGTCCAGCTATAATTTCTACGGTATCACCTGGTGTAAGACCTTCAATAACAGGTTTAGGTACTAGAGCTCTCTCAACATCATCAAATGATACCATTCCAGGGGCTTGACCTTTAACATGTTTAATGTCTCTTATAGCCTCATAAACTATATGTAGGCCTGGTGCTTCAAGTATGACGTAGCCCCTAATACCCGGAGGAACAATAATTGATCTAATATCTAATTTGGCTGCCTTAACTCTATTCTCAATTAATAGAGCTACATTAATCTCTTGACCTGCTGTAGTCCTTATGGCGTAGAACCGTGTCTCTTTTTCACCTTGCGAACTCATTATAAGTGTACCTCATTGCATTTATGATGCAAATGCTTGTAAGAGTATAGTAGTGAGTAGTCTAATGAAGTAAGCTATTCCACCTACGAGGAAGAAGGCTAATAATGATATTTTAAGTGATAGCATGTACTCTTCACGATCAGGCTTTCTTGCTAGTGTAATTATCTTCCTCCACATCGTGAATATTTCTGAGGGCTTCAATATACTCTACGCCTCTTAGTCTACGGTCTACCTTAAGTTTACTGCGAGAAAAGGTTAGTAGTGGTATCTTTAAAATTTTCCGTTTTCCTCTACTATGATCATCTACTCTACTTTCTATCGAGTATGTCACTATTTTATACTTCTAACCTTAATTATATTTCCAATATATCTAGACCTTTTGATTTACATATCTCTTTTATGTACCTTCTCTTAGCACCCTTGATACTCTTCTTTTCTATTACCGCTATCTTGTATTCCTCTACAGTCTTCTGTAAAGCTTGAGTTAATAATTCCTCATCAACGTATTCTATAGAATACTTAGCAAATATATGCCCATATCCTATACTCTCATTTAGAGCTAGTTTTGTATGTTTATGAGCATAGTGGCCTCCACCAAAACCTAAAGCTGGTGTAATATGGGGCATAGCATTCTTTTCTAATTTTTTCAAGGTTTCTAAAACAGTTAAAGCAATCACTCTACCAGCCTTTACATATCTCCATTCTTCCTCTGAACTCCCGATTTCTATAAATGCTACTGGCTTTGATACCTCTGTTGGACCATGATGTGTAACTTCTAGGACTACATCAAACTCTTCAATCAGGTTTTCACTTGAGGCTAATTTGTGTAGATTTTTGAGCATCTCCCTAGTTAATGAAGGATAAGTGTATGCTAGCTCTCTAGGTCTTCCACCATATAATGCTTCGTCTCCCGGATTCCCGGGGTAATGAATAGTTAATGATTTAATATTCTTTTCACTTCTATGTCTGGATAGGTAAATGAAGAAACTAGCTTGAGGAATTATATCATGGACGTAATTAATGTATACTATATCTTCGGGTAAGCCTATTAGATGGGCTTTTGGCTCTTCTATTTCAATAAACAGATTATCATGTATTTTTCCTAACTTTTTATACTTTACCTCTTCTAATATTCTATCCTTGATGTTTATTCCAGCTAAATCTTTTAGAGAGTAAACTAGAACAGGCAACATAGATTTATCCATGAGAGATCCCACATTTTAACCTTTAATCTTTACTGAAACAGTTTCTTAATAAACCACTCACTAGTAAATATATCTAAGTCTTCATATCCTTGACCTGTACCTACATATAGAATTGGCTTCTTTACTTCATGAGCTAATGAAATTATGACTCCGCCTTTAACATCAGCATCAACTTTAGTAACTATGAGGCCATCTATTCCTACAGCTTCATTGAATGTTTTTGCTTGCTCTATTGCGTCATTACCTGTAAGGGCGTCAACTATTAATATTTTGTAATGTGGTTTTACCACCCTACTTATTTTTCTTAATTCGTCCATTAAGTCACTATCTGTATGCATTCTACCAGCAGTATCAACTATTACTACATGGAAGCCCCTAGACTTAGCATACATTACAGTATCATAAGCTACAGCTGCAGGATCTGAACCGTACTTATGTTTAACTATCGGTACATTAATGTTTCTAGCATGCTTTTCTAACTGCTCTTGGGCACCTGCTCTGAACGTGTCACTGGCTGATATTACTACTCTTAATCCTAACTTTCGGGTATATCTATATGCAACCTTAGCTATGGTTGTTGTTTTACCTACACCATTAATACCCAACATTAATATTATAACTGGTCTTTCGTTTTTTACAAGACTTAGAAGTTCATTTTCGAACTCGGGTTTCTCTACATTCGTTAGTAGTTTTTTCATCTTTTCTTTAAGAACTTCTTGAACGTATTGCTTTACATCTATACCGCGTTTAACTTTTGTACCCTCTAACTCACTTACTAATGTTGCTATGATATCCTCAGCAACGTCATAAGCTACATCACTTTCGATAAGTTCATAAAGGAAGTCGTTTAGTACCTCCTCTAGTTCCTTCCTAGATAGAGTTTTCGTAGAGACCGTACTTACAATTGAGTTAAAGACTTTCTTTAATCTGTTAAGCATCACTCTTAAACCTGACTACTATTTAATTACTGTTTTTGCTTCGGATTCTCTACGTGAAGACTCAAGCTTTTGTAAAGCATCTTGTAATGCTGCAATCCTCATATTGATCTGATCTAGCATTGATTGTAATCTCTTTATTTCATTTTCTAATTCCTTACTATACTCATTTAGCTTATTAATTGTCTCGTCAATTGTCAGCTCTCTATGTACACCAAGGCCTAAATTTAAGAGAACCTTTGAGACATCTTTGATTTCAGCTTTGACTAGAACTCTATTACCTAAGGGCAGTAGAATTTCTTCCGCTTCTCCCGATTTTATTGCATTCAACTCTTCAATGGTGACTCTTGCGTCATTAAGGAGGTTAGCTAAGGACTCTATAGTGTTTTCTAGGGCTTGGGCCCTCTGCTGCCAATAGTTTATTTCTAATATTATTCTACTTCTTTCATCTAGTACTGTGACGGGCTGGCTTTGGGACATGTCTCACCACAATCCTATCTAGCTTATGAAGTGCTAGTATTTGCAGACTCTTGGTCTCTTCTACTGGTATCTCCTTTACCTCATATATTCTTATATGCTTTCTTTTGACTTTGTGATTGCTGCCTAGCACTGAGTATACTAGTTCTACTGCTTCTGAGGATTTAGTTGCTCTTACATCCTTTACGAATTTTTGCCATCTAGGGAGCTTATCATGACTTATTAGCATTTCGCCTATCACTCGGAAAACCTTAACTTTTGTCATAGGTTTTCACCTCGTTATATCAAACACTTGTTCTATACGCATTATTTCGGGACCTGTGGTGAGTTCACCTACTATAGCTCCTTTTGAGTTAACTACTAAACCTGACCTTACGAATGATGATCCAAAGTTGACTGTACCTACATCTGCTTTTACATTAAAAAATTTTGCTAACTTCTCTATTTCGGTTTCTGGAGTATCAGGATGTAAGAGTAAACCTTTGTTAGTTATTGCAGCAGCAGAGCCTACTGTTGGTATTCCCGCTATGAACCCTTTTGTTACATGTTTTACTTCTAAAGTTTCCTCTATTTCAGCTAATCGAGCATCATCCATTAACATACTTACTAATGCTGCAGCATCGTTCGCTAATATTAGGTTACCTAGGGCGTTTCTTTTTGATGACAGTATATGCATCTTCATGTTGTTTTCTTCGCATATCCTCTTGAACATTCTTATTTCATCATCATTTAGAATGTTTGGTAATAACATTCCTCTATTATTACCTGCTACAAATATACCTATTATTGGTGTGTCAGCAATCTTAACTTTGTATACATGTACCTTAAGGGCCTCCTCTATAACATCTATTACCTTTTGTGGTGTAGTCTGGGGTATGAGACATAATTTATCGTTTGCGAATATGAAAACACCTATATTTACATTACCATTAATTGATATTTTGTAAACTGGCATTGTTACTCCTTTTCCTCACTAGCTAGAGTGACTTTAGCTATATTATCCTCTGTCTTTACCACCTTAACTTTAACTCTTCTTGGAGGCTTTTCTATGCCTCTGCTCCAGATGTAATTGTTAAGTTTCTCATCTATTTTGACTTCTTCGACTTTTAGATGTCTTTGTATAAACTTTTTGATTAGTCTTATAGCTCTTGGTGCTCTCTTTGTTCTCTGTAGGAAGTATACTTTACGTAGGGGTATCACGTATTCACGTTCCAATACTATATTCTCCTCCGTTTTCTCAGACATAGATTAACCCCCTAGACCTATTTAGTTTAGACTTTTAACTTTACTCTACGCCAGTGTCTTCTCTTAGGGTGTCTTGTAAACTTTCTTAATGTTCTAGCTACTACCCATATCGGTACAGGGTTATTTGCCTTCCATGCTCTTGCTAATCTAAGTTTTCTTGCTAAAGGCTTATTACGTGCCATAGTTTGGGCTCACCACCCTTTCTCTCTAATTCTTATTTTTGTTTCCCTACGGGTTTGGGAATCTAATTCTGCAAGTATCCTACGGAGAAGATCATCTGTAACAGGTATAGGTAAGCGCCCACTCTGAGCAAGAGCTATGAGCTGGTTTTCTACAAGAGAGGCAAGTTCGGGTTTAACAAGCTTAACATTTGCTAATCTTTGTCTAGCCTCAGGAGTTAAAATTCTCCTTAAAAAGGCTTGTTTTCTAGCTTCAGCTTCCTCAAGAGCTCTTCTACGCCTCTCCTCTTCAATGAGTCTTCTCTGAAGCTCTAGTAGTTTTCTTCTTTTAATTTCCTCTAGCTCTGCGTCCTCTACGTAGTCATATTCATTTGCTGTCATATAGTAGTTAGCACCTCCACTATAGATACTTTGCAAGCTCCGGTTTTTGTTTTGCTAGCTCTTCGAGTATTTGCTTAGACATTTTATCTATTAATGATCTACCTTTAGGTGATAACGTCCTACCTTTCCTATCAACCTTAACGACTAGGCCTGCCTGTTCAAGTTGTTGTAGTGCTTTCCTTATAATTGAGCCTCCTGCCTTCCTGAAATGGCTTGGTGCTACACCTCTATCCTGACTGCCACCATAAGCTGTTCGTAATCTTGATAACCCTACAGGCTTACCATGCACATATAGTTTTCTTAGTATTGATGCACACCTCTTATACCACCAGTCTGGATCTTGTGGTGGGTTCTCTTTATGGGGTCCTGTCTTAACGTAGGCTGCCCATTTAGGTGGTTTAACCTCTGGAACCTGTTCTTTAAGGTACTTTGCTAGTCTCTCTATTAACATGTCTGCTGGGACTTCTAATGCTGTCACCATTTAGTATTCACCACTATCATACTGCTTTTACACAGTCCTATTCTGGTTTTTAAGGGTTTTGGATTTCTTCTTGGGTTCCCTATAGAGCACTAATGTTCTACCTCGAACTTCAAGAAGAAGGGCGTTTAGTTTCTCAGCTATTTCTTTAGCTATAGTGAACCTGTCTTTACCTTCAGTCTTGAGCGTGGTCTTTAACATCTTAATTTTAATTATTCCTTTCTGATCTAGATGTCTCTCAATTTCTTTTAACACGTTCTCAGTGACACCAGCCTTACCTATTATGACGTCGGGTGGGCCTTGTTGAACGTATTCCTTAAGTCTTTTTAACTCTCGAATACTCTTTTTAACCATACTTTTTCACCCTCTTTTCATTCCTTTTCTCTCTTTACCTTAATATAGTATCTTCGAATCCATCCACAGTGAAGACATGTGATTACGACACGTGAGCCTTTAGAGCCTTCACTTTGGATTCTAACCCTCATAGATAACCCAGGGATTAATATTACCTTACACTTACGGCATATCCTACGTTTTATAGGTTTCGGGATCTTTATATTCGCTTTAGCAGCAATCCTATATATTATTTCACCATACCTTTTAGCTAACTCTATTCTCCCCTTTCTGACCTCCTCTTCACCTAACCTAAATAGTATCATTATCCTTTGTTTAGCTATGTCTCTTATCAGCTTACGGTCTTTACTAGGCATGTAAAATTGTCCTCTTTGGTTAACTATTTCGTATCCTTAACGTTTAAGATTAATATCATCACTGCATTTATATATTATTATCACTGGCAATTATTAAGGTGATGCAAACGTGACTAAAGTTAGGATAGCACTTGTCGAATCTGCACTAGAGCTTGTACCAAGAGAGATAATGAGCCATCCAGCCGTAGTTAATAATGCTAAGAAACGCGGTAAGAAGCCTTCTGAAGTGTTACTTGATGTTTCAATTCACTATTCAGCAATGAAGAATCTTCCTAACAGGTTTAAGAGGGGAAGACCAGACATAGTTCATATATCACTATTAAATGCTATGAGCAGTCCCTTGAACATGGAGGGCTATCTTGAGTTATATATACATACAATACAAGATCAAGTAATATTCATTAATCCAAAAATGAGGCCACCTCGCGATTATAGAAGGTTCATAGGCTTAATGGAGCAGTTATTAACTATAGGTAAGGTGCCTCCAGAGGCAGAGGAGCCTCTAATGTATGTTAAAACATTAACAATAAGAGACTTGATTAAAAGACTAAATGTAGATTACGTAATTCTCTTATCGGAGAAAGGTGAACTAGTAACTCCGGATAAACTGGCCTCCTCAATTTTAAAAAACAATTCAATAGTCCTTATCGGAGGCTTTGCTCATGGTGATTTTGAGAGAGAGGTTTATGAAGTAGCATCTGACATTTTAGCCATATATCCCCGACCATTAGATACATGGATCGTAGTCTCTAGGGTTATAGAAGCATGTGAGAGAAAACTTGGGCTATATAAGTTTGGAATTTAGAGCCATAGGCAAACTATAAATGTATACTTTAGATCTAGAATTGAAAAATGCACTATCGCGGGCTTTAGTTTGTTTGACTATAGAGTATTTAAAGAGGCTAGAAAAAGAATATGGATTATTTGGGTGGTGCCGCCGCCGGGATTTGAACCCGGGTCACGGGCTTACCCCGCGCGTACGACACCTAGGGCTCGAGAGGCCCGCATACTTGACCGGGCTATACTACGGCGGCTCTCTGCCATAGATTCAATAATTATATCCTTTATATAATTTTACCTCACTTTCCTAATGAACTCTTTTATGAGGAAGTATGCTAATGTTAGTATTGCCATGTGGGACCAGTCAAAGATAAAGATAGAATGTCCGCTCTTACTGAGTTTGGTAATGAAGGGGTAGTAGAATTGAATATCGTAATGATATACGAATATAAAGGTGTAATATGCTATTATATAAGCTAATGATGATACCATTACAAATACTTTAGCCGCTCTGGAAGGTGCTATGAAAATCCATACCAAAGCTAAGATGTAAGTTAATAGGATAAAGAATAATGTCTTCTCGGCATTTATGAGGAGGTAGAGGTTACTACTGAATCCTCTCATAATATTATTTGGATAAGGTAAATTATAATATAATATAATTAGTATACTAACTATCAGAATAATAAGTAAAAACATCGAGGTTTTACTCACAACCTATCCCTCAAACTATGTTACATAGGATGTCTATGACGTTATCCTTAGATAGCCCCTTCACTAATACTCTTTTAACTTTGCTTCTAACTCCAAGCACAATGTCTACATGTGATGATGGGACATTCAGTATTCTAGAAATAAACCTCACCAACGATGCATTTGCTCTACCTTTTTCTGCAGGTTCATTAGTGTAAAACACTAGTTCACCATACTCTAATCTTAGACGTTCTCGCATACTCTCAGGTTTAACATAAACAGTAAATACTACACCTTCCTTCGTCTCTTGGATTATTTTACTTAAATTCAACCTTTTGTCCTCCAATTTGAAGTCCTCCTTAAACTTTGCCTCTTAATTTATCGTTAGCATATAGCTAAAATGTATTTGAAATTTATGAAATATAAGCTTTAACACTAGGGTAAGGAAACATTATTGGTTCATTAGGTTTTAGGGCCATATATAATATAAAATAATTGTAAATATAAGGGTCAGTATGGATGCTGGAACCAAATATCTATGGCCTTTAGTTATATGTGTTTTAAAGTATTGTGCCGTGACAATAAGGCATAAGTGTGTTGGCGAACTTAAATAACCCAAGTATGATGAGATATATATCAAGCTTGCCTCTTTATACGAAATATCTAAGAGGCCATGAAGCAGAGGAACAGCTAATGCTACTCCGCTAGAGGCTAGCCCCACTAGAGCACTCAAGAATAAAGGCAATAGGATAAGCAGTAGAATATGCGGGATGGTATCCTGCGGAATAGTGGACGCAATAATGGTGGAGACATCACAAGCAATAGCTATATTCCTTAGCAATATAGCGCTAAATGCAACTAGAAGTGTTAGGTATAAGACCTTATCCCTAAATATATTACTCATCATCTTCAGATTAGGTCTTACAAGGTAAATCAAAACAAGAACGCCCAGCAAGACAGCTAAAGCTAATTTGATCTTAAATACTAATGCTAAAATGATCGCTATTAATATAGGTGAAAATAGCTTAATGAAATCGATTAAAGCCTCAAATCTAGTGCTAATAGTTTCATTCATATCAGTTATTAGTGTACTATCGGCTCCTTTATCTAAACCATGAAAACTAATTAAGAAGCCAATAAGGGCCATAAATATCGCTATAGGTATTTGTCTAATAATAATGCTCCAGAGGTTAGTTTCAGTAAGAATAGCTGTAAGAATTATTGCCTGGTTTAATGGGTATACTACCATAACTATATGTCTAAACCATACGTTTATGAAAATCTTTCTACCAGAACTTAGTCTTAATCGTTCACCTTCCACATCAACTATTGGGGCAGACATTAAAGCTCCACCAATGACGGGTAAAAGACCTAGAATAGCAGGTACTACTATGAGTATAGACTTTGAGCTCTTAAGGAGAAGTCTTAATCTCTCACTTAGTTTACTTAAATAACTTGATTCTCTATACAAGTTAATGAGAACAAGAATTAAGAAAGTAATTGAGATGAGATTTAAAGTCTGGTAGCTAGTTAAAGTCGATAATAAAACATTTAATGTACCATATAATCCAAGTGAAAGAAAACCCATGACAAGAGCACTAGCCAATAGGGTTATACCCAAATGTACTCTTAAGATTATTAATAGTGAGAGAGAAACAATTAAACCTAATAATCCTACTCCGGCATTATAACTCATCATAAACGATATACCATCATCAAATGAATAATACTAGTCTAAATATTTTTCCTCTATAGTAAAGATTAGAATTAATAACTTTACCTAACTAATTAAAAACTAATTAAATTAAGTGCTAACTTTTCATTTCAAGTAATGGTAGATTAGAAAAGTATAATTTGTATGACTTACTTAAGTAACTAAAAAGGAACACGTAACATCATGCAAGCAAAATAATGTTAAGTCTAATTAACAATTCTAAAACTTTAAGAGTAAGTATGAAAGAGTAAAAGGGTGATTGGGGATAATTAAATGACTATGGAGAATAAAGTCTTGAAGGAACTTGAAGAAATAGGTTTAAAGAAGTATGAGGCCCGAGCCTACCTAGCACTTCTTCAACTTGGTGAAGCTGTAGCATCTGCCATAGCTAATAAAGCTGGTATACCTCAACCTCGTATATATGATGTTCTAGAGTCTTTACTTGACAAAGGATTAATTGAAATAAAAATGGGAAGACCTAAAAAGTATAAAATTGTTAGGCCAAGGATAGCCTTTCCATTATTTGCTGAAAAATCTGCAAAGAATATTATGAGAATAGGTGAAGAATTAGCTAGAGAACTAGATAAAATGTATACTGTTAGTGAAATTGTAGAATCCGAACCCAAAGTTTGGATCTTATATAATCCACAAGTTGGTTTAGAGAAGTTAAGAGAAGCATTATTACTCATGGAATATGATGCTATAATGTCCTTTCCTACAGAAATATATAATGAAGTCTTACCTACAATACTAAACATAGCTAAAAATAAGGTTAATAGTGTGTTTGCTATTACAATTTATGGTCGACAAGAGGACTTAACTAGTTTAGATAAAATAAGTCAAGTACCCAATATTGAAGTCAGAATACTACCTACAGGGAGTATAAAACTAGTTGAAGTGGATTATAAATGGGCTCTAGTATTCGGTAAGAATTACTTAATTCATTTTGGAGAGATTGAATTACTAAGGATTATAGATGAAGTTTATTACTTTAGTACATGGAGAGCGGCTGAAAAGATTAAGGAAATAAATGTGAACTCGGGTCAACACTTTAGACTAAGGCATCATTGGTTAGCTATGGATATTATTGAAGAGGCCTTAAGTAAAGGATTCAAGGTTAAAGCGGTAATTTATGGTTATAAAGTTAAAGATAAAAGTCAAATTAAAGTTGAAGGTTACGCAGAGTGTGTAAGAAAAGATCCAAAGGATAGTGTCAGAACAATAGTATTAAAGGATAACAAAGGAAGAGTAGTGACAGTAGGTGCACGAGACGCTGTCTATGAAGATGTCGAAGCAGAAACCATTGAAATTAAAATACAATAAAACGTTTACATAACTATTCACGTTACTGTAAATCATTTTTATATAAACATATTCAGTTTGATATTATACTATTAGCTTGACCCATTATCCTAATTTTATTAGAGTTGTGTTAATGTAAAGTATTTTTGTCTTTACATTTCAATACTACTACTTTAGAGTGGTTAAATAAAAATTTATATTACTGATACAATTTAAAACTTAAATATCCAATGTGGGATAGAAAAGGTAATATGTTTTTCTATAATTTAAGATTGTTGAATATATTTTTCTTAATGTACATCCAAGTTATAGTTTTGGTGACAGTATGTCGGCCACGCCCAAGACAGCTCTAATTGGTATTGTTGTTGCCCTAATAATCGGTATAATCATCGGCTATGGCGTCGGATTATTTACTGTTGCTCCTGTAACAAAGACTGTTACTGCTACAACAACTGTTGTTTCAACTACAACTGTTGCTCCAGCTACAGCCACTGTAACTAAGACTATTACAGTAGAGAAGACAGTTACAGTAACTAAGACTATATCACCCACACCAACGCCTGCCAAGAAAGTTACCTTAAGCTTAGAGTATGGTCAACCTTGGGAGAAAGCTGTAACATGGGCTATTGAGAAGTTCAAGAGCGCCATGGCTGCTAAGGGTATTAAGGTCGAGCTAAAGCTTATGATGATACCTTATGGTGCAGACATTGTAGGCAAAGAGTCAACGGACTTCGCTGCTGGAACAGCAGGTGATGTAGTACTAGTTGACAGCTTCATGATACCAGAGTATGCTGCAGCAAGATACCTACTACCACTAGATGACTTCGTTGGTGCCTGGGAGGACTGGAAGTACTTCCCAGAGCCTATGAAGAAGATAGTTTCATTCAAGGGTAAGGTTTACGGAGTTATGATGGATACTGATGTTAGAATGATATGGTATAGAAAGGACATATTTGCTATAGCAGGCTTACCTGAAGACTGGCAGCCAAAGACATGGAAGGACATATTTGATGCAGCACTAAAACTCAAGGAGAAAGAGGACGTAATAAAGTCTAAGCTAGGCATTAAAGAGTTCTATCCATTCTACATACCTGCTGGTACCAAATGGGGCGAAGGTACTACAATGCAAGGATTCTATATGGTACTACTAGGTGCAGACAAGCCACCGTACAACAGGCTATATGACTATAAGACTGGCAAGTGGATCGGCAAGAGTACAGCCTTATACAGGGCATTCAAGTTCTACTATGACATCTATGTAAAGTACAAGGTTGGACCAGTAGAGTACAACTTCGCCCCAGATGTCTGGGCTACACACAGAAAGGTATTTGCTGAAGGAAAGGTAGCTATGGATGTTGGAGGTTCATGGGAATGGGGTGAAGGCTGGGGTCCAAAGGGTATAGCACCAATACCTGACGAGGAGAAGAAAGTAGGATTCGCTAAGATGCCAGGCTGGTCTGGCGGAGCTCATGGTGAGCCAGAGCTCGTAACAATATCTGGCGGTTGGGCATGGGTTATCAACGCTAAGATACCTGAGGAGAAGAAAGCCGTCGCCTGGGAGTTCATTAAAACAGTATGTAGCAAGGAGATAATAGCTAAATACTGTGCAGAATTCGGTAAGGTGGCACCTAGAAGTGACGCCAAGGATGTATCAGAATATGCTAAGAACCCATACCTTGTCAAGATATTAGAGTACCTAAAGTTTACCGACTTCAGAGATGCAATGCCAGGCTACTCAAAGGTATCATACTTCGTACAGAAAGTAACAGAGGACATTATAACCAAAGGTATAACACCAGACAAGGCACTTGAAGAATACTACAACCTATTAGTAAAAGAGTTTGGTAAAGACAAGGTTATAGAGTATCCAGTTAAAACAGAGTAAGAATTTAAAATTCAATTATATTTTTTCCTTCACCCACTTAGATCACACTTAACCTATTAAGCATTAAAGTAAGTAATGAGAACCAGGGGGTTTAAATGAAAGGGGTGCTAGCATATATACGTTATAAGCTTGCAGGACAATTATTTATACTTCCGGCACTTGTCATAATGATAGTATTTATTGTGCTCCCCGTAATATGGGGTGTCATCATAAGTTTCACTGATATGAGTCTGGTTGGACCAAAAGCAATGAAACTAGACTTTGTAGGCTTATTAAATTACGTTAAACTCCTTACCGATCCTGACTTTTACAATTCAATTAGAGTTAGCTTCTTCTTCACGATATTCTCAGCACTAATAGGCCAAGCTATTTTAGGCCTTATACTCGCCATTTTACTAAGAATGAGAGGCATTAAAGGCGGGGGATTAGTAGCTTTAGCAGTATTCATTGCCTGGGTCATACCTGAAGTGGTTGCAGGGTACGTTTGGGGCGCTTATGCAAGTAAGGAGGGCCTATTTAATATGCTACTTTCATATCTCGGTTTTGAACCTGTAAATTGGCTCTTCAGGAGACCCTTAGAAACAATAATAATAGCTAACATATGGAGGGGTACAGCCTTCTCTATGATACTATTCTCAGCAGCACTTGAAGGTATACCTAAATTCATTTATGAAGCGGCAGAAATAGATGGTGCAAGTGGTTGGCAAAGATTCCGTTATGTAACTCTACCACTCATCTCATATGCTATACTCATAGATTTCATACTAATAACCATTTGGACATTCTCAGTATTCACTATGGTATTTGTTATGACAGGCGGTGGTCCAGGCGGTGCCACAGAGCTATGGACAATATTCGCATACAAGAGAAGCCTATTGCCACCATATGAAATAGGTTATGCTACAGCAGCTGTAAACATCATGTTCATTATTGTTTTAGCCTTAATCATAGTTTACCTACGTCTAATAAGTAAGTTCAAAATCTAAGGGTGATAGGAATGATTAAGGCTAAGGGACGTATAATACAATTAACAATAATATACTTAGTGTTAATAGTAACATTCATTTACTTCGCCTCACCACTCCTCTGGTTAATTTTCTCAGCATTTGATCCAGAGGCATCGGTAGAGTTCAAAGTACCAAAGAATATTACTATGAAATGGTTTTTAGCTTTAGTAGAACCAATAGGAGGAGCGTATGCTGAAGTTACACCAATAATGTGGATAATCAACTCCTTGATAATAGCATTTTCAACAGCAGTACTAGTAACAATACTCTCAATTATGGGTGGTTACTCACTTTCAAGATACAGATTTAGAGGTCAAAGTGCCCTCCTTAACGCCTTTGTTATTTTAAGATTAATGCCCCCGATGGTTGTAGCTATACCAATAGTAATAATATATGCCAAGATAGGCCTACTTAATACCTACTTAGGAATAGTAATAGTATTAACAGCCCTCATTTTGCCTTTCACACTACTGATTGCCGATGGTTACTTTAAGAGTATACCGATAGAATACGAGGAGGCTGCAATGATAGATGGCTGTTCAAGATTTAGAGCATTTGTTAAAGTAACGTTACCCCTAGCCTTACCCGGAATAGTAACTATATGGCTAATGTCCTTCGTTATTGCTTGGGGTGAATTCTTAATGCCTCTGGTTATACTTCGATCACCATACATGTACCCAGCATCTGTAGGAATATACTACTGGTTTGGCGCTTATGGTAGAGTAGAGTATGGTAGAATCTCAGCATTCTCACTAGTATACTCCATACCAACTATAGTAGTATTCTTAGTTACAAGAAGATACCTCACCAAAGGTATAGCAGGATTAGTAACGAGGTGAAATTCATTACTACATCATAAGTCACAGTTAGGTGATAAGTCATGCCAGACAGAAACAGAATATTAATCATACATCCTCATCTGCATATACTAGGTGGAAGTGAAAAACTAACAAAAATATTAATATATGAATTAGCTGAAATGGAGAATGAAATACTGGTATTAACAAGCGTTAGAAATGAACAAGAGTTCCCAGAAATGAAAAATGTCAAGTATAGATTAATAAAAGACATTAAGGTTGAAGCAAGATCTGAAAAAACTAGCAAAATATTGAACATAGTGTATACACTAGACGATGCAGTGGCAGACTTCGACCCTAACGTGACATTAGTGATGATGCAAGAACCCATATACTCGATGGCATTAAAGATGGTTAGGCCTGAGCTAGGCGACGCAATGTACATACATTACCCATTCGAAGAAGAACTAACACAAGAGAATCTAAAAGTATTCCTAAAGCTTTATAGATTTCCCAACATGTATGTGGACTTCTATGGTATAGCCGACTTGCATATGACAAACTCTAACTACACTGCTCGAGCACTTTACAGTAAATTCCACATTGAAAGTAATGTAGTCTATCCAGCAGTATCATGGGACTACTTTAAAGGTCAAGTGGATTTAGAAAGCAAGCGAGACAATGTAATTGTGAGCGTTGGCCGCTTCGTGCCACAAAAGAGACATCATGTACTGTTGGATTGGTTCGAACAGATAATTAAACCTAAGATACCAGATGCAAAGCTTGTAATCATAGGTTTACCTGATGCTAGGTATAAAGACTATTATGACATGCTAAAAGAGAGAATAGCAAAGATGGAGGATGTAGAATTCATAGACAGGCCGATGAGCGATCACGAAATAGCAAAATATTATAGTGAAGCAAAAGTTTATGTCCACTTAAGAATAGGAGAACACTTTGGCATGGCACCAGTAGAGGCAATGAGCCAAGGTGCTATACCTGTTCTACCAAAGCTATCAGGCTTAGCTGAATTAATAACACAAGGGAGAGATGGATTCGCGTATGAGAATGATGAGGAGGCTGCGAAATATATAGTTAAGATATTATCAATGCCTCATGAAGAGGTAGTAAAGATTAGAACAGCTGCTTACATGAAAGCTTGGTACTTTAACCCTGATAGGTTTGCTAAACAAATATTAAACTATCTAAAAATATTAATATAGAGTGAGGCAGAATGTTCACATATGCACCATTCGAAGAGCTTAGACATGTTTTTACGCTTCTTCAAGAGCTAACATCACTTAAGGAGGTGTTTTAAGTTGAGTTCCTCTGTAAGTGTACCTGTAAAGGTAAATAATGTGGTTAAAAGATTCGGAAAAGTTGAGGCATTAAGGAGGGTATCAGTATATATTAGGCCAGGTGAGTTTCTCGTTCTTCTAGGGCCTTCAGGATCAGGTAAAACAACGCTCCTAAGGTGCATTGCAGGGCTTGAGATACCAGATGAAGGAGAGATCATCATTGGTGATAAGGTAGTTGTGAATACCAGTAAGAGAATATTTGTGCCCCCAAAGGATAGAGATATTGCCATGGTGTTCCAGAATTATGCCCTTTATCCGCATATGAAGGTATTCGACAACATAGCCTTCCCACTTAAACTAAGGAAAGTGCCAAAAGAAGAGATTAGGAAGAGAGTAGTTGAAGTAGCTAAAATGCTAAGAATAGAAGAATTACTGGACAGATATCCTAAGCAGCTTTCTGGAGGACAACAACAGCGCGTGGCCCTAGCTAGAGCTCTAGTTAGGAATCCTAAAGTATTCCTTATGGATGAGCCTTTAAGCAACCTCGATGCAAAATTAAGAGTATACATGAGAGCTGAGCTTAAACGTTTACAAAAGGAACTCAGAATCACAACTATCTATGTTACACACGACCAAGCTGAAGCAATGACTATGGCTGACCGTATAGCAGTTATAAATGAAGGAAGAATTATGCAGCTGGGCACACCAATAGATCTATATGAAAGACCTGAGAACATTTTTGTAGCAGGCTTCATAGGATCGCCGCCAATGAACTTCTTTGATATATCACTAAAAGAGGCTGAAGGAAAGCTAATTATCGATGCAGGAGAGTTTACCTTAACCGTACCTGAAAACCTCGCAGAAATATTAAGAGAGTACGTAGGCAAAGAGCTAACATTTGGCGTTAGACCAGAACATATACTAGTTTACAAGGAGCCCCAAGAGAACTCCATAAAAACTGAGGTCTATGTTGTGGAACCCTTAGGTTCAGAGACCATAGTGAATCTTAGAGTGGGCTCCATAGTGTTTAAGGCCAAAGTCCCACCATACACTAAATTAGATATAGGCACTACGGTTTATGCACTACCAATGATGGATAAGATTCACATATATGATAAGAAGAAAGGCAAAATAATAGTATAAGGATCAAATTCCATCTTTATACTTAACCTACTTACGTTGTAAGATTTCATTATATAGGTTTATATGTCTTCTAGCCATCCTTAACCAGTGCGTCCTTGCCGCATAACCATAAAGATAGGTCATATAAGCTACGGCATAATCATAGTTTTCCATAAGCCATTTTATCTTTTTAGTTAGTTCCATGGGCTTTCTTGGAGGAACTGTAAGCCTTGGAACATACTGGTAAAGCTCAATAAGCCTTGGAGCCCTAGTGCCAACTATAGGTTTGAGACTACCCATTGATAAATGTAGAATGCCACTAACAGAGTATACACCAAGTTTATCTCTATAAGGAAGGAGTATTGCATCAGCTAAGGCGACTAATTTAAGCATCTCCTCGTTAGTTAAGTATCTTTCAATAAAGATTAAATTAACCTTCTTCTGAGCCTCCTCGATAACCTCTAATAGTTCTCTATCTCTTAGCTCGCCAGCTACAATAACCGTGAATACCCTTTCCTTACCTAATGGCTCCAATGCTTCAACCAGTATATCTAAGCCTTTATCCTTTCTTAGGAAGCCAGGGATGACCATGATTAAGCCTGCGATCTCATTCTTGACTATCCTCAATTCTTCTATTAGTTTAAATCTTGGAGTACCAAGATAAGGGTTCAGAAGAGTCCCATGCGGGATTCTGTATATTATCAGTGGGTCCACACCTTGATGTTGTATTTCAAATTCCTGTAGAAAACTATGAACAATAACTGCATCTGCAAGACTTAGTTCTTTTTGGAATTTAAGTGCTTCAACACGTCCAGAGAGAGGATGGTATACGGTGTGCATTGTGAAGACAATTCCCTTTGTAAGTTTCTCTTTTCTTGCTTCAATAGCAGCTTCAAGGATGCTCTTAGTGTCACCAAAGACGCCATACTCATGTTGTATATGTAGTATATCTACAGTGCCTATTTCGGCTAGGATATCGAGTAGTTTGGAGTAGTTGGTAGCTCTCTTTTCGAAAGCTGGGTAAACTTTTGCTTGGGCCTCGTGGTCCAGTCTTTCATCACCGCTTTCTACATCAGATAGTATATAGACGTTACTTTGTGGGAGAATGGATTTTAATGCAGTTGCAAGCATTTTAGTATACTCTGCTATACCACAATGCGTTGGAGGATACGTGGAAACGTACGCTACCTTCAGCATGGTCATCCCTCCTAAGTACAATATAGGGAAATAGTAAATAAGTGTTGATTAAGGATTAAGCTTTAAAGATATTGTCCTTGTCTTCAATTAACTCTAAAGACCTTCTTTTATACTCTTCTTTTGGCCTCTCTAAAGATTTTTCATAAGTTTCAAGTTTTATAGAGGGAGGCCTTTTGGGGGGACAGGCAAATCGTTTTCTCATGCGCATCATTACTTGTCTAAGAGCAGCTAACTCTGGTATAGGCTCTAAACCTTGCGTATAATCTTGTACTAACTCGAGTATTTTACATATTTCTCTTACTGTTAAATCCCCTCTTAAGCCTAATCTTTCAATACTTCTCAAGAAGCCTATACACTGGTCTAAAGCGTAGGCTACTAACCCCTTTTTGGCATTGCTCTGCTTTAAAACTTCAATAGTGGGTTTCAGGAATAAGCTCTCCGCTATATCTGATGGTAAACGTTCCTCCATGTATCTGAGGGCTACAAGTCTGTAGTATCTGAGGAAGGCTCTTGCAACTCTATCCTTGCGGAATTTTATAAACCACTTCATAAAGTACGTCATAAGTTTGCTCATATGATATCTATTAGGTAAATATGTGCTTTCAACAACAATAGCCTTTAATAGGTCTCTAAATCTATGCCAAACCTCCGGATATAATCTTAGCTTCTCAACATTCCTCATAGCATTGCTTATTCTTCTAAGTATTCTGTTTATGGCTTCTTCATCAGGATATGCTTCTAATATGTAGAGTCTGAGGATATGCAATGATAATGCTATAAACTCTTCAACTCGTTTTATATTAGCCTCTATAGCTCCTATTACTTCTTCTGGACCTGTGGTCATTAGTCGAACAATATAAGAGATTAATGGTGGGAGGAAAACCAGTGATACAACTATCTCAACTATGTACGCATAGTGGGCATAAGGAGTAGCTGATAGGGCAATAGTGATGGCCGAAATAGCTGTTATCACTGCAAATATTACGAATGGTAGTACCACCTCCTTTAGGAATAGCCTTACAATCACTGCTCCATATCTTGATTGCATGTATATAACCCATATCGTGAAGGGAACAGCGACCAATGCTGCATAAGCCTGTATGACCGCACTCCCGAAATATAGTATTGGGTTTTCAAAGAACTTACTAGAAGTTACACCTAAGATTATTAGTATGTATAGTGATAGTAACACAGCAACTAAAGCTAAGGTATAACCTGTAACATTACTTATTTTGATGGGTCTCCTTTTCAGCGGCAACCTCCCTCGATTACATTATAGTATAAGGTAGGCTGTAAACTTTTTACTCGATATAAGAAAATGAAGTCGATATAAGTCTCTACTAATATTATAAAGCAGACCATTCTCTATATTACTGATTTTATCTCGCTTGTACAAGCACGTATTATTATTAGAAATTAGAGTAATGTATTAGTGAGAGCCAGTAACCTTCACTTTAACTTTCCCTTCCTCAAACCAGACTTCAACTATACTATGTACTTTGATACCTGCTATTTCCTCTACTAAGTTCTTTCCACCGTAGGGCCTCTTAGACATTATACATGCTATACTGACTACTTCAACCCCCATTCTTCTCAGTTCGTCAATTATTGATATTAAAGTACCACCCGTTGACACAGTATCATCAACTATAAGCACTTTTTCATCAGGATTAATGCCATAGATGTAGTAGTATCCCTTTTCGTATCCTGAAGCGTACTCAATGCCTTTATCTCCTGGTTTAAATGGTCTCTTTCTAATTATTGCTAGTGGCCTTCCTTTTCTGGAAGCAACAAGCTGAGCTATAGGTATCCCTAGGCTTTCAGGTACTACAACTTTATCTATGTCATCGGGTGTTGCCTCATCTATCTTTTCAGCGATCCATTCGTATATGTCTGGACGTGGTGGTTTGTAATGTTCAGTATACGGGTTTAATATATACAGGTATTGTTTCCTTGTCCCATCTTTAACCCATTCTCTAACTACAATCTCACTTTCTTCGTAATCTCTTTTTATCGCTTCACGTACCTCTTCATCAAATTTTTCATGTAACTTTAAGCCTTCCTCAAGGGCTCTATGGAAACAGCTATGTTCACCAGTATGACATGCATTCCCTACCTGCTCTACTTGAAGTAGAATGGCGTCGTTATCACAGTCTACAAATATTCTTCTAACTTTCTGAATGTGACCGCTGGTTTCACCTTTCATCCATAGTCTTCTTCTACTTCTACTATAGTAATGTGCAATACCAGTCTCTAGTGTTTTTAAAAGTGCTTCTTTGTTCATGTATGCTAGCATTAGTACTTTACGTGTAGAATACTCTTGTACTATTACGGGTATTAGTCCATTGCCTTTTTCGAAGTCGAGTTCATCTATTTTAACTGTGCCTTTGATTTTCATAATCTAACATTCACCCCTGCTTTTCGTAGGAATTCTTTTACTTCTCTTATCCTGTATATACCATAGTGGAATATACTCGCTGCGAGTGCTGCATCGGCTCCAACCTTGAATGCTTCAAGCATGTGTTCAGGTTTACCTGCACCGCCACTAGCAATAACGGGAATATTTACGGCTTCAACAACTCCTCTTGTAAGGATAAGGTCGTAACCTTGCTTTGTTCCATCCTTATCTATAGATGTTAATAGTATTTCACCAGCACCTAGTTCTTCAGCTTTCTTAGCCCACCATATAGCATCTATACCTGTTGGTACTCTTCCACCATATATGTATACTTCAAACCAGCATGGTTTACCCTCTTCATCAACAAACATTTTGGCTTTCTCATTTGGTGTGTAATTACGTTTAGCATCTATAGCTACTACAACACATTGTGATCCAAACTCTAATGCTAGTTGTCTTATTGATTCTGGCTTCTTGACAGCAAGAGTGTTTATTGAAACCTTATCAGCACCATTCATTAGCAGTTTTCTGGCGTCCTCAACGCTTCTAATGCCACCCCCCACGGTGAATGGTATAGTAATATTCTCAGCTACTCTTCTTGCCACTTCTACCATTGTAGCTCTACCTTCAGGTGATGCTGTTATATCTAGGAATACTAGTTCGTCTGCTCCCTCAGAACTATAGAATGCTCCTAATTCGACAGGGTCACCCACATCTCTTAATGAGACAAAGCGTACACCCTTTACAACTCTTCCTTTATCAACATCTAGACATGGTATTATACGTTTAGCTAAAGGCACTTCCCACAACCTCCAACACTTTTTCAAGCTTGATTAATCCTTCATAAAGAGCTTTACCTAAAATAACTCCATCAACTCCAATGCTTTTAAGAGCTAATATATCAGATAAAGATGAAATCCCCCCAGCAGCAATAATTTTAACATTAACATGTTTTCTAATTTCTTTGAGAGTGGTTAAATCAGCTCCTTTGAGGGTTCCATCTCTTTCAACAGACGTGAAGATTAGCCATTTTGCACCCATTTTTTGTAGTCGAGTGGCTAGCTCTAGAGGGGTTATCTGGCAATCTTCTTTCCAACCTCTTATCATCACTTTGGAGCCTTTATAATCTATTGCAACACCTATCCTATCTCTATCAAACTGCCCTATGATCTTGTGAAACATAGCAGGATTCTTATGAACTATAGTTCCTAAAATAACTCTCTTAACTCCACAATCAAGTAGTGTTGCTACAGTCTTGATATCTCTTACTCCTCCACCAACCTGAATGGGTATACCTCTTGAGGCCATGTCTAAGATTATATCCTTATTGCTACCTCTTTCCATAGCTGCATCAAGATCGACTACATGTATGAGTTTTACACCTTTCTCAATAAAGATTTCAGCTAGCTTAATAGGGTCACTATGGTATACCTTTAAGTACCTAGCATCCCCTCTGACTAACCTCACTACTTTACCTTCCATTAAGTCTATACTCGGTATTATCATCATCTCTTAACCACCTTAAGAAAATTTGAGAGAACCTTTATGCCGACCTCGCCTGAACGCTCGGGATGGAATTGGACACCATAAATTCCGTTTCTTCCAGCAATACTTGGAAACCATACACCATAGTGTGTTTCAGCAATAATTACTGGTTCCACGGGCTTGGGGTAATAGGAGTGTACAAAGTAAACGTAGCTTCCCTCCTTAATACCCTCGGTTATAGGGCTTTGTTTAATCCTCTCTAGAGTGTTCCAGCCTATGTGAGGTACTTTGACAGTGTTGGGTAATCTTACAACTTTACCCTTGAATATGCTGAGACCTTTACTAGTACCCTCCTCACTTGCTTCAAATAAGAGTTGATAACCTAAACATATACCGAGAAGTGGTGTACCTGAGAGAACTTTCTCAACAAGTTCAGTTCTGATATTCTCTAATCTCTTTAGGGCACTATCGAAGTTTCCAACACCTGGTAAAACTATTCCATCAGCCCCTCTAAGGTCTTCTAATGAAAGGCTAATGTATGCTTCGCTGCCTAGTCTTCTAAGCGCTGTTAGTAGACTATAGAGGTTACCGACACCAGTATTAGCTATGAGGATTTTCATTACTCATACACTCCCTTGGCAGTAGTTAAAGAGCCTGTTATTGACCAAGCCTCTCTTAAAGCAAGAGCTAAGGCTTTAAATGCAGCCTCCACTTTATGGTGATCATCAAAGCCATAAATGACGTTCACGTGTATAGTAGCTGGTATTGAGTAAGCTAAACTTCTGATAAAGTGCACCATGAGCTTGGATTCTAATCCTTCTATGCTCTCACTTGATAGCTTAAGATCCACTACCGTGTAAGGCCTTTTAATTAAGTCTACAGCTGCCTCTGCTAAAGCTTCATCCATGGGGACTCTTGCATAACCAAATCTCTTTATTCCCGTTCTATCTCCAAGGGCTTCCCCGAGAGCCCTCCCAAGTACTAGTGCGATATCCTCTACAATATGATGTGTTAGATCCCCATTAGCTTCAACAGTAAGATCCATCATACTATGTACGCATAATGTTCTTAACATATGGTTTAGGAAGGGTACTGGAGTGTTGACTCTACATATACCAGAGCCATCTATTTTCAATTCTACTTTAATATTTGTTTCTAGAGTTTTTCTTTCAACAAGCCCGCTTCTCAAAGTACCCCCTCCAAGAGGATTTTCAATTCATTAACTGTTGGAATTATAGCTGAAACACGTAAATTCATAAAAGTTTTAATTACACTTTCAGGATCAAGGGTGTAACGATAAACGCCTATGAAGATTAATTCTTCTCCTTCTTGATTAGCTCTCCATGCCATAAGAGCATCTTCAATGGAATCACCTAAATATGTAGCGAGTCTATAGGGTTTAAGTGCTTCAAGACAACACTTTAAAGTGTAGGGATTTGGTTTTGAAATTGAAGAGGGATCTATTTGTTGGGACTTACTTTTTCTAAGGAGATCTTCAATGAATATGAGTGCCTCAGGTTTAAAGAATTCCTTTAAGAAACCTCCTAAAACAATCTCTGTAGCTATTCTAGATCTACCTGTGGTTAAGCCAAGTTTTCCTTTAGTTTTGTCTTTCAGAAATGCGAGAACATCTTTTCTTACTATCACCTTTTCATTCTTTATTAATCCATTTTCACTACGCAATAGTGGTTGACGCCCTGTAAGCCTAGAGTATATTTCAGAGCCATAGTAGAATTCATCGAATACTGATGCTAAAAGGCTTCTATCAAGCATATCTGGATATCCGAGAAACCTTCTTATTTTCATTAAGTGTTTGTACTTTACTTCGGGTAAGCTTTGTAACCATTCCTCAATAGATTGTAATCCTCTACTATCTGCAGATTTCAGTACATTGCTCATTCCTCCATAGAAGTTCATGGTCTTAACTGTTACAATTGGTCGTCTTGACAGGCCCTTCTCATCTAATGTATTAGCGATTTTTACAAGATCGTCAGTGCTTAATTCGCTCAAAACCCCCATTATTATTGTGTATGTCGTGTCCCAGTCGTTGTTGAAACCTCCAGTTAATCTAAGTCTTTGTATGGCTTCCATTATTACTGTTTCAGGAATAGACATATTGATGAGTATTTTTAGGAAGAAGTTCACTGTTTTACATATAGCTTTATTGTAAGAGTTTGAAATATCAATAAGCGTGCCATCAACATCCATCACTATGGCATCGACATTCCTAAATTTATCCTTTACATCTACCCTATAGAGTATACTTCCTTGAGAAGTCTCAAGCACCTTATACATCACTGATTCATCACCTCTGGGAAAACCTCAGTAAAACCTTTAAGTATGTCTATAGGGGCAAGTGTTACTCTAACTAAGCACTTGAATCCTAGAGTATCGTTGAATATTCTGATGAGGTAACCTCTCTTCATGAATTCATTGTAGACTTTTTTACCATCAATATTGCATCCAAAAGAGACAAAGTTTGCCTGAGAAGGAAGCACTTGGATATTGCTGTATTTTTCTAGTTCCTTGTAGAACCAGGCTCTAACCTGTTTGACTTCATTCCATACTCTCTTGAAATACTCTATTCTGTCTAGCAATAGTGATGCGAATTTCAGTGAAAACCCTGACACAGGGTAGGGTTGTTGGAATCTTTTTACTATGCTTATTACTTTTGTTGAGCCTATAATGTAGCCTAGTCTGATACTTGCTGCTGCAAAGGCTTTTGAAAACGTCCTCATAACGATAACATTCTCTATTTCGAGGGGGAGTTTGTGGAGTTGTATGTCAGAGAACTCAGCATATGTTTCATCTAAGAGTATTATACCTCTGAATTCTTCAGCAACCTCTCTAATAATGTCTTCCGGGATTACATGTCCTGTTGGATTATTGGGTGTGCAGAGTATAAGCATACTTGACTCTTTTAGGCACTTATCTAACTCATCAATATTGATACTCAAATCTCTATTGAACGTTATATATCTGTATGGCACATTGTATAATTTACATCTTTCACGGTAGTACATGAAAGTTGGGTGTACTGTTGTGATACCGTTCTTGCCGAAGAGAGCTATTAGCAGGTCAATTAATTGGTCTGCACCACCACCTAAGAGTATATTATCTTTATCGAGTTCTAGGTAGTTTGAGAGTTTCTCGTAAACTTCACTCATTAAGTCGCCTGGATATAGTCTATGATCTACTTTTTCTGCAGCCTCCCTTGCAATAGCTGATACGAATTTTAAGGGTACAAAAAGATTCTCATTAGCATTTAACTTCACTATTCTTTCCGGAGGAATATCTATACGGGCTGATACCTCAGAGAGCCTCTCTCCTGGTATATACTCTTGGTCTTCTCTGAATGAGGCTAAAATCGCATCAATACTGTTAGCTTTCATGATATTCTCCCTTTCTAGCATTTCCCTCTTAAGCCATGGATACATTGTTAGTAGTCTATGTCAGCTATTTCATCTAATGGCAGTACCTGCCTTGGCTTATGGACTACTAGTCCTTGTGCATACTTCCTTAGTAATGGAAGGATTTTAAGGAATGATTCTTCATCTATTATAGTGTTTACTGCGTACCATCCCTTCTTAGATAGAGGGCTTATAGTAGGTCCTTTTAGTGCTGGAAGTAATGGTATTAGTTTGTTTAAGTTCTCTTCCTTAACGTTAACGAAGATGTGAAGTTTTTTACGTGCTTCTACAACTCCTCTTAGAAGGCTAAGTACATCCAATATCTTCTCCTTTTTGACTGGGTCTTTTAGTGAGTTCTTGTTTGCTATAAGGCATGCTGATGACTTAAGTAATGTTTCAATAGGTTTCAGGTTATTCTTTTCAAGCGTTATTCCAGTACTTGTTACATCAATTATTGCGTCAGCTGTTTCGGGTGGTTTAGCCTCGGTCGCACCAAAGCTTAAGTATATTCTCACTTTATCATTACTTCCTCTCTTCAACCATGGCGTAATTATTTGAGGTTCCACATTGCCAAAGTACTCTTTGTATGCTTGTTGCCTACTTATCCATCTACTTGAAATGTTTAGGTACTCAGTATAAATTATAAGAGAACCTTTCTCTTCTAGCGTCTTCTTCAGAAGACTCTCGAAATCATTTACCTCTTTCCAGTCTTTGCTTACGGCAAGAACTAGTCTAACCTTTCCATACTCTAAATCCTGCAGTACCTCAACATCAGCCTCTGTTTCAATAACCCAGTCTATCCCAGTAATACCAATATCATAGAAGCCCTCTTCCACTAATCGAGGAATCTCTTGTGGTCTAAGTATCTTAACGGTGATGTCTGGATCATTTATCGACGGTCTATAGGATCTTTCGTGTCCTTCAAGTCTATATCCTGCTTCTTCAAGAAACTTAAAGGTCGCTGATTCTAGAGAACCCTTTGGTAGAGCGAACTTGAGCTTCATCGCCCATCACCCCTCTTAGGGCTCAGCTTTAAGAATAGGGAAAATGTCAATCCCTTTTTATTACTTTTAGTGAAGGCACATACCTCCCACCATGTGTACTCGAGTGCACGAATGAAGCACTTATGATATTTAAGTTTTTTGCTAGAATCTCTAAATAACGTATTGGTTTTTTATACGCGTCTATAAATAGGTTGTTGATGATTTAAGTTTAATGCCGATAGGGTTAAGTCTCGATGTTGGCACAAACATACGCACTGATTACTAGTATTATGTTTGCTCTCAACCTGGTTATAATGAGGAGAAGTCTGCTAAGTAGTGGTGTGTATTTAGGTGTTTTCTTCTCATTAATTATTGGGTCACTATTCTTTTTAATCTCATCCCTACTTACAGGAGAAATAGCAAACATATATGTTATATCAGATTCCATATTATTATTTGTCCTAGCAGGTTTATTTCATTTTGTAATAGGTAGATCTCTATTATACTCAGCTATAAGTACAGCTGGATCAAATATTTCTACACCCATAACCACATTGAACCACGTATATGCAGCTTTGATTGGTATTCTCTTTCTTGGAGAGAGCAGAGAACCCATAGCTTATCTAGGTTTATTCTTGATTGCTATTGGTATTATAGTTTTAGGTAGGTTTAGTTTCAGCATGAACCGTAGGAGAGGGTTCTATTTAGCATTAGCCGCATCACTATTTTATGCTTTAACACATATTCTCATCAAGCTTGGTTTAAGATACTCCCATACTCCTATACTTGGTGCATTCATATCTTATATTGCAGCCTTATTCGTTTACTTCTTTCTATATGGCAAATATTTTCTCAAGGATGTATCGAATACTGATAGGAAGGCATTATCATATTTGATAATTGCAGGGATTCTTGTCAACATAGGGCAGTTGTTTAGATATCTAGCTTTAAATGTTGGCGATGTTAGTTTGGTTACACCAATATTTTCAACAATACCCTTATTTACATTGCTCTTTTCATTTATTCTCAATAGAAGGTTAGAGTACTTTGCATTTAAAGTGGTAGCTTCATCTATAATCATAGTATGTGGGATTACGTTAATTCAGATGGCTTAAATAATGTTACTTAGAGCTAGTGGATTTCTCTCTTTTAACCCTTTTACCATCACCCATAACCCAATATTCCCCATTACTCCTCTTTTCAAGCTTAAATATTGGGACTTCATGTTTCACTCTTTCGAGGGCTTCTGAAGCAACTTTGAACGCTAGTTTTCTGTTTACTGCAGTGACAAATATGTAAATAGTTGGCTCACCTGGTTTTAGATTGCCTATTCTATGTAGTATTATAACGTCTAATACACCCTCCATTTTACTATAATCTTTTGCTATTTCATTGAGCTTTTTTGAAGCATACGGTTCATAAGCCTCGTATACTAGGTTAGTAACCTCTGCATTATTTACTACTCCTTTAACAAAGCCCATAAACAGTACTAAAGCGCCACCACCCTTTTTGGTTGCAGATATGCTTAGCTCTTTAGTTGTACTGTTTAAATCTATGGGCTTCTTAATTATCTTCCCAATGAACGTCACAGTCTTCCACTCCCTTATCTTTAAGATCACAAAACTTTATTGAGCTTTACTTTTCTCTAATATTAGCTCGTAATGAGGAGGTTTTTCGCTAATTACCTTTACCTCGAATCCTGCTTTAAGTCTTATTGCAGTAAGGGGTATTATGTTTTCATCGGTGGTAACTTTTACTTTATCCTCTTCATTTAAATCCTTTAAAATGTTCTTCAACCTAACTAGTGGATGTCCAGTACAGCCTTTAGGCTGGGTGCGTAAGTCTACCTCAATAGTGCCCATAATGTCCTCCAGTTTATTACTTTAAGTTTCCTATAGCTTTAGCTTTTCGATAAAGGTATTCTATCATTTTCTCCTCTTCTAATGCCTGGTGTTCTTCTCTAGTTAGTTCTTCAGGTAGCCTTGGAGGCTTAGGCCTAAGTGGATAAACGTGGTAAATATTGATAGAATAGTAGATGTCACTCTTAAG
>CAZTBM010000010.1:0-47585 GCA_964611985.1 uncultured Desulfurococcales archaeon | reverse complement strand
TCATTATCGTAATCAAATAATTTAAAAACGTCACTCTCATTCATAATCAAAGCTTATTAAACCTCTATTACACTCTCTGAAGTTATTACACTAAGGATTTAGTTTAATGTTTTATGGTACGAGGGTGTAATAATGGAATGGAAGGGCTTACAAAAGTACATGAATGTTCATCATTAAGGTTATGAAGGTAATTCATGTTGAAGATGGCTTAGTGTTAGACCATAGCTGTACTATTAGCACTCCTGTGGAAACCATTACTGTTCCTAGAATCTTGTATATGGTGGGTGTCTCATTTAGGAAGACGTATGCTAGCATTGTTATTTGTATCAGCGTAGTATTCTGTAGTATTGATTGTCCCTATGCTCTCAGCGTCTTTAATGCATGATTCCATAAGGCAAAAAGCAAACGCTGTTTTCATTATGCTAAGCCATAGAATTATAGCCCATCTACGGGGGAAACAACTATAATATTTCTTACCAGAATAGTTGTCCCAAGAAGCATTAATGATCCCAAAGTCATAGGGTAGGTAGTTGGTATAATAGCCTTTTTGCCACCTTTAAGATAGTATCGTGCGAGAATCATATAGGCTGTCCAACTAATACCTGAAACAAATGTTAAGATTATATCAAAGATTCCTCTGGGGATTAAAGCAATTATTCTCAAGAGCTGAACACGTGAAGGGACCTCCCTAAGAAAAATAATACTTAAGAATAGTACGAAAATATGTGTTAAGAGGCTACAACGTACCTATATGCTGCAAATGCTAACGGATTTATCTCCCTAAAGCCTATCTTGATTAGAACATAAGATGTTGACCACAGAAACGTAACCAAAAATGCCTCAGCCAATGCCAATACACGCATCCTTGACATCTTCATATGTACCACTAAATATCAAGCTACAAAGTATTTTTCTCATCAAAATAATTAAGTGCTCAGTTAAACTGAGACAACACACTTTAGAGTCTTAGAAACTCGATAAGTCCGAAGGAGGATTGGTGCGGGGGGTGGGATTTGAACCCACGCAGGCCTACGCCAGCGGGTCTCTCACCATGAGAGCCGGAAGATTTCAGGTCTTGAGCCCGCCCCCTTTAACCTGGCTCGGGCACCCCCGCATCTAACCCAGATATAACATGTATGTCCTAGTCTCTTAAAGTTTATTTTTACATGCTATCCACTAATGGATCTGAGTAATAGGGAACATTTAAAACAACCTCTAACACTATTTAACACTTGAGGGCCCGTCGCCTAGCCAGGATAGGGCGCCGGCCTCCTAAGGATAACAACGGGGAAAGCCGGTTAGTCCGGGGTTCAAATCCCCGCGGGCCCGCCACAACATCTAAGCATTTGTATGCTCTCTTATTTTCCTTGAATAGTTCTAATAGCTGCTGGAGAATAATACTTAAGGCCACCCTTACAGAGCCATACTCCTAAATATACGAATGGTGTGTCACAAAGAGCTATAAATGCTTTCCATAACCATTGCCACATTACCATTTGAAGTAGAAGGTTTAATGGGATTATACCGTAGAAGGCTATAGTTATGAAGAGTACAGTATCCATTAGCTGACTAGTTATGGTACTCATGTTATTTCTTAACCAGAGCCATTTACCATTTGTTAATCGCTTCCATAAGAGAAACGCCCAAACATCATGATGCTGGCTTATAAGATATGCTAACATCGATGCTAAAACTATTCGCCATGTCACATTAAATGTCATTGCATACAGCTTTTGCATCCCCGGATTGAGAGGAGGCATAATATACGAGGCACCAATGAGTAATAACATTGTAATATTAGCTATGAACCCCGCCCATACAATGTATGTAGCCAATCTTCTACCATAAACTTCATCGACGACATCTGTTATAGGAAATGTTATAGCGTAAGCTAAGAAACCTGCAGGTAGAATGAAGCCGAAGATGTTAGCAATCTTTATACCAGCAACTATATTAGCTATTATCAGACTTGATGTAAATATGCTAGTAAGTGCTACTATGATCCAAACATCTCTTTCACTAAGTTTCATTGACGTCTTCATATCTTGATTGCCACCTCGATATCCAAACTTTATCATCAACAGTTAACACTTGATTGTATCGGCTAGACAAATTTAAAGATCACCTAATAAACTTAACTATTCTTCTCTTATCACACTCAAGTAATAGGAAGATAACAACATTTATTATTAGGCTATCTTTCTACCAAACAATAGGATTTCCTAAGGTATGATTAATGAGCCGTAAAAAAGCTATTATAATTTATCCTCATATACACTGGGATATAGAATGGTATAGTACCAGTGAAGAGTTTAGAGTACACCTAGTGAAAACTGTATCAAGGATTATTGAGCTCTTAGAGAAGGGAGCTCTGAAGAGTTTTACACTAGATGGACAGAGCGTATTATTAGATGAAATTAAAGTAGTTAACTCGAGGTTGCTCAGTAAAATTAAGGATCTAGCCTCTAAAGGACTTTTAGAGATAGGACCATGGTACACTCAACCAGACCTATACTTAGTTTGTGGAGAATCAATAATTAGGAACCTCTTAATAGGCATGATAGAGTCTAATAAGTTTGGAGGATGTCTTAATGTAGTATATGTTCCTGACACTTTTGGTCATCCTTCACAAATGCCGCAGATAATAAAGGGATTCAACATAAATGTTTATGTCTTCTCAAGGGGTAACCCGTTAGATGTGAATGAGTATGGTTCAGAGTTTATTTGGGAAGCTCCTGACGGCTCAAAAGTTTTAGCCGTATTCTTACCATTACATTATAGTATGTACTACACTTTATGGAAGGTGCTTAAGTTTGAGAAACCACCGTTAGATAAATGGTATGCCTTTTCATTAAGCTCAAAAAGTGATATGACCTTAGCTTTAAAAATGTTCTTTGAGGGGGTGAGAAGCCCCAAAGAGATTCTTGAAAAATACTTAGACTATTTAATTAAGGTATCATTGAAATATTCCAATATGGGAATAGTGATAGTACCCTTAGGTGATGATCATCAACCACCTCGTAGTGATATAAGTGATATATATGAAATAATCAGCAAACTTTCAAAGAAATATGGAGTTGATGCAGAATATCATGGTCTAAAACATATTGGAAATATTGGAAGGTATAAAAATGTAACTACACTTAAAACTTTCAGTGGTGAGTTAAGGAGTGCAAGATACCGTAACATACTGTGGGGTGTATTGACTTCTCGTATAACAGTAAAACAGTTAAATCACCTTGCTGAGACCCTTCTCTTAGCATACGTAGAGCCACTATCTGTGCTTAGATATATACTACTAGGTGATGACATAAGACCGTACATAAGGTACATGTGGAAACTCTTACTTAGAGTGCATTTTCACGACGTAATATGTGGTACAGGTTCGGACAAAGTATATATGAATACAGTAAGGCTACTACATAGAGTTATTGAGTCAGCTAACTCCTTAATCTTAGACTCTATGATCAACCTGGCAAAACTACTTTGCAATAATAGTAGAAGAAGCTCTGTAATCATATATAATCCTGTACCCTATGAAACCTATGTTCCCACATATGTAATAATGAGGCATAATATGAGGGATGTAAATAGAGTTTCTATAAAACTAAATGATACACTTATACCCTTACAGCTAGTCGAGGAAATGCCTCTAGACTTCAAAAAATATGTTTTCATTAACAAATTTTCACATATGTCAGTACAATGTGCAGAGGTAATATTTAACAATAGTGATGTAAGGTATATTTCTGATTTAAATGTTCAAGAATTTAATGTCATTGAAAACGAGTATATCAAATTAATTGTTGAAACTAATGGAGCAATAACATTAATTGACAAGAGAAATGGAAGAGAATATCGTTCAATGAATATTATAGTCGATTATGGCGATGTAGGGGACTCTTATGACTATGAGCCTACAGTAGATAATGTACCTATTTCATCCAAAAACATTAAAGCAGACATTGAACTCGTAGAGACAGGACCACATAGGGCAGTTGTAAATGTAAGGTATAAGTTGTCTATACCTAAGGAGGCTATAGGCAAAAGTAGGAGTAAAGAAACTGTAGAAGTACCTATTGAAGTAAGGTACATTATGTATTCAAGGACGCCTAGAGTGGATGTAGAAGTCTTCATCACCAATACCGCTAAAGATCACACCGTCAGAGTGGCATTTCCATTACCTACTAAGGCTAAAATAGTTAGGGAATTACACTTCGAAATAAGTGAGATAGGAAAGTTACCTGCAAAGGTAAAGTTTAAGGGAACTACAGAGTATGAACCACAGAATATTGCTATAAGAGACTGGATTGGAGTATTCACAAATCAAGGAGGATTTATTATTGCAACTAAAGGGTTACATGAAGTATTTCTAGAAAATAATAGACTAGAACTAACTCTCTTTAGAACTTTCAATAGTATATCTAAGGATAACCTAACTACCAGAGAAGGGCATGCTGGACCTGCTTTACCAACGCCTAAAGCTCAATATTTAAATGAGCAACTTCACTTTGAGTACTGTATACTACCTTTAACGGAGGATGATGTAAAAGAGTGCACATTCATTAAGCATATAGAATCATATATAAAGCCGGCAATAGGTATCCATATAAATAGTCAAGGTAATGCAGAAAAATCGGAATGTATACATGTTAAAATGTGTTACCCCTATTTACGTCTTAAGCCACCATTGATGTTATCAGCACTAAAACTTAGAGAAGAAGAAATGGGAGAGGGTATAATTATTAGGATATTTAATCCTACAGAAAAATATTGTACATTAGATTTTGCTGAAATGCTGAAGCTCTTTGATAAAGAAATAAAGATATACAAGGCCTTAAGTAGTGAAAGAGAATTAAACCAAATGAATGAAATGAAAATAAGTATACAACCATATAGAATAGAGACATTCTTAATTAAATGTCCTAAGCAGTAGAGGTAGTGATATAAATAGGGGATGGCGCCCCGGCCGGGATTTGAACCCGGGTCACGGGCTCTCCACATCCCGTGGGATTCGACAGGCCCGCTTCAGCGGGCCCTCCTTCAGTGTGGAAGGGCCCTATACTAGGCCGGGCTATACTACCGGGGCTCGTTTTTACTTTAGAAGAGGATGTGTTTTTAAATTTTTACTATATCAGCTTATTATACGCATAGGGCCCCTCATATGCTGGTGAAAACGTTTAGATAATAAACTATTTATATAGTGTATCTTGATACTCTTTTAGAGGTGAAAGGTATGAGCAAGACATTTGCTGAAGTGGGGGATCTAAAGGTCGGAAGTTACGTTATAATTGATGGTGAGCCCTGTAGAGTGGTCGAAATAACTAAAGCTAAAACAGGTAAACATGGAAGTGCCAAAGCACACGTTGTCGCTATAGGTCTATTCTCAGGCTCAAAGAAGACCTTTGTTGCACCAGTGGACCAAAGAGTTGAAGTACCAATAATAGAGAAGAGAAACGGCCAAATAATAGCCGACATGGGCGATATGCTACAAGTAATGGATCTTGAGACCTTTGAGACATTCGAAATACCTAAACCTACAGAGGAAGATTTAGTCAAGAAAATAGCACCAGGAGTAGAAGTAGAGTATTGGGTTATCTTAGGTCAGAGGAAAATAGTTAGAGTTAGGTGAGAAGGTTTACATAAGCATAAGGTGTACTGTTCTTCATGAAGGGACTTGAAGGAATAAGAGAGGCAGTAAGAAAGCTTTTAAGGTCAAGTGGATCATACGAGAGATCAATCAACGAATTCATAAGGGACCTACAGAGAACACTACTTAAAGCAGACGTTAATGTCAAGCTAGTATTCCAACTAACAAGAGATGTAAAGAAACGAGCTTTAGAGGAAAAACCTCCACCAGGAGTAACCAGAAGAGAATGGGTAATAAAAATATTATTAGATGAACTCACGAAGCTTTTTGGCGGTCTAGAAGAGCCTGATGTTTTACCTAAAAAGAGGCCATATGTTTTAATGCTTGTTGGAATTCAGGGTAGTGGTAAAACAACTAGTGCTGCAAAATTAGCATACTATTATAGTAGGAGAGGATTTAAGGTAGGTTTAGTTTGTACTGATACATATAGACCAGCAGCTTATGAACAATTAAAACAACTTGGAGAAAAAATAAACGTACCAGTTTATGGTCGTGAGGACGCTAAGGACTCAGTTAAACTGGCAATAGAGGGTGTTAATTACTTCAAAAGCCAAGGATTTGACTTAATAATAGTTGACACAGCTGGTAGACATAAAGAGGAAAAAGGTTTACTGAAAGAGATGAAGGAGATAGCAGAGGCAATAAAACCCGATGAGATAATGTTAGTTATTGACGCTAGTATAGGACAACAAGCATACGCTCAAGCCAAAGCATTTCATGAGGCTACACCAGTAGGATCAATAATGATAGCAAAAATGGACGGAACAGCTAAGGGTGGTGGTGCATTATCAGCCGTTGCAGCAACAGGTGCTAAAATAAAATTCATCGGAACAGGCGAGTTAATAGAGGATATTGAGCGTTTTTCACCTAAAGGCTTTGTCAGTAGACTGCTTGGACTAGGTGATGTAGAGGCTTTACTAGAGAAAATCAAGGAGGCCCAATTAGAGGAGGAATTAGCTAAGAAGCAACTTGAAATCTTAAAGACAGGAAAAATCACATTACGAGACTTATATCATCAAATAAGATCTATTAGGAGAATGGGCCCCCTATCAAAGATATTACAAATGATACCTGGTTTCTCACTAACACTACCTAGTGAGGATAAAATAAAACTTACCGAAGAGAAAATGGACAAATGGCTTGCAATAATAAACTCCATGACCTATGAGGAATTAGAAAAACCAAGCAAAATAGATAGGTCAAGGATGAGAAGAATAGCAATAGGTTCTGGTACATCCCTAGAAGATGTTAGAGAGCTACTAAGATACTATGACATGATGAATAAGATGCTAAAGCAGATAAAGCGTAGAAAGGGCATACTAAGAAGACTTCATATAGAATAATGGAAGATTGAATTTATGCGACGCAAGTTTATAACAGCCTATAATTCGTTGGAAGAATTATTAACAAGGTTAAATGAGCTAATCTCATTAATAAATGGGGCCTTACTATTATCGCATGGAATAAGAAAGAATAGCGAAGTGAATATAATCTTAGTTAAGGAATGGTCAGAGTTAAGGATAATTGGTAGATTTCTAAGAAACTATAGACCTGACTTTGAAAGCGCTAGTGGACTAATAAAAAGAGCCTTAGCAAGGGGAGAAAGTAAAGGTATAATATTCAAGAGGATTCAGCATAAAAAAGTACATGTAACACATGACATAGTATTTGTTATAGATCCTAAAGGGGTAAAAGTAAACTACTTATTTAATATACTTAAAGAGAGAAAGAGTAAAGGAATAGCAATAGTCTTACCAAGTGCTAAAGAGTACGTATCATTCAGTGAAAAATGTAGAGTATACCACATTAACATGAGTGAAAACTTATACACAACAGATCAGATAGTTACAATACTCAATATAGTATTAGATAACATGGGATGGTGATCTAGCGAGATAGGTGAAGACACATGTCGGTGAATGAAACACCAATACTGCAGAGAATGATTGAGGTCCTACGAGTGTATCCATTATGTGACCGCTGTCTAGGAAGGTTATATGCCAGAAAAGGTCTAGGATTAAATAATAAGTTGAGAGGTTGTGCCATAAAGACATTATTAACGATGTATGCTAGAGACTTAGCTAACTTTTTGAATAAAGATACAATAATCAATATAGCAAGAAATATAATGTTTGAACCCTTCATTGAAACTATAATAAAGCTGGGCATCTTGGACGAAGAGGAAGTTAAACAATTGAATATGAGTAACGTAAAATGTTACGTATGTGGAGGGAATTTAGACGAAATAATAAACCATTACTACAACGTTATATCTAGTGAGATTAGAAAATATGACGTAAGAAAGTTTCATGTAGGCGTAAAAATACCAAATGACATTCTTAAACGTGAAGAAGAACTGATCAGAAGATACAAGTTTGAGTATGCAGAGTCAATAAAGAATGAGATAAAACGTGAAATAGGAAAAATGATAACAACGATGTTGAATTTAGAGGTGGACTTTGAAGACCCTCATATCGTTATACTAGTTGACTTAGAGAAAGATAGAGTAAGTTTTGAATTAAAACCATTATTAATTAAGGGCAGATACCTGAAAATAGGCAGAAATATTGCTCAATCCAAGTGGATTACACGACTAGGTAAACCAAGAACTGATATATCAATTGCTGGAGTTTTAGAAACCCTCTGTAGTATAGTTCAAGCTAAAGAATTAAAAATACATGTAGCTGGTAGAGAAGATCTAGATGTACGAATGCTAGGTACGGGAAGACCATTAATTGTAGAACTAAAACATGCAAGGAAAAGACTAATTCCTTTAAGAACAATAGAAGACCATGTTAATAAGCAGAGTGAATTTATTCAATTTAAGTTAGATAGTGAAACTACACGAAAAGATGTAACTAAATTAAAAATCGAAGCAAAATATCAAAAGAAAATATACAGGGCATTATTTGCTTCTTTTCAGCCTTTAACAAAAGATGATATAAGACTTATTGAAGAAAAGATGAGAAATACTAAGATAAAGCAAAGGACACCCTTAAGGGTACTTCATAGGAGAAAGGATATTGTTAGAGTAAAAACAGTTTATAGAGTTAAATGTAATCCCATAACGGAAAATTTAATCGAGTCACTAATAGAATGTCAGGGAGGACTCTATGTGAAGGAGTTAATTGAGGGAGATGAAGGAAGAACCAATCCAAGTTTCTCATCGATTATTGGTAAAAAGCTGAAGTGTATAGAGTTAGATGTTTTAGCAGTATATTAAGTTTAATTGAGAGATACTTTTTTCTAGTAGTAGACAATGTAATCCTTAACCAGACGGGAAAGTAATGCTAATAGGGGGTAAAGTTTGGTTAAAGCGCCTAAGGGATATAGACATAGAACAAGGAAGCTACTTAAAAAGCATATTAGGGAGAGAGGAGCAATTCCACCTCTTAGTAGGATTCTATACGAGTATAAGCCAGGAGATAGAGTACATATAGTAATCAATCCTTCAATAGTTAAAGGTATGCCACATAGAAGGTTCCATGGAAAGACAGGTATTATTGTAGGGAAGAGAGGTAGAGCATACATAGTTAAAGTATACCTTGGTGATAAGGAAAAAACATTATTTGTTAGACCAGAGCATATAATACCAGCTAAATAACTTTAACTTAGGGTAAGAAGTTATGCCACGTGAAGTTAAAGGGTATGAGGATGTACCTCTAACTATAGCAAAGGATATTCTTGAACGTAGAATAGAGGAAGAAGAAGCTTTAGATATTCAACGTAAGACTTTAAACTATCTTACGAAATTCAGTAAATGTAAACCTGAGGTAGCAGCACAAGTAGTTTCAGAATTATGTGAGAAGTTCGGATTAAGAAGAGAAACAAGTGTTATGATAGTTAATGTTTTACCTTCAACCACAGATGAACTAAGAACGATAATCTCTGTAGAGGAAAGAGTTTTTACAATAGAGGAGTTAAACGAAATATTAAAAATTATATCTAAATGTAAAGAAACTTAAATTCTATAAGCAACTACGTAAATAATTACTATTTGACTCAGAAATGTAACTTACTCAAAATCTTAAACTATCATAGTGTCTTGGTGTAAAAGTTGTACAAGAAAACGGCTAAGTATGAACCAGAACTCATGGAGGAATATGCTTACGTTCTAGACTTCTTTCCCCAAGGTAACCCTCTCGATAAGCATCCTGAACATAGGAGAAGGCCTATAGCACAAGTTGTTGGCGAGAAATACTTTATGCTACTAGAAGTTATACCAAGACCTGGTGTAACATTAACTATTGGTGAAAGAGTATACATTTCAAGGGGTTATAGAGATAAAATAGCCTTTGTATACGGTAGGATAAGTTATGATGATTTATCATCCGTAGCTAAAGATGAGCTTGTCAATGTTGTTGAGAAGATTATAAGAACATACGAAGACGTATATGTCCAATTCTTTAATATAGCAGAACCAATAACGATAAGACTGCACGCCTTAGAGCTTCTTCCTGGTATAGGTAAAAAATACATGAAAGTAATCTTAGAAGAGAGGAGGAAAAGACCATTCACATCATTCAAAGACCTTATTGAACGTACGAAGATACCTGACCCAGTAAAAGCATTAAGAGATAGAATAGTATCCGAAATTATGGGTGAAGAGAAATACTACCTATTTGTTAAACCACCTTTAGGTAAGGAAGGCGTTTACTTAGGTTATCTTATTAGAATGCATGGTATGAGAGCTTCAAGGTAGTTTTCAAACGATGTCAGAGGAGTTTACTCTACCTTTTAGTAGAAGAGAGCTTTTAAATTACACATTAACTATACTAAGAAAGTACAATATAACCCCTAGGAAAAGATTAAGTCAACATTTTGTAATTGACCCACTTATGATAAAGAAGTTTCTCGAATATGCTAGACCATTAAGAGACAAAGTGGTATTAGAAGTTGGAGCCGGTATAGGGACAATAACACGTTACTTAGCATTGGAAGCTAAGAAGGTAATTGCAGTGGAAATAGATGGCAGACTAGTTAGAGTATTGAGGAATGAACTCTCCAACTATGATAATATAGAGATAGTGCGACAGGACATCCTGAAATATAATTTAAAGAATGTTGATATTGTAATCTCCAATACACCGTACCATATATCAACACCCTTGCTCTTTAAATTAAGCGAGATCACATTCAAAAGGGCAGTATTAATGTTTCAAAGTGACCTAGTTAAACGATTAATAGCAAATCCCGGCTCTCCAGATTATGGTAGGCTAACTCTTACAGTCAATATGCTGTATAAAATCGAAGTTAAAGAGTCTTATTCTCCTCGCTCCTTTTATCCTCCACCAGAAGTTCCTTCCACCATGGTTATTCTTGAGCCTAAAGAGCTAAGTGATGACGATAAGCGGAGATTTACTATGCTCTCTGATTTAACTAGGTATCTTTTCTCCCAAAGGAATAAACTAGCTTATAAACCTCTAAGGAGCTATCTTGAACAGAAAAATATTGAGTTCCTCTTTCACCAGATTTACCAAGAGAAGGAATATATCTTAAGGAAACGTGTCAGGGACCTAGATATAGATGAAATACTTGAAATAATAGATTTATTACTACCCTATCTTGGTTGAGAGATAATTATGAAAAATAGAGATGAAGAAATACGTTTCAAAGTTTATGACGGAGTATACTATCCAGCTGAAGATACGCATCTATTAATCTCAGCCTTGAACGATGAAAAAGGGGTATACACAAAAGCCTTAGATATAGGGTGCGGGTGCGGCATCGTAACTCTTCACCTACTATTAACAAATAAAGCAAAATACGTGATAGCGTGTGATATAAACTTTAGAGCACTCCTTAATACCAAGGACAACTTATTTACTAACAACTTATATCACAAGGTAGATCTTATACAATGCGACATATGTCATTATCCCTTTAGAGAAGAAGCATACATTGACATAATAGTTTCAAATCCACCATACTTACCACACGACGATGAAGTTCCATTAGAGGCTCTGAACAAGTACGACCTCTCATGGTATGGTGGGCCAGATGGTAGAAGAGTCGTAGACGCAGTAATAGACATCTCTAGTAGACTTCTAGTCAAGAAAGGAATATTACTATTAGTTCAATCATCGATAACAAATATAGATAAAACTATAAGGCGATTGTTAGAAGTAGGTCTAAAAGGTAAAGTAGTAAAAAAGATACATATCTTTTTCGAGGACATTGTAGTAATCAAGGCGGTAAAAGATGCCTCCAAAGATTAAAGTAGTACTCGTCGAACCCGAGGGAGAGAATAACGTTGGCTTTATAGCCAGGGCTATGATGAATTTTGACCTTTACGATTTATGGTTAGTGAGCCCTAAAATAAACTTAGAGGAGGCCAAGAAATTTGCAAGTCATGCCGTGTCAATCTTAGAAAGCTGTAAAGTAGTACACTCATTAAATGAGGCGTTAAAGGATGTACAATTAAAAGTTGGAACCACAGGTAAACCTGGAGATAGACGTGATTATACAAGAAGAGTTCATCCACTAGAAGAGGGCATTAAAATAATAGCAGAGTTTGAAGGTAATGTTGCCTTAGTCTTTGGGAGAGAAAGTGTAGGCCTTATGAGAAGTGAGTTAGAAATCATGGACTTAATACTAACGATACCAGCTTCACCGAAATATCCAATATTAAATGTTTCACATGCAGCAGTAATAATTTTCTATGAATTATTTAAGCATACCAAAGGTATTACGGAGAGCCATCTCCCAGGAAGACTAGCTAAACCATTAACTCCGGAAACACGCCAACTACTAGAAAAATACATAGATGAAGTTATATGCAAATTTAAGGCAACAGCTTATAGGAAGAGGAAGACTAGTACAATACTAAAAAGAATTATCGCTAGAGCTAACCCGTCGGAAGATGAAGCTAAAGCATTAATTTCATTCTTTAGAAAAATAAACCTACTCCTTAAGGGTGTAAATGGTAATGATGAAGTTAACGGTAACAACTAATCCCGGCATAGAAGACCTTGTAATAGAGGAGTTAGAGTGTTTGCTAAAAGGTTACTGTAAGGCTATTAAACCTCATCCAAAGTTTAGAGGAAGAGTAATCGTAGAGTTAGATATAAATGAAAAAGAGAGAAATAGCCTGGCAAAAGTATTTGAAATATTAACACAGAAAGCCACGATGATAAATAAAATATTCCTTCTATTAAATGAGGCTAAAATATCGAAAGATAGAAAGGGTCTTGAGGATATATATGAGTTAGTTTATTCCACAAATGATATAGCCAAGTATATTACCCCTCAAACAACGTTTGCGATAAGAGCTGAAAGAGTGGGGGCGCATGATTTTACATCAATAGATATTGGTCGTGTTGCTGGTGATGCTGTTAGAAAACTTGTGGCTAATATACATAAAGGCGAGCCTGCACCAGTAAACCTAGATTATCCTAATGTTGAAATAGGTGTAGACGTTTATGATGATTTATGTTCTATAAGTTTAATTTTAACGGGGGATACATCACTTCACAAGAGAGGTTATAGAGTATACGATCATCCTGGCGCATTAAAGCCGACATTAGCTAATGCCATGCTAAGGCTATCTAAGGTAAAAGATGGTGAAACTCTATTAGATCCTATGTGCGGTGGTGGTACAATACCTATAGAGGCAGCGTTACACTATAACCTCTCTTGTATTAAATGTTATGATATATCACCTAAGCACATTCGTGGAGCCATACTTAATGCCATTTCAGCTAATGTTGAAGATAAAATAGAGTTTAGAGTTCAAGATGCGAGAAAACTTCATGAAGTCCTGGATGAAGAGAGTATAGATGTTATTGTGTCAAATCCTCCTTACGGTATAAGAATTGGAAGAAAGAGTATAATAGATGAATTGTATAAGGACTTTATACTTTCAGCATATAAAGTGCTTAAAAAGAATGGTAGAATAACAATAATAACAACAGAGCATAAGACGGTAAAGAGAGTTATAAAGGAATATAATCTTAGGTTAAGAATAGTTCATGAGAGAACGGTTTCTCACGGTGATTTATGGCCTAATATAATAGTTCTAAGTAAAGTTTAATAAGTGGAAATGTATTTAACCTCCTCAAGAGGAATACTAGAAGACTCTAAAGTAAGGGTGAGCAGTGATGCCACTTAGGCCAGCAAGATGCTATACACATTTCACAAGTCCACCATATACTAGGAAAGAGTATATACCAGGTGTTCCACCACCAAAAATTACAAAATTCGTTATGGGCAATGTTAAGGGTCAGTTCCAATATGTAGTAGAACTTGTAGCTAAGGAGGCGGCACAAATAAGGCATAATGCTCTAGAAGCAGCTAGAATTATGGTTCATAAGTACTTGTCTACAAAAGCTGGTGAAAACAATTATTTCTTCAGGGTCAGGGTTTACCCGCATCATGTGTTAAGAGAGAATAAGATGATGGCATTTGCTGGAGCAGACCGATTACAGGACGGTATGAGACTAGCCTTTGGTAAACCTATTGGAACCGCTGCTAGAGTATTCCCCAAACAGGTAATACTAGAGGTTAGGGTAAACAAAGAACATATAGATGTAGCTAAAGAAGCCTTAAGAATCGGGGCTTCAAAACTACCAATACCCACAGTGATTGTAGTTAAGGAGGCAAACAAAAGTTAATGCTAAACACTCATGATGATATACCATACGATTTTGAACTTGAAAGAGTAGTTGAGGAACTAAAGAAGCTAAACGCAAGAAAAGTACTAATACAGTTACCTAATGGTCTTAGGAAGTACGCATATATAATTTTTGAGAAACTTAGAAAGTCTGGTTTTAGGGTATTTATTTCAACATCCCATACTTACGGTGGGTGTGACGTAGCAGAAGATGAAGCTAAATTGCTTAATGTTGACATAATTGTGCATTTTGGTCACCTAAAATACTATGAGCCCAAGATTATAACATTATTCATTCCCGCCTATTCCAAGTTAAAAATTAACACAATAACATTAGATAAGCTATCCTCATACCTCAAGGACAAAAGTATTAAAAGTGTTGCATTATCCGCTGTAGTTCAACATTTACCGTTGCTAAATCATGTTAAAACCTACTTAGACAGAAAGGGCATTGAGTGTAGAATTATACCTACAGGTAAGTATACTAGAGTTCAAGGGCAAGTTCTAGGATGTAGCTATGAAGGAGCAGTAAAAATACGCGATGAAGTTGACTGTTTTATCGTGATTGCTGGGGGCATGTTTCATGGGCTTGGACTCGGACTTGCCACGAACAAGACAACAATAATACTTGATCCTTATGAACAAACATTTAAAGACGTGACTGAACGTATTCAAAGAATCTTAAGGGTACGGTACTGGAAGATGTCTGAAGCTAAGGTAAAACAAAATTACGTGCTAATTATAGGTTCTAAACCTGGTCAGTATAGACCAGCTCTTGTAGAATTAACAGCCAAGAAGTTAGAGAGAAAAGGAAAAAACATATACTATGCGGTTGCAAACGAACTGAATTGTGATGTATTAAGAAATATGGATTGTAAACTTTACGAAGTATATGTTGTTACATCATGTCCTAGATTACCTATAGATGACCTATCACGTTTTGAAAAACCTGTACTCACTCCAGGCGAAGCATTAATGATAGCTGATGATGCATATGATGAGTATATTTTCCCTTGGTAAACATCTAAGAAAGAAAGAGCTAGAGCTAATTCTTGAATCTATACCAGAAATACCTAAACCTAAAGCATCATTAGAGCAGTATACCATACCTGGTAGACTGGCTGCACAAATACTATGGGATGCATATTTTAATGGTGATATTGAGGATCGTATAGTATTTGATTTAGGGTCAGGTACAGGTAGACTGGCTATAGGTGCAGCATTGTTAGGAGCAAGGTACGTGATAGGCGTCGACATTGACATAACTTGCCATAAAATAGCTATGGAATGTATAAAGAGGCTCAAAATAACCAACATAGAGCTTGTTCAAGCTAATATCCCCTTTATACATTTCAAAAGTAATGTTGAAAACAGCGTTGTTGTACAGAATCCTCCGTTTGGTGTTCATAGAAGACATGCGGACCTAATATTCCTATATAAGGCCTTCTCATTAGCAAAGGTAGTGTATAGTATACATAAGTATAGCGAGGACATAGATGATTTTATAAAGAGAAAGGCTTTAGAGTGTGGATTCATAATCACTTGGAGTAGGAGAGACACTTTCGAATTACCTGCCCGTTTAAACTTTCACACAAAGAGGATAGAGAGAGTACCTATTAAGATATACAGATTTGAGCGGAGGCCATAATATATGGCCGACATAATAGATAAGTATAGATCAGGGAGAATAGTATTACCTGGAGAAAAACTATGCATATCTGAAGAGTTCATGCCTGGACCCGGAGCCTATGAAAGAAATGGAACAGTTTACTCAAAATATGTTGGAACAGTATTATATGACTACTGTTCGAGAAGAGTATCAGTGGTACCATCACCATACAAAATGTCTCTCATACCAAGACCAGGGAAGATCGTATGGGGTCAAGTTTATAGTGTATCAGATGAAATAGCGATAATAAGAATATTTAAAATTGAAGGTACGAGACCACTTTCAGGCACCTTTACAGGGCTGGTTCACGTCTCACAAATAAGTGAAAATTATGTAAAAGTAGTGGAGGAAGCACTAAAACTTGGTGACTACATTAGGGCCAAAGTATTAACTTCTTGGAGTCCTTACCAACTTACAACAAAGAATGCCACTTTAGGAGTGATCTTAGCTTACTGTTCTAAATGTGGTAAGCCATTATGGAGAAAGAATATGACACTTTACTGTAAAGCCTGTGGTAATACAGAAAAGCGGAAAATCTCGGTAAAATATATGCTATCAGAATAAATACATAAATGAGAGTTGTGAAAAACACCCATGTTAAGAAAGACGATAGTCCTATCATTTCCTTCCGAAGAAGCTAAGGAGGAATTTGTAAACACCTTTCTAGAGAAAGCATCTCTGCATAAAATAGTAATGAAGGGTAAGGGGCAGAAGCTATACATTACTATATTTGGAACACATGATGAAATAAAAATGGTTCAAGCCTTAATCAAAGAGATAACTAAGAGTATACTTACTAAAGAGGCTACAGAGAAGGGTCTAAGAGTATACGGTACAAGGGACATTATAAGATTGATTAACCGAACAGTGCCATTAGAAACTTTACATATAGTTTTGAAGGAACGTGGTTACATATCAGAATATGATGCAAAGGATAATATAATACGCACAAATGCTCTTGAAGAAACGGTGAAGAGCTTGGCTGAAAGAATAGTATATGCTGTTGATCAATTAAGATTTAGAACTACAAGTACAAGTGTTAAAAGATACCTAAGCTCTCTCTATGCTATTACTGGTATGGATCTGGATACCATAATTGATTTATCTATTCGGCTCAACCTAGTAAAAGAGGAGAACGATAAACTCTATATGAATAAAGAGTGGAGAAGCGCCATAAAAGAATATTTAAAATATATCAGAACATCACAAGAAATATATACTCCTCACTATCAGTGAATATAAATAGAGCCAAATAAGTAAAATAGATAGTGTAAAGTGATAATGATGTTCAAAATTGTGAAGAGCGAAAAGAACCTGCTTGAAGCAGAAATATTAGATGAAGACAAACATACACTACCAAACTTACTTGTTAAATACCTTCTAAAAGATGAAAGAGTAGAGTATGCTGGCTACCGTGTGCCACACCCTCTTGTCAGCTATCCACGAATATTAATAAGAACTAAGGAAGGCTTTGCACCAACAGACGTATTAAAAGACATTATAGAAAAGATAGTAAAAGACATTAATGAATTCGAAAAAGCCTTCATGAAAGTCTTAAAATAGGCATAAAGTAGAAATGAAAAGAGAAACAAGGCTGGCAATACTATCAGGTAGTAAAGTTAATACATTTAAAGTATTTCTCATTACAGTATTTCGTGGCAATTTAATCGATGGTATATGTCTTGATATATTGTCGAATGTTGATGAATTTGTAAATTTCATAAAAAACTGTAAGTATCTAGGTGAAATAAGGCTAATCATATACCTACTCAATAGCAATAGAATTAACAAAGACGAGCAAATAATTGGTCATATAGACAAGATTATACCACAATATATAGTAATGAGTGATGAAGGTGAAATACTTAAGGTAAAAAACGTTAAATCACGTATAATAAAAATGATCTATATGAGAATGAGCATTCATGAGAAAATAAGGCTTCATAGAAGCATTCTTACAGAGATAGTAAATATCTTTAGAGGTGAAATAAATGGTAGAGAGTGAAGTATATGATAACGACACAAAATATTATATCACTTCATCTATAAGGCTTGTAAAGAAGGTGTTAGAAGATTTATTTGAGGCTGATATGAGAACGCCTAATCACGTGACATCAAAAATCTATATTACGAGAGCACTTAGAAATCTTGAGAATCTTCTTGTAGTTCTAAGTAAACTTGAGGATAAAATTAAATAAATTCTTGAAATCTAGAATAGTACTAGGGTGAACTATTATGGTAAAATTAACGTTCTACGATGCCAGAGTATGGAGGTACATCATTGGAGCCATAAAGAAAATAATTACTGAAGGAGTTTTCATAATAAATGAAGAAGGATTGCATATGAGAACCATGGACTCATCGCATATAGCGATGATTGATATTTATGTCCCAAGTACGGCATTTGAAGAATTCGAAGTAGAAGGTGAAAGTAGTATAGGAGTAAACTTTGATGAACTATCAAAAATAATGAGAAGGGCCACTAAAGGGGAGAAATTAACATTAAGTGTTGACACAGGTAAATTATCAATAATCTTCTCTGGGAAAATGATAAGAGAGTTTCAGCTACCTATGCTAGATATATCCGCCGAGAAGCTACCAGAACCTAAGGTACAGTTTAATGTCTCAGCTAGAATGCATAGTGCCGTATTCAGAGACATGATTAAGGATCTAATACCTATAGGTGAAGCGGTTACATTTAATGCAGAAGAGGATAAATTACGTGTTAAAGCAACAAGTGAAAGAGGAATAGCCGAAGTAATCTTGGATGTTGAAAGTGGGGCATTATTAGACTTAAACATCAAAGAGCCTTCAACAGCAACATACTCCTTAGACTACCTTGAGGACATGTCTAGTATAGCACAAGCCGTAGACATCGTAGTCTTAAATTACTCAACGAACATGCCACTTAAATTAGACTTCGAAATACCTAATGGTGGACGAGTGACCCTCTATCTAGCCCCAAGGGTAGAATAATGAATGATAAAACAGTGAATATAGTAAAAGATCTCTTTTTAGAATATTATAAGAGGAAAATGATAAAGTATAGTATAGATAATATAGATATGCGGGAATTTGGTTTTCAACTCTTTAACGAGGAAGGAATGATACGTCATAAATCATTTAAAGATTACAAAGAACTACATAAATTTATAATAATGAATGTACCTAAGCACATATACTATTCAACAGCAATTTATGCTAACCCTGCCTCTCCAACTATGGACACTAAAGACTGGTTAGGAGCAGAACTAGTATTCGATATTGATGCAGACCATCTTGATACAGAGTGTAAATACAATCACGACTATTGGGTTTGCACCAATTGTGAATACATGGAATTCGGTCCTGCACCCCAAAAGTGTCCTAGGTGTGGTTCTAGTAGTTTAAGAAAGTTTACATGGGTTTGTAGTAGATGTCTTGAGGAGGCTAAAAATGAGACATTAAAGCTTATTGAAGAATTCTTGGTTAAAGATTTGGGTGTAAACGTAAATGATATAGAAGTATATTTCTCTGGACATAGAGGATTTCACATACATGTGAAAGATAAAAGATTCATTAAACTTGATTCACAACAAAGGAGAGAAATAGTTGATTATGTGAAAGGGATAGGTCTAAACCCTAAAGATGGATTAATGTTTATCTCTAGATCTAAACAAAGAATTTATGGCCCAGAACTATATGACTATAGCTGGAGAGGAAGAGTAGCAAAATTCTTCTATGAAATACTTCTCAAAGAGGACGAGGATAAAATAAAAGATGTCTTTGGACACAAAAGTAAAAGAGTGATGACATTAAAGGAAAAAATCCTAACGGACTTATCTAAGCATCCAGCTAATTGGGCTAAAATACTAAATTACTTAGATGATATTCAAGAAGTATTCACAAAGATAACTACTATTATAGGCTGTAATGTGGACGAGAAAGTTACCATAGACATACATAGACTAATAAGAATGCCTGGATCCTTGCACGGAAAAACAGGAATTCCTGTAATAAAAGTGCCTTTAAGTAAATTGGAAGCTTTCGAGCTTGATGAGACTTTATCTCCTTTCACTGGAGTAGCTCGCATAAGATTTACGGAGAGTATTCCTAAGTCGATGATGCTTATGAACACTAAGGTAAGAATAGTAAAGAACACGACCTTAACGATAGAATTACCAATAGCATTATACTTAACCTGTAAAGGCTTGGCTGAAATTGAGGAGATTAAAAAATGAAGAGACTACTAGAAAAAATAAATATTGAATTAGAGAAATCTGAATCCACAGTTATAAGTAAGGCTGAAATATTAGCCTTACATGACATTGCAGTCTCTATTCTTTTAAAGAACAAAGATATAAGAGAAGAACTGGATAATAGAATAATGAGTTTAAGTAAAACATTAGGATATGTAAGGCTACTTAAATTCTTAAATAATTATATTCCAGCAAATGGTGTAGATGTTAGCTTAGCTAAATTCGTGAATAAGCTTCTAAACAACTATATACAGTTACTATCTGGTAAGATGCCATTAACAAGTGATATACGAGTGCCCATTAAAATAGTGAAAGGCGTAAATGCTTATAGAAATGTATTCAAGGTAAATGAAGGTGATATACTATTACTGCCTTTGAACATAGCCTTAATTTTAGTTTCTCTGGATATAGCAGTCATAGTTAAGTGAGAAAAATATATTTAAATAAGGTTAGTTCTAGTCAGAAAAGAGCAAGAAACCAACAATAGAAAGAGTGGTGCGGTTATGAAAGTTCCTAAGGAAATTAGAACTTACTGTCCACGATGTAGGAAACATACACTACACTCAGTAACGATATATAAGCCTGGTAAGAGGAGAGCTTTAGCTCAAGGTGAAAGACGTTATAGGAGGAAACAAGAAGGTTACGGTAGCAAACGAAAACCTGAGCAGAAGAGATTTGCTAAAGTTACAAAAAAGATAGTATTAAAGCTAAGATGTAGGGAATGCGGCTACATACTTCACAGAAGGGGTATCAGACTTAAGAAAATCGAGTTAACAGAGGCCAAACTAAGGTGACCACTTATGGTAAAGAAGTACAAAATCTTAGTACCAGAACCAAAAAGTAGATTCGTACGTGTACAATGTCCCGATTGCGGAAACGAACAAATAATATTTGATCACGCAACATTCATTGTTAGATGTCTTGTTTGTGGAAGAGTTCTTGCCGAGCCAACAGGAGGTAAAGCAAGGATTTACGGGAAAATAATTAAGGTTTTAAGCTAGCCTTTTTAACGCATTATTAACATAAAACTTTAAACATAGCTTGTTACTACATTAACCCTAGGTGTTAGAGTTATGGTACGACGAAGACAACCACTACCAGATGTAGGCGAATTAGTAATAGGCACTGTCAAATCCATATTCGAGTATGGAGCATATGTAGCTCTCGATGAGTATAGAGGTTTAGAGGCATTTCTGCCGAGAGGCGAAGTGTCTTCTAAGTGGGTTAAAAACATACGAGATCACATTAGGGAAGGACAGAAGGCGGTATTTAAGGTCATTAGGGTAAATAGAGCTAAAAGACATGTTGATATATCACTAAGAAGGGTATCTGATGGCGAAAGGAGAGATAAATTAATAGAATGGAAGCGAGCCCAAAAAGCCGAGAAAATACTTGAACTTGCCGCTAGTAAAATAAATAAAACATTGGATGAAGCATATGGGGAAGTTGGTTGGAAGCTAGAGGACTTCTATGGCGAAATCTATGCAGGATTTGAGGAAGCTTTTATTAGAGGAGCTGATGCCCTAAGGGAGGCAGGAGTAAGTGAAGAGTGGATTCAACCTTTACTAGAGTTAGTTAAAAAACATGTAGAAATAAAGAAAGTGAAGATATCAGGAATATTCACTTTACAAACTTTACGTCCTGACGGTGTTGAGGTAATAAAGAAGATTTTTACATCGATAAAATTACGCCCCCTAAAGCAGGGAATGAGCTTGAGAATATACACGATAGGTGCCCCAAGATATAGAATAGATTTGATAGCAGATGAATACAAAGAAGCTGAAAGTGTCCTAGAGAACATAGTAAAAGAGGTTCTCAGAATGAGTGAGAAGATGGATGTTTATGCTAGTTTTGAAAGATTAAGAACAAGATAAAAATGTGAGGTTTACATCCTTGCCAACACTACTTAAGAAATGTATTAGATGTAAAACATATACATTAAAACAAGACAAATGTCCACGTTGCGGAGGACCTTTAATTACACCCCACCCTCCAAAGTTTTCCCCTGATGACCGGTATATTAAGTATAGAATTATGGCTAAAAAGGCTGCAGGCCTACTTAAGGACTAACTTTGTATAGAAAGACTACTACTGTATATCCACCGCTTGTTTCTTCAAATGTTTTTACAAGTTTAAGATTCTTAGGTGGATCTATATTTAACGGCTGGAGAGTTCTTTGACGTGTACTAGGGTCAAATACGTAAGCGTATGGCTGTCCTCCCATTGCATGTATTCCGCCTATTATCATTTTGAATAATGTACTGTTTTTAAGTGTTGGACTATTCCAGTCATATTCGCCATATCTCGTAAGGAATTTTGTTTCATTAAATTCTCCTATTCTAATCATCCATATAGCCTTAGCGAGATCCCCTCTTGGTATTAGTATGTATGCTGCACCTCCACCAAATTCCTGCTTAGCGAAGACTTCATATGTTATAAGATATGTAGCATTCTTTGGTGTTTTGAAAACGGTATCTAGTATTCTTAATGTCATATTTTCATCGCCTATTAGGGCTCTAGCAACCCACTTTATTTGAGTAGAATTCGTTGTACTATTATCACATAATGTAGCTTTACCTGTTATAACAGTTATGTGATACCCATAATCCCACCAAGCCACTACTACTGCTGGACCCGTTATATTATTCTTAATGTAGTCTAGAGCCTTCAACCAAACCTTATTCACTGTGGGTACAGAGCCCTCAGCTGATATTATTGTTGGTATTTGCTGTCCACTTAAGAAGCCTGTATATGCGGTTAATGATAATACTATCATTATGAAGAATAATAATATCATGATAGGAGTAGGGTCAATTTTTATACCTATCTTTCTACCTTTTCTTATTTTTACCTCCTTGGCCAGCTCCTTTGCAGCAGAATGAACAATCTTATTCAAGGCTATTCCTGCAGCTATAGCAAAGAATGGAGAGCTAAGATGCAGTAAGTAGGCGGCTGATGCCGCTCCATATATCGCAGTTATAGCAGCAGTGAATATTAGTAAACTGGCTTGTGTTAGTCTCTCCCTTAATAATAGGTAAATGCCTATTGGGGCAAGAATGAACGCTAATCCCGTCTCATGATACAGTAAAGCCCATGTGCTCATTTGATGCTCTTGTACAGATACATATAATACATTGGCTTCTCTAAGCCATGGCAATATGATACTTAATTGTCTTGTACCTATAGATTTGACAATGTTGAGGAATAATGCTATACCAGCACCTAAACCTATAGTTATGGCGAGCATACTGTTAATTAATACTCTCTTGTGATGTTCTACTTCGATTTTTATAAGTAATAGGTCAAAGAGTAAGAGCAGAAATGATGCTAACAACCCTAAGCCTATTCCTGTTTGAAGAATTTTTATGCTAATCTTGGGGACGTTTATGGCACAGAGTAACGCTAACAATATTGTTACGGTATAATATTTTACAAAGTTTTCATCATTTTTACCTGTTATTACTATTAGAACAGCATAGGCTATGAACATAAGAAATGCGTAACCGTAACCTCCCCATGTTGCACATAGAATACCAAAGAATATTCCTGATAAGATAGCGTATATCATTTTTCTACTATTTAATGCCTTAACCATGAAGTAAAGGATAATGAGTATATACGTTACACCAAAACCTAATTTTGTGTAGAACCCCGCTATTGTTCTGTCAAGAGCAGCAGGAATGAAAGCCTGGAAGAGCGCCGCTAATAACCCTGCTTTGTAACCGAATAATTCTTTAACTATTAAGTAGACAAATATTATTTCTAACACACCCATGAGTGAGGGCAACATTACAGAAATATATATCAGTAATGTCTCTTGGTCTAGCCAGAAGACTATTGGCTTAAGGATATGGTATAGTATTGCACCCAGCATTGCTAAAGCGGGGTACTCAGTCTTATATACGTCTCTACCGATAGGATACCACCAAAGATCCTTTGTTGCATCTTTTGTAAGCTCAAACCAGGAGTGCAAGCCATTATTGGCTAGATACTTTGTTAAGTAGTATTGAAAGTAAGGGTCGAACTCGTACAAGTATATTCCATGTTTTAATGGTTGTAATCGTACAATGAAACCTAATGTAGCCAGTATGAACAGAATTGTAATAATCCATAATTTTCTATTACTAAGCAGGTTCGTTATATTTATCTTCATCTTAAACTTCCTCAACGGCTCTTGTAAACTCTCTTAAGCGTCTGCATTACTTTAGTGCAACTTCTATATAATTTTTAACTAATAATCCTCATTTATGTAGCTCAAATATGGCCTTCATAAACACTTAAATATTTCCTATTATCATTGCTTTGGATAGATTAAGTAGTAGCTGGTGTGTTATGTTGTCTTCAAGAAGTGTCCGCAATATAATAAGATTTGTAAGTGAGCGAGCTAAAACAATTCTAATAGCTATAATGGTCTTATCTATAATACTCTTACTGTCAGGAGTACTCTTTGTACTAATTAATAGGGCCCCCTTTATGGTTGGTGCAGGACCTAGAGGAGCATCATTCATATACCCCTACTCTACAACGTTTCAAACATCAGCTGAGGCTTTAGCCTTAGTAATTGCTCTAACGCTAGCTGTTATAGGATACTATGCATTAACTGAAGCAACTAGTAAAGTGTCTGATAATAGACTGGCTAACATAATCTATGTTTCTGGGCTTGTATTATTCATGCTTGGAATCATAATAGTCTTGATGATAGTGAACATTAAGATAGGTAGGATATTCTAATCATACCCAATAAACGATTTCGTCACCATGGTTCATCTTTTAGTTTAAGGAGGTATGCTACCTTATTTGTTATAGGATGAAGAATTAGAGCTAAAATCATACTAAAGACTACTATTTCTACCTCCGGGTTAAAGCCTACTACTTTGATTAATAATGTGGCCCCCAAAATGAAGTCAAGCTGATCTAATATTGGTGCAGGAAATCCACGTGGCATACCTAAACGGCGTTTTATAAATGCCCCACCTATATCTCCTAGTAATGCTCCTAAGGCTGAGGCTAATGGTATAACAGTGTTAAATACTGGTAGAGTAACGGGTAGATTAGGAATATGATTTAACATAAAAGAAATAAATAACCCTATAGTGCCTCCTAATATCAGGCCACAAAGAAGTCCTTCGAAGGTCTTACCTCCACCTAAAATGTCATTTCCATCAATGAACTTCTTTCCGAAGTCAACTCTATGTCTACCTCTAACCAGTGTAGGAGCAGCATTAGCTATAAAGGCAGGTGCGTAATAGAGAGTAAATCCCATCAAGATCTTGATGATATCTAAGGTATGTGTAACTGTCATTATTTTAAACCCTCCTTAGTCATGGCCAAGTCTAGTACTTTATATTTCCCAGTAGGCTTCTCTATGGTTAGTCTTCGTATACCTTTTTCTATTATCTCTAGCTTTATTATGTAATCAGCCCAGTATCTTACTAGGCTACGAGCTAATATTTCAAAGCCTTCTTCTCCCCCTCTAACCTGACTTGTTGCAATCACTGGTATGGACGATGCTATTTTACTAAGGATAGCAAATTGCATGTTTAGTATATTTAATGCTCTCTTGTTTTCATAGAATGCGAGTCTATAGAGGGCCGTTAGGCTATCAATAATTAGTAAGTGATATTTCTCCAATAGCTGTGGCTTAATGAGTATATTAAAGGTTACTAAATTCTGGACTCTAAAATCCCTAATAGCTAATATGTCAAATTGCTCCAGGAGATTTATATCATTGACCATATAAGGTATTCTCTCGATAAATAACTCATTTTCTGTGCTGATGAATAACACTCTACCCTTAGCCTTTAACACTGATGACGCATATTGTAGGGATAACGTCGTTTTACCTGATGCAGCGTCACCATATATTACTAATAGCCCTGACTTTATATCACCTAAGGTCTCGTCTAGTATAGCTACACCACTAATCATACATAGGCCACTGCACTACACTTTTGACTTATACTTTCAGAAGCTTTTATATGGTATTTTAAGCATTAAATGTTTCTGAGAGCATGATAAATAGTAAAGCCGTAAGAGTGTACATAGATGATCCGAGAATTCTTACCATACTCGTAAATATACTAAAAAGTGAAGGCATATCATTCACTGAATTATCTACTAATAATATTATAGAAGGAGATATCATCTTAACCAATAATGTCTCCCAGATAGCCAAGTTCATAAAAGGTAAACATGTACACATAGTTAAAGTTGAGAAAACCGATAAAGAGCACATGACCTCCGCTATCGAGAAGATTAAGTGTTTACTTAAAGGCAAAAATCAATATAAAATTGTAACATTAGGTATCGACCCTGGGGGCAAAATAGGTCTTGTTATATTAGGGGATAATGAGTTATGTAAAGCTATAGTATTAAGTAATGTAAAAGAATTAATTGAGGAAGTCAAAATAGCATTACTGCATATGCCTTATGAAAAAGTGAGAATAAAAATAGGAAATGGTGAAAGATCAGCTGAAGTAATACAGGAAGTCCTTAAGCTTATTGAGAGATATCAAGACAAACAACTTAAAGATAAAGAAATACTTATCGAACTTGTTGATGAAACAAGAACATATAATATACCTGCAACTTTCAAAAATAAAGTGAGAAATATACCTAAAGATGTCATATCAGCATTAAATATAGCTATAAGAAAAGGCCTAATAGTAGAGGGTAAAGGGAAATAAAAAATAAAATGAAAACGGCAATTAGGGAGATCTAATATGACGCCATTAGAGACGCTCATGCAATCACAAAGTACAGAGTTAAAGAGTGACGAGGTTTTAGTTGTTGGAGGACCAGCTACACTTACTGTAAAAGAGGGTAAAATTAAGATTCTTGGACGGGTCTTCTCTAAGGGAGACAAAATAGTTGTTCATACAACTAAATCGTATAGCATTGTTTGCGTGGATACAACATGTAATGTTGAAGTAACAGTAGGTGGATCAGGATTCGTGAAGAAGACAAAATTGCAAGAAGACAACATATACTATTGGGAGAAAGCAGCCAATGAGATACTATCTAACGGCAGGAAAGATAAGAAAATAAAAGTAATCATAATTGGTGATATAGAGAGTGGCAAAACATCATTAACTACCCTTATAGCCAACCATGCTTATAATAAAGGATTTAAAGTAGCTGTAATTGACGCAGATGTGGGACAAGCTGATATTGGTCCACCTACGTGTATTTCTTTAGGAATTCTCGAAAGGCCTATACTTAGATTAAGTGAAGTAGCATATCTTCGATCATGCTTTGTAGGTTCAACAACACCATGTAACAATATGGACAAGTTACTCATATGTATAAGTAAACTATTACGTTACGCGCAAGACTTAGCTGACATAATAGTAATTGACACTGACGGCTGGATTAAGTCAACTGAAGCGATTGAAGCAAAAATAAACATCATAAAACTAGTAGACCCAGACTACGTAATAATACTTGAGAAAACTAATGATATATGGGCATCCCGGCTAAAGAACTTACTGAGCCAATGTAAGGGGATAAAATGTATATTACTGCCAACACCTACATTAGTAAAGACAAGAAATAGGGAGTTTAGAAAAACATTTAGAGAACATGGTTATAGTAGGTTTCTTAAAGATTTGCAGCCCTTAACCATAAACTTAGATGCTATAAAAATTATCAATAGTGAATTATTTAATGGAACACCATTAACAAAAGATGAATTAGATAAGGTTAAAGAGATAATTGGTGTAAGTGATGAAGTACTATTGTATGGTGAGAAACTTGACAATAAAGCTGTCTTAGTGTTTAGCAAACGAGTTAACATTAATAATGACGTGGAGTTAAAGGTTAAAGAGTTACTTAAAGTTTTCAGAATAGAATATAAAGTTAAAGGTTTTGAACAAGGAATAATAGTAGGGCTATTTAACGAGGATTTAGAGGACTTAGGTATAGGTGTTATAGAGAGTATTGACTTCAAAAATAGAATTATAAATATTCTAGCTCCGAGGAATATTAAACCAGCGTTAATAGCTATAGGGCAAATAAAGCTAGCCTTTAAGGAAAATATGGTATGTGAGGAATATAGAATTAGAGGTAAACCATTATGAGCTCAAAATTAAAATTGTATGAAAGGTCTATTCTTTCAAAAACTCTGAGTAAATTTGAACATGACATCCTTGTAATAAATAAACCCTTGAGCTTATCAATAGAAGTTGCAAAAGAAATTCATGCCAATCAGGACAAGATAGTGATTTTCCATTCAAATAAGTTTACAATACCAATAATCTCTAATATTACAAATAGAGTGAGACTCCTTAAATTGCTAAATGTAGATAATGATATAAATGCTTATAAAAAGCTTAGTCATGCAATAAAATCCCCCCAAAAGATTAAAGAAAGTGATCTAGAAAATTACCCCTTCCGTAAAGTTAAATCTCTACAAGATATCCCAGTACTCAAGTTTTATCCTAAGGATGCTGGGAGATATATGACATCAGCTATAGTTATCGGTAAAGACCCAGAATTAGGCTATTTGAATGCTTCTATACATAGACTTCTCATTCTAAACGATTCAGCTATGGCTATTCGTATTGTTCCCCGGCATCTATATACCATGCTCATGAAGTATAAAGAGTTAGGCAAGAAAATGCCAATAACAATAGCTATATCAACCCATCCTTTAGTATTATTAGCTTCAGCTACATCTCCTCCTTATGGGGTTTTTGAGTTAGAAATCGCTAATACACTGCTCGATGGAGAGCTAGAAGCGGATTACTCGACATGGAAGGAGGTACCAATACTCTTAAACGCAGATATAGTAATGAATGGCTACATAGACCCCTTTACGTATGTTGATGAAGGTCCCTTTGTTGACATACTAGGCACATACGATATTGTTAGGAAGCAGCCAGTAGTAAAAGTTAATGAGATTTACGTAAGGGAAGGAGGTCTATATCATACGATATTGCCTGGTGGAATAGAGCATAAAGTACTGATGGGCCTTCCGAGAGAGATTGTGATATGGGAGGTTGTGAGTAAAGTAGTCTCTGAAATTAAAGGTGTTAGACTAACATTAGGTAGTGGAAGCTGGCTTCATGCTGTAATATCAATTAAAAAGCGCTATGAAGGTGAAGGCAAAAATGTTATTCTGGCAGCTTTCACAGCCCATCCTAGCCTGAAACACATTGTTGTAGTCGACGACGATATAAACATTGATGATCCAAATGATGTGGAGTGGGCTATTGCAACACGTTTTAGAGCAGATAAAGATCTAGTAATAATAAAGCATGTTAAAGGGTCTACTCTGGATCCTGTTTCAGAGAATGGCGTAACCTCTAAAATGGGACTGGATGCTACAAAGCCTTTAGACAAAGATCCAACGCATTTTACTAAAGCTAAATTTGATTAAAATAGAATAGAAGATAAATAAAAAGTAGGAGTAAAGACAATGTATCTAAACAAATATGAAGAGTCAATATTGAACGGAGAATATGGACCTATTAAAGCTAAAGCACTCAAAGCTCTAGTTAAGATGGGAGAAGCTCTAGGTGCGGATAGGCTTATAGAGATTACACATGCACATATTTCCGGAATATCTTATACTACTATTGGAGAAGCGGGCTTAGAATTATTAAAGGAGCTTTCTGCTGAGAGGGTATACGTGGATGCTTCTTGCAATCCTGCAGGCTTCGATTTAGAGCGCTGGCGATTGCTTGGAGTGCCAGAGGAGTATTATGAGAAACAAATTGAAATAATCAATTCATTAAGGAGAATGGGTGTAAAAATAACGCTCTCCTGTACACCATACTTAATAGAGAACATAAGGCCAGCTACACATATATCATGGGCCGAATCTAACGCCGTACTCTATGCTAATAGTGTATTAGGGGCACTAACAAATAGGGAGGGTGGTCTTTCAGCCCTTCTAGCTGCCTTAGTTGGCAGAACCCCCAATTATGGATTACATATTGATGAGAATAGAAAACCTAGCATCATAGTTAATATAGAGCCTAATATTGACCCTAATGAGCCATCAGTACTTGGTTCCCTAGGTTACAGCTTAGGTCAAATAATAGGTTATGGTGTACCTTACATTATCAACTTTAGGAGACCAAATAATTTAGAAATGGTAAAATATTTTTTAGCTGGTATAGGTGCTTCATCAGCTTTAGGTCTTATCATCATTTCTCAAATTTCGCCTGATGAACGTAGACTAAGGAGGACTGATTTACGTAACCTTGAACGTATGGACCTAGATAAGAGAAATATAAAGAATGTATTTGAAACCTTTAATGATGTTCAATTAGAAGATTTTGACATAGTATACTTTGGATGCCCTCATTTATCATTAAATGAAGTGTTACATATTTTAGAGCACGTAAAGAATGTTAGATTACCTAAGGGTAAAAGAATGTGGTTGACTACTTCACGAAAAGTGGTGTCTGAGATAATGGCGCTAGGTTATAATATTGATGACTTATGGAGTAGAGGTATTTTACTTCTAAGCGATATGTGCCCTGTTGTTGCACCGCTCAGAATCATTAAAGTTAATAGTGTAATAACAGATTCTGTTAAAGCAGCTCATTATTTAAGAAAGCTACATGGAATTAAGGTTACTTTAATGGAAAGACGGAGGATATTAAAATTAATGAACGAAATATATTCAAGGTGTTGATGATGGGGCATTTAACATTCAAATGTAGACCTATAGTTGAAGGATATGCTGAAGGTGAGGCTTTAGTCTTTAACCAACCAATATCGTTTCTCGGTGATGTAGACCCAGTAACAGGTGTAATAAAAGCTGATAAAGAAGTCAAGAAAGTTAAAGATAGAATACTCATTTTTCCTCATGGGAAAGGTAGTACTGTAGGATCTTATGTGATTTACGGGTTGAAAAGGTACAATAATAAACCTAAAGCAATAATTAATTTGATAGCTGATCCAGTTTTAGTCATAGGATGCGTATTAGCTGATATCCCACTTGTTGATAAGGTCTCAAGAGAATTCTTTGAGTATGTATCTACAGGAGACTATGTTATTGTTGATGCCAATCAAGGCATAATATCACTATGCAAAAGGAAGAGCATCCGATAACCATCCTTAAACCTTTACTTAAGCCTAGTATACCTCTTTATACGCTCTATTCTCTCCAATGCTTCAAGCCATTTTATTAAACTATCTACGACTTCTATCTCCCTTTCCCAAGGCATTCCCTCTCTTAATATTTCATTTAGTGTATCCAATTTCGACATTATTGTCCTTTCTAATCTCTCTATCGTTGTATGAATTAACGCCTCTGCTTCCTCTCGTGAATTTGAAACTATATAGTACCTTGTTCCACAGGAGGGACATACAATCTCGCCTGTTCTTAGCTTAAATAAAGGCACTTTACATTGAGGGCACACTTGTGATAGCATTGTTGCTCCAGACTTAAGCAAGTCAGCCATACGCTTGATATCAGGTTTTTTTGACATGTTTTATTCAACTCCTGTTAGCAAGTTTTATTTTTCAGTATAACCTATACTACTCACACACTAAAAAGTAACATAAAGTCTTTGGTCGAGGCATAGGGTGAGAGAATGGCTGGAATAGGAGTATATGACAATGAGGCTAAGATACGTCAAGCCCTAATGGTACTTCAGAGAATACTAAGTGACACACATGTACCAAGAAACATTAGAAGAGTGTGCGCTGAAGCAATAAGATATCTACAGGATATAAATCTAAGTCCAGGTGTTAGAGCAGCCAATGCTATAGGAGTATTAGATACTATAATGCAAGATCCTAATATGCCAACATATACAAGAACAGAAATACTAAGGGTAGTTGCATTACTTGAGACCGTCAGAGACTAGAATTCAGTGTATTTAGCCTAAATGAAACAGAGATTATTAATTAAGGTACTGTATCCTCCCGTCTCTTTCTTTTCATTAACAGGTGAAGATATTAATGAATGAAAGGGACATAAACATTAGGGTCAGAGGAATATATGCTACAGCATTAACTAAGCTCCTCTTAGACCATGGCTTTTCAGTAGTTCAAGCATCTGACAAGATAAAACATAGATTTAGTGGAACCACTTTCACTGATAAGCCAGCGAATGTCACAATAAAAGATACTGAGAATAAGCTTGGTTTCGTTATCATAGGAGATCCTGAAGCCGTGGAAAAAGTATATAGCTGTATATGTGAGTTTACAAGTAACTCCATTGTGTTTAAATCAGTAGTCCCATTACATGCTATCATCAAAGGGCGTGTGATAGAGAAACCACGTGAAAGGGTATACTTAGTGGACTTAGGTAATGTGAAAGGTGAACTCTACACAACTCAGCCATTAAATATGAATGATGAAGTAATAGTTGATGTCAAGAAAACACAGCTTAGACCCCCAGAGAAGGTCATTTTATCATTCAATTATAACATCTATGGACCTAACGTAGTACTTATATACAATTTACCAAAGATCATTATAAGTAAGCATATTAGAGATCCCGAGATAAGAAAGGAACTATTAGCATTAGCATCACTCTATAGAATGAAGAATAGTAAATGGGGTATTAAGTGGAGAAGTTCGGCAAGATTCACCCCCTTAAGTGAATTAATGAAAGAACTCCAGACTCTCTATAAGAGAGCTGAAGAGGTTTTATCTAAAGCTAAAGAGAAACCGGCATATGAGATTATAGAGCCAGGCCAAGCAGTAATTGAGATACTATTGAGTAGGATTGATAAAGAAAAACTTGATGCTATAAGGCAGAATGTTATTCCAACAGTAATAGGACACCATTCATTAAAGTCCTTTGGTAAGAAGTCCTCAACCGTTATTGATGTCATAGAGTATGTCATAGAGCGGGTAGGCGCTAAGTCCAAGGAGATTTCAAAAGGATTATTAGAATACATAATCGATCATTTGAGAGAATTAAAAGAAGTTAAGATATACCATGTAAGAGCATATGATGGTAAGGTGTTTAAACTTACACCAGGTAGAATAGTATCCGTTAAAGAGGACGATACTTTAGGAAAAGTTATAGTATTAAAGAGGAGAATAAGAGGTAAGGGCATATATAATGGGCTAGGTGTACCTAAAGAGCCAGGAGACCATGATGAAATGGTTGTTCCACTTGATAAATGGATTATTATACATAACTACTATTCTAGAAGGAGCGAATTGAAAGGTAGATATATCAACATTAATACTCCTGTAGAGTTATCATTAAGCAGCATCCGATATATTGATTTATCATTGGACATAATCGTTGATTCCAATAATAATGTTAGGATGGTTGATGTTGAAGAGTTTAAGAGAATGGTTAAAATGAACATTATAGGAGATAAGGTAATTAATATCTTAGAGGAGCAGTTGAAGGCAATATTAGGTAGAGAAATAAGTCTCCACAATATAGTAACTGAGTCAGATGCGGGGGTGCCCGAGCCAGGTCAAAGGGGGCGGGCTCAGGACCTAAAATAAAGGTGGGAGCCCCGCTGGCGTAGGCCTGCGTGGGTTCAAATCCCACCCCCCGCACCAACATCTTAGGCTTAGGCATACACATAGGCTGATTACTTATTGAACTTTCTGAAGCACATACATTTGTTAGGAGTATTATAAAAAGAATATTAATATTAAGCGGTCGCTCTTAGCTTCATTAGTTGGGATAATGGAGGAACTTGGTGAGCTTTCCTCATTACTCCTTGTCAGAGAGGGGTTCAAATATGGGTCTTTTAATGATTCCAAAATTGAATATGTGTTAGCAGAAGTTCTATTTGAAGTATTCAAACTTGCTGAAGACTGTAATGTTGATTTAGAAAGGGTGTTTATCAAGGCTTTAGAAAAGTGGAGAACAGAAAAACCTAGATGGATATAATTAGCTTATGCAAATGGTATCATCCTAGAAGTGTATATAATAATGGTTATTTTGGCGCCGGGGGCGGGATTTGAACCCGCGCACCCCTCTTCGGGGTAGTGGGTCTCTCTTCATTTAAGCCGGAAAGGTCTCGAGCCCACCGCCTTAGACCACTCGGCCACCCCGGCCCACATGGTACTTATATTTTGTGGATCGTTTTATCTCTTCTTGCACTGTATGATTTTAAAGTATGCTCTTGCTATGACTGATGCTATAGTTTTTGCCTCTCTTAATGGCTCTGGTATGCCACCTGTTACTTGGGTTTTACGTATTATTTCTAATGCTTGGTTAGGCTCCATTCCTAGAACTCTTATGTAAAGTCTTCCTGGATCAGCCAATTCTATGAGTTCAGAGGCAGTGTTAGAGAACTTCTCTATAATATGGTATCTTTTTTCCCAGTCAGGAAAGTGCCTCATTAAGGCTCTTTTTACTCGTTCATTGTTAGGTTTCTCCTTACATACTACAATCACTGGTATCTGATGTTTTTCATGAATTGCAATGGGATCGATGATGTTAAAGCCTGCAAAAGTTATTCCTCCGAGCATAACTATAGGCTTTTGCTCCTCCTTTTTCATTATTTCCTTTAATATTTTAATTGCATTATCTGTAGCGTCTAATCCATCTATTTTCACTAGGGTCATCCTAAAGTAAGCGGGTCTCCAGTTTTTAAATATTGAAGCAACTAACAATGTCTTATAAATTGAGTTATATCCCTTAGTTTCAGGTGGGAAGTAGCCATCTTCAAATGCTACTAGCAAGGCATTATTTAAGGAAGTGTATTTCTCCAATTCTTTAGGGCCTCTACAAGTATCTTTCTATCAATGTTGATTTTTATTATTCTTGTACGTCCATGTCTACCTCTACTTATTATCTCAGTAGCTATTAATCCTAGTGTATCTAACTGGCTAATTATGTCGCTTATTCTTCTTTGAGTAAGACAGCCTACACTAATAATTCGACATAAGTTTGCATAAACACTGTATAAGTGACCTGTTGTTATGGGTTTTACATTCTTTTTCTCAAGCAGGAGTATTGCATGTAAAACTATTTTAGCCTGTAATGGAAGGGATTTCACGATTTCCAGTGTAGTATTCCTTTCAATCTCATTGTAAGCTTTTCTTACATGATCGCATGTTACTTTTTCTGAGTTTTCTCTCTCAGCTATTTCACCTGCCACCCTTAATAGATCTAAAGCTCTCCTAGCATCACCATGTTCCTTAGCAGCGAGTGCGGCACAAAGTGGTATTACGTCCTCCTCTAATGCCTCCTCATTAAATGCCTCTTTAGCTCTACAGGTCAATATATCTTTTAGTTCAAGTGCATTATATGGTGGGAATACTATTTCCTCTTCACCTAAACTACTTCTAACCCTAGGGTCAAGTATTTCAAGAAGCTTTACATCATTTGTTATACACACTAATGATACTTTAGCCTTAATATTCTCTTCATTAATACGTAGGAGTCTATATAGTATGTCATCACCTTTTCTTTTTACTAGGTAGTCTAGTTCGTCAAGAACTATTATGAATACTCCTTTTTGCTCAAATAACCCTCTGAGAATGCGTCTGTAAACCTCTGCTATTGAGAGTCCTGTGAATGGGACACGTATACCTATCGCTTCAGCTATGTCAGCTAGCACTCTATATGGGGTATCACTTTGTCTACAATTAACATAGGCGTATTTGACTGTAGCACCTACCTCTTTAGCCTTTAGAACAAGCCTTTTAAGTACATACTTTGTTACAGCGGTTTTTCCTGTACCGGTGAGTCCATATATGAAGACATTACCTGGTTTAGAGCCTTTAAGAGCGTGAGCTAAAATTCCACCCAATTGTTTAATTTGGTCTTCTCTATGGGGTAAAACTTCTGGTATATAGTCTGGGGAGAGGGCGTCACGATTCTTAAAGATATTTGACCTAAGTACACTTAAAAATACACTATCAATGCTCTCCATAATGCACCACGTAAGCGTAAAATCTAAAGGTAAGAGTGTTACTAGAGAGACTATATATACCATTATTGTTTAAGTGTATCCCTAAACCACCGATTAAACAAACCTCTATAAGCCACCTAGAACACACTAGTAAAGCCTCTACATCATAACATAAACAGTGACTTGACAGTGTATAATACGGGCTAATAATGGTGTTTTATCAAATGTTTTGTTTAAAAAATTTAAAAATAAGAGTATCAGACAGATATCCAGAGGGCCCGTCGCCTAGCCAGGATAGGGCGCCGGCCTTCTATATCAGGGGTATGAAGAAAGCCGGTGGTCCGGGGTTCGAATCCCCGCGGGCCCGCCATTAATACTATATACATTATTCTCGTAGCTTTAAAACAGCTTTAAAGATAGTAATTTATTTCAGTTCAACTACTTAATTAATAATTGGCGTCCTCTAAGAGTTTAATCACTGGTGCCAATACGTAATGGCGATTAGAGTTGAGGAGGTATCTGATAGGGATCTTTGGTATGAGATTGTTTTCAGGGCTCACTCTATAAGCTCACCAAGTGTTTTGTTTAATAGTAGCCATACTCGTATATGCATATTTGATAATAACCATACTGCTTTAGCTTATCAGTTTACTCGGCGTCTCTATAAGCTCTTGGGATGTAAGGTTAAAATTGCATTGTCATATGGCTTACATGGGATTGGTGCACTCTTAACTCTAAAAAAGCCCAACCACAAGTACTTTCTTGTCCTTTTAGATTACTTAAAGAAGCATGAATTTGATGTTTTCATACGATATCACCTCTAGAGTTGTTGGACGCCACTATAAAGAATGCTTTAGAGAATAGCTCTAAATGCATTGTACAATACACTTTTCTTGCTAATTTAAAAAGAGGGTTTAAGTATTACTTTACTAAAGCTATGAATAAGAAGGCTAGAAATTTAGTTAGAAAGTTTAGAAAGCATGGTGTAGTAAGAATAATTGATCCTATTACCTATGGTAAGGAGATTGTTGAGATTAATAGGAGTTTTATTTTGAAGCAGGGTAAACTAGTTTTTAAACATTACATTGATCCTTTAACTCACTACTTAGCAACTAAAAGACGGATAGAAGAATATGGTAATTACTTTATAGTTTATGGTGCGTTCATAAATAATAGGTTGGTAGGATACGCCTACATATTATGGTATAACAATGTTGCCTTAATTGAAAGGTTTATGTCTCATAAAGGGTATATGAAGTATGCGGTCTCTAACGGTCTTTTAGCTTCTATCCTAGAAGACCTCTCAAATAAAGGTATAAAATATGTTTATTATGGTTACTGATATCATCCGGCTTATTCTGGATTGAATCACTTTCTTTTCCAGAACGGATTTAAATTAATACCATGCTACTCATACTACATACCGTTATCTAATAAGGGGATATGGTTCCTTAGACTTCACTTAAACTTAGAGAAATTAAGAAACACTCCAATACACGGCTTTATGAGGGGATTTTTATCTCAAACTCTACGCAAAGTATTCCCAAGATATTAGAGTATTTAAGGAAGAATATCAGAAGTTACCAAGTATACTATTTAGCTACAAATATTAGGAAAATACTATCTACCATAAGGAAACTTATAGATGTAGGGAGCGGTCCAGGCCCAGTAATGTTTATCCTTAGGATAGGAGTAAAAGATGTAAACTTTAACTTTTATAGTGTTGGTGTGGATATTGACTATTCCTCCCTCATTATAGCTAAAAGAGTATATGATGATGTGATCCATGCCTCAGCAACACATTTACCCTTCAGACCTAAATCATTCGATATAAGCCTAGAAATAGGATTAATATATCTGCTTCCAACACTAAGGCATAAAGTCCAGACTTTAAGAGAAATGAGTAGAATAAGTAATTTCATATTATTAATTGAAGGTAACAATTCAAACTTCAGAAAACTATTAAAAACTATAATGCTAAAGCGTGAGATAAGAAAACCCACTATTGAGGAAATTAAGACCTGGCTTCAATATATGAATAAAAGAAAATATAAACTTACATATTTTGATATAGCATTACATCAAAAGCTTCTCAAGAACAGAAGGATAATAGATATTATAGAGGTCTTTATTACTAGAATACCCATGCTCAGGAGAATTCTAGGCACATTCATTATAGTATTCATAACTACCTAATGATAATATGCCAGCTACTATATTAAGCTTCAACACCTCTAACAATAAAACTTTAAATTCTCTCCAGTTTAACTCTCTTATGGCTGTGGTGGGTGGGCCGGTAGCTCAGCCTGGAAGAGCGCTCGGTTTGCACCCGAGAATGTGACGAATTCTGATATAACTTCTGATGGTGATGAGTTATATAACTCCAGTTATATGAATTTTCTGGAGCGGTTTTGCAGTCCATATAACTCTTTGAGTGTTCCTTTGAGCGATGATCTTTTGGAGCGGTTTAGGCTATGGTATTCTAGGAGGGTTCTTGGGAGGAATACTGTCAGGTACACTGTTAAGTATGTTAGGGAGTTCGGCTGGCTGCTCAATAGCGATAAAATGACCTTCCTGAACACCCTTGCCGATGACAGTCGTAGACCCTACATCCTCGATGCACTCAGCAACTACTGTAAATTCCTAGACAACCTATTCAACACAAACGTCTTCTCAGAGAAACTAAAATTCCTCAAGAAAGGCCTTAAAAGAAGTAAAGGCAAAGGCACCCTAGAGAGGTTCACAGGGTTAGCTCCAAGACTAAATGACCTAGAGTTATTCTATAATGCATTATGCGAGTATGATTATGATGCAGCAGTGGATCTTTTCAGAACCGCCTTATTCTCTGGCTGCAGGCCTCCAGGAGAGGCAAGGCTAATAGTCAGGAGGATCCACGAAAACAAATACTTCATAGTAAACAATACTGCGGTAATACAGGTATGGAAGTACACCAGGGTGAAGAACCTCTACATAAGCCTAATACCAGTAGAGCTCCTTAATATATTAAAGCGGAGGAAGGGCCTGGGAAAGAAATACGAAGTACAGAAGGCATGGAATTATGCCCGTGAGAAGACGGGGCTGAGAAGTCTAAGACCGTATGATTTACGGGACTTCTACGCTACATGGATGAGAGCCCACGGAATACCAAGGGAGGATGTGGAGTTACTCCAGGGAAGACTACCATTAAAGAAGGTCCTCGAAGAACACTACCTAGACCTCAAAACACCAGACTCACCATACCTTAAGTCACTATCCATGAAGTACAGGGCCGCAATGGAAACACTAATACCGAAATTCCTAAGGTGACCTAGTATGCAACGACGTTACGAAAAGTACATCATAATATCCATATGGATTCCTCGGGGCAGCGAGCTCCATAGATTCTTAGATGACTTGGTATTAAAGTATGGCTTACCCTATAATGACCGCTACAAGTACGGTAAAGCCCTGAAGCTACTCCTCATAGAGCTCATAGAGAACATTAAGTACGGTATACTCCTAGGTGGCAGCTATGAGGCCGCTTTACCAGCAGGCGCTAGAGCTTAGCGAGTACGGCTTTTCACCATCAGAAATAGCCCGCATCTTATACAACGACTCCAACAGGAAACTTGTAAACCGAGTTATCCGCCTACTCCACTATGCTAGATCCAAGCAACTAGAGGAATTATCAAATTGCAGAATGTATGAACTTAATAAATGTATGATCAAAGGTGAAGCTCCATATGTAGACCCAGAACTGGAGTTTCATGAGGCAACGCCAGAATACCACGCATTCCTCGGTACATGGGCTACTAAAAAGAAATATGTTAACATGAATGCAACAGGGTTCGAAAAATTCATTCACGACATGCTTCAGTTCCTAAAATTATTATACGATGAGGCAAGCCTAGGCATAATCGACAGAAACTATGTACTCCTCAGTACAGCAGCTAAGCTCTTCAGATCCAGGCTTAAACACCTATATGACAAGGTGAAAGACTTCAACATATACATTAAAAATGATTATATCCGAGTCGATATACCTCATTTCGCATATGCATTTATGGCTTTAAAGTTTGTAGCTTTAATTCTAAAATATAATATTGACAGGTTTTTAGAGAGACTACTCTATAAGTGGATTGACTACTTCAAGTATAAACGCCTAAAGGGCGTAAAGAGAAAACCCGAAGAAGCATTAAGACAGCTTCGCGAATGGTTTTACTAAAGCCGCATCTGACTATTCTCAATTCCTCATACCTGAATTCTAATTGCTCTTCTTTTTAGGTGTTAGGTAGAGCTGCTCTCAGAATTCTACCTAACACTTTAAAATAATAGAAGCATGAGTGATGCCTCTCATTTAAGGGAAATGGTGATGTGGCTACGTAATGGCAAAATAAACACCGTTACGGTGCTGCTACTACTAGCCATAATAGTGCTTGGCGTAGCATTACTACTGCCACGTAAGCATTTAAGCAGCGTTAACCCCTTCGGTAAGACCGAGACATCACCAACACCAACGGTGGCTGAGACTAAGATATCCCTTGAGAGACCCTTATTCGTGAAGATAAGGAACATCATAAATAGGGGGCAAGAAGTTTCGCCGTCAAGTATAGATGTCCTAGATGCGCAGGGCAATACTATAGATTCACTATCATATGATAGCGTACAACATGCATGGATAGGAACTGAGAAGTTCCCCAGCGGCACAACGGTTTACCTTAAAATGCACTTAAGTAACGGCATAATCCAAGTATTAAAGGTGTCAACACCATTCTATGATAAAGCTGTAGCTGAGATAGATAGACCAGAATACCATGAGTTTACAGTGTACATCCCAGCAGTACCTACAGTAGCAATTAAGGTTGAAGACTCATTAGGAAATGTTATTGCAGCTGGGTCAACAAAGAATGTTACAAGTGTCCAGGAAACCTTCAGGGTAAGATTAATCAATAGTGCTGAAGACACGGGTCTACCAAGATCATTCTACGACCCAGAGACAAGGAGACATTATACCAACATCATAGTAGTTAAGGTTTCAGGGGCGGCAGTCATACCAACATGGAACATCCTATACAGCACCGCTAGCGAAAAAGTGTACTACATGGCATTAAAGGATACAGCCCTCGACATGAAGAAGGATCCACTAGGAAACATCGTAGGAGGATCCTACGATACATCATTCACTGTTGACACATCTGGTATGGCCTCAGGGCAGACAGCCACAATAACAATTATAGTGTACTCACAGGCATGCATCGACTATGCAAGATCGGCTCTAACCATGAATGCGGATGCCGTAACACTCGCAAGCTTCACCTTCACCATACAAAAGCCTTAAAGCTAAATCAATAATCCTATTTCTCTCTTTTTTAAGGGATTATATTGAAGCTAAGGCATGTAGTTGCATTAATTTTCATATTAATGGGAGTTATGCTGCTAGGCTACTCATACAATGCTAAATTAGCCATAGCCAAGCCTATACCCGTAGCCATTGAGAAAGGACCTTACAAGGTCGTAGCGTTGGATCTTGAGGGTTCACCCTTAAGCATAAGCTCGATGAGCCTAGCCGAAGGAGAATATCCTGAACTATCGAAATTCGTACTCGAAATTAAGACCCAAGGATTCTTCATGGTATCCCATGACTCATTGCCCATTGGTAAAGGATACTTCGGTGTTAATGTGGATAGGCTGCTTAGAAGGGCCAAACTTACCGTAGGACCCACAAACATAACCTTCATACCTGAGGGTTCCAATGGTGGATACATTTACGCTATTGCTGTTAGGGACATGAACGGGGATTACACGATATTTTACTTTAGAATACAAATAAGAGATAATAAGGTGTTCCTTGTTAGCGTTCCCGATTTGACGTTGCCCTTCTCACCTAAGTTATCTGTTTACGAGCTTAGCTCACTATCAACTGAGGATATTAGGAGCGAGTATGAGGCCCAAGTTAAAACGTACGTGCTTATGCCCTCAATTGCAGGTTTCATCTGGATCTCTCTAGGATTCATATACGGGTTCATCGCTAGGAGGGTGTAACCATGAGCCTAGAAAGCATTATACTCCCTGGTAGCTATAGAGAATGCTCATGGAAAATAGATATTATAGCATTATTCCTAATAGTCGCATTCACTGGGCTATGGGGGATCCAGGCTCTATCCCTAAACGACATTTACATGCTAAGGGCCATTCTGATAGCAGGCGGCCTGGCCCTCTCAGGGATACTCTTATCGTTGCTTATAGGGATCCCATCAGTAACCATGAGCATAGACTATAACGGGGTAGCTTATGGTCTTGGAGGCTTTGCAGCTATAGCCCTAGTGAAGGTGGTTACGATAGGCTTTAAGCTATCGAGCCTACCCGTATTCTACGCTATGATGGCTGTCTTCGAGGAATTATTCTTCAGGTTCGCCCTCTACAGGCTGCTGCTTAAGGTTACGGACTGCAATGTTCCCCTAGCTGCTATATGTGATGCAGCATTATTCATGATATACCATTACATGGTCTACCCAGCCAGCGATATAGCAGTAAACATTTTCGTGTTTGCCAGTGGCATAATTCTCTGTATAATTTATACGTTATCAAGGAGTCTATCAGCGCCTCTAATAGCCCATATTCTCAACAATATCCTCTAATAATCGGGGGTTATATGAGCATACAAGTAGCAATACTAGCCAGCATAATGGTGGCAATACTGATTATAGGTAGGCTCTTCGCAGGCAGGTTTGCATTATTCATAGTTAGGGTTATGCTAGCCAGCTGGCTTACATCAATAGCCTATGCATTCATAAAGTACTCTTCAACATTGGGCTTTAACTGGAGGAACATCGAGCCTACAGAAGTATTCCTAATACTATTTATGATCAATACCGTAGCCTACGTTATTGCCAGCGCATTGGTTAAGGAAAGAACACCGCCTATACCGCAGTAGGTGATCGTCCATGAAGAAAATACAGACAATAATTATCATCCTGCTGGCTATAATACCATCCTTAATATATTATATTATCTACCTGATATACTGATATTAACTGGAGTACCTCCCGAGCAGGCTTACATAATATCATATTTTGTGCCAGTGGGCATTACGATAAGCATCTTACTTACCGTGGCGTTAGGAAAACTCTATGCCTACGTCAAGTATGCTGGTAGAAGATTCCTAACAATAATTATTAGAGAACTCGACAAAGGCTTAACAGCCATGCTCATACGCGTAGGCGATATAGAGTTAATTAAGGAGCCTGAAATAGATGCTGAAGGACTATACGCTTATAGAATCTATGTGGCAAACTATGACGGTAAGAAGAGGCCCTATCCCTTCATAGTCCTCTATACTCCGCTGCCTTTAGGTAAGGTTTTAGAGTTCCGCAACATGAAGATTGAGGTCTCAGAGTTCGGCGAAGTCCCAGTAGAGTACACTATAGTTTCATGTATCCCCATAGGTAAAAGAATCATACCAGTCTACACTAACATCAAGGAGCTCGTAAAGTCTCTCTCATGGAAGGATAAAATAAAGCTTAGACTGAAAGGCAGAATAGATAAAGAATTCAATGTTGAAGAACCACACCTACTAATAATTGACGCCGACCATATAGTTGATGAGGCAAAGAAGAGTCTTAAAGAGTACATTAAGAGTATTAAACTGGAGAGTATTAATAAGCAGTTCATCGAGGCAGGCGTAAAGATATACCCTGAAACCGTCTACACGCTTACGGCAATAGATAATGCGAAATGGAGGCATGAGGCACTCCTATGGAAGTCCATTAGCGAGGCGAAGGAGAAGGTCCTACAGTCCACTAGTCCACATAAAATTAAGGTATCAAAGGTTGAAGTTGAGGAGGAGCTATCACCAACGACTATTAAGGTTCTCAGGTATATTGCTTACTTTATGCTGGGATTAGCGTTCTTCATTATACTATGGCAGATCCTGGCATGGAAAGGCTATCTCCCACCATTATTTTAGCCTCTCATATTAGGGGTTAATATGGTCCAAGCAATCATTAGGCCTAGTGAGGAACTTAAGGCCTCAATAGAGACCATGATAACCGAGATAGATTACGCCTGGAGGCTCATAGTGTCAGGTGTGGTAAAGGCAGATGAATATACCGACTGGCTCCTAGGAACAGCCTTTGAATACTTAGCATTATATAAAATCTCAAAACAGCTAAACATAGATTTTAGAGAGTACACTAAGAGTAAAGGCTATGATCCAAGCGATGTAGTGAACGTAATATCTGCCGCATACATCCTAGCACACAAAATACTTGTTAAATCGAGAAATGCAGCTAGACTACTCTTCAGACTAGAAAGAGCCTACGAGAAAATGGGCAGCCTAGAAATAACATATCATATTCTACCTCAGTCCCAGGGTCCACTCAATATAGCCTTACCGCCACCGAACATTAAGAGGAAAGAACAATGAACTTAACCACATTAGAAGAGCTTGACATAAGCCCTCCATCTGATATACTCAAGAGAGTCAATGTAACACATTTCGAAACCAGCTTTACTAATAGATTCTATAATGCATTAACCGTTCCTATAGACGAGCTTGATAAAGTCTCCGAAGAGGATGACATATGGATTCAGGGAGCAACAGTTGTAGGATGGATGATGAGCGGTAAGACAACATTAAGTAAGACTCTTGCAGCAATACTCGAGGACTATTATAGCCCAAACTTTAACGTACAAGTAGTAATAGCTAATAATGTTCTCGATGCACTATTAAACATCGAGAGCGGCACCGAAGTGGCTGTACTAATAGTTGATGATGCACCGTTAGGTCACCCATCACGTACTAGGAAAGAAATGGACATCATTAATGCCCAAGCATATTTTGCTGCAAGGCATATATTCTATCGTAAGAGTAGGCGAGCAAAGTATGTATTATTATTCTTTTGTACACAGAGGTATAGGAGCCTTGACAAGAACTTTAGGTTAAACCCCATACTGATATTCAAGACCGCCTTCATCGATCCAGAAGAGAACTATGAAATAGCTAAGATGGTTGGAAGACTCTACCTTGCAGCATTAAAATACATTTACATGATGGTCTACGAGAAACATAAAAGAGAATACCTGTCATACTCTGTGGTCAAAATACCGTCTGGCAAGGAGGTTGTAGTAGCACCGCCACCAATGAACCCTAGCAGGATAACACGTGTCACACTGGGCTTAGAGCATATGATTAAGGCACAAACAGAGTCGCAAATAAAGTATGCAATTGAGCTGCTAATCGAGGGACTAGCTAAATCTAATGTATCATGGTATACCATTCAGACTTCATTACTGCCAAGTCTAAGAAGAATAGGCGTCAGAATCAACGATAGAAGGGCCTTCAAGGCCTATCAGAGGGGATGTATTTGCATAGACACATAGCCAACCATAACAAAAATAGTAATAATACATTGAAGAATAACAATAAAACATTGATGACAGCATTGAAAGAAGTGTGGAAAAATCTATTCTATAGGAAACATAAAGATAATAAATGCGAATCAAAATATAGGATTGCAGCTAAGAAGATTAAATGTCCTAGATGTAATGAGGAATTCTATCTAGGATTTGCTGAAGAGGTAAGAGACTATGTACGGCTTGAAAGGAGAATAATTTGTCCTAAATGTCAAGGAGTCATAACTCTGGACTTACCTGAGGCATGTTATCTTAACCGTGAAGAACCATTGAGTACTCCCTCTAGGAATGGGAGCCAATGTGGGAAGGAGAAAACTGGTAATAGAGGAAAGGCTAAAAAGAAGAGTAAACGCAGACATAAGAAGTCTACCAGGACCCGTAAGACCCGTAGTTAAGAAGCTTATAGGCTTATGCTTCATAACCTTGGGTATAGCCTGTATAATCCTGATACCCGTTCCTGATCCCTTAGACTTCATATTCCTAGGTCTAGGCCTATACTTCCTCTTACACTAGGGGACATAGTGGGCAGGGTAAGTAGGGTTAAAGGATTATTCCACAGGCCTAAACATAATTGGATAGCTAAATACATAACCCAAGAGGGTATTACAGTAGCGAAGGAAAATACAAGTAAACTTATCAAAGCTTTAGAGAGGGGCAAACTTGGTAAACTAAAGATAGGAAGGAAAAGAGCATTAGCGATAGCTAGAGCTCTTCGTGAAGAGGCTAATCGTCTTAAAGCACAGTTGAAAAGGAAGGATCTAAAGCCTGAGACCCGTGAGAAATTCAAGAGACTATATGAAATCTATGACTCAGCCTCTGATAGGGCATTCACTATCTATAGAGAGGAGTATAAGGAGTGAATACTCTACTTTCTTTTTCTCTCTTACACTAGGGGAACATGAAAATAGTACATGTACTACTCCTAATAGCAATAATACTATTAGCGTCAATGGTGGTCATCAGGTATTCTATGCCAGTATTTGCCGAAGTAGTAGATGAATTCAAAGATAAAATTCAGATACAAATACCGCAAGAAGGGGAACAAACTACTACAACCACAACTACCACTTGGCCAGTGACTACCGTTGGGCCCACGGTCACAATTCCAACTACTACAACTAGCCCGCCTAGGGAAATCGAGGTATCAGGACACATTATAACCCAGCTTCTCGATAGTAAAGGCAACGTTGTAATAGAAAAGAAGACTCCATTGGCGATCTACGGGAGCACCGAGGTTAAGAAGTTTAGAATTAAAGCTAAAATAAGCTGTGACCAAGCGGATCTGGTTAACGTTCAGGTATTAGGACTCTACATGAGTGAACACTTTAACAAAACATTCTATATGAGGCAGAAGAACTTCAAGCCAGGACGGGAAGTAATATTTGAAGGGGACATACCATACTACGAGGTCCTAGGAGTTAAAGAATACAAAACAGTCTTGAGATTTTCAATTCTCATAAGAGTCTACAAGGGAGTTAATACCAGTAATCCGTACGAGAATAGATACAGGGTAGTCTACAGCAGATATGTCTTTCCCGAATTCGAGCTAAAGGAGAAAGGTGTAGAAATAAGGCCGACACTAGTGGTTTACTGTAAAGGCGGTGGAGGTCTAGAAATAGAGGACATAGAATTAATTAAACTAGATAAAGAGAAGGCGGTAGTTAAGGTCAAGGTGAAACGCGTAGAGAATGAATGGGTAAAGGAGAATTACGTGTTCAAATCGGGCATATGGGTGCAGAGAAGAGGAGGGAATGCATGGATAGACAGTAATATCTATGGTTTCGGCAAGGAGCAATGGGTTGAAATACCCAGGGCGAAGAGCAGTAGCATCAAAGCAGACTATAATGAAGCTATGATCATGCCTAGAAACCCAGCAAAGATAATGATCAAGAAGAAAGCGGATCTAATATTCTTCGCAGTATTTGAGAAGAAAGATAACCCCAACTACGTCTACACAGCATTCATACGCTACCAGTTCGAAATCGCCATGAAAACTAAAGGAGGCTTATATTGGATAAAATAATACAAAGAAAAACACTACATCCATTTTTATTACTTTTCCTATTTAGACAGTGCTATCCCACTTGTTTTATTGTGAATTGGCAGTATGGGTCTCCTTTTGCTATACACTTTTCCTCTACTGATGTTACCCGTTTTCCCGTTATCTCCTCTACTATTCCTGCTAGTATACCCCTAAATACTTGGCTATTTGGCTCTTTCAGTT
>CAZTBM010000009.1:0-58811 GCA_964611985.1 uncultured Desulfurococcales archaeon | reverse complement strand
AAGTGATATTACCCATGGAGTTCTCTGTCGGGCACCTACCAAAAGTTATCATAAGAGATTCAGCAGTAGATGCAATATGTCATGGAGCAGATCTCGCAGTACCAGGAATATCAATGCTTAACGAGGGCATTAAAGTAGGAGATATGGTAGCAGTAATGACATTGAAAGGCGAGCTCGTAGCATTAGGTAAAGCACTTATGCCAACAGAAAAGATAATAGAGGCATCAAAGGGTATAGCAGTTAAAACAGTACGTGTAATAATGAAGCCAGGAACATACCCCAAAATGTGGGGCAAAAAGAAAGAGTGAAGAAAAGTGAAGGAGCACTACTATTCAGAGAAACCAAGAATAATAGGTAGAAGAAGTGTTATATCAGATGTTATTAGAGGTGTACCAGTAGAGTTCGTTGTAGAATCAGGAGTTTTCTCGTGTGAGAGAGTAGATCCCGGAACAAAACTGTTATTGGAATACGCAACAATCCCAGATGAAGGAATAGTACTGGATATGGGAGCGGGCTACGGAGTAATAGGCATAACACTTGCAAAACTAAATCCCAAACTAAAAGTTTACATGGTAGAGATAAACACCCGAGCAGTACAACTAGCAAAAATAAATGCAAAAAGAAACAACGTAGAAGACCAAGTAATAGTACTACAGGGAAATCTATACGAACCAGTAAAAGACATGAAGTTTAATGCAATATACTCGAATCCGCCATTCACAGCAGGAATGGATGTAGTGGAAAAAATCATCAAAAATGCGAGAGGACATCTAGTAGAAGGTGGAACACTGCAGATAGTAGTTAGAAGGGGAGTTAAGAAAATAAGAAAAATGATACTAGAGACATATGGAAACATAGAAATACTTGCAAGCAAAAAAGGATATAAAGTTATACTAGCAAAGAAAACTAAATAACATAAAACTAATAAACCGAACAATAGAACAACTATATAGAGCGCCGGGGTGACCGAGCGGACTAAGGTGCCGGCCTTGAGAGCCCTGTAGGGCTACCGGAGAGCCGGTGGCCCTTAACGGGCCGCGCGGGTTCGAATCCCGCCCCCGGCGCCATAGTACTACTTAAAATATTATTCTTCAACGTCATCAGCAGCAGTAATCATACGATATACATGTTCCTAACTTTAGATAATCTATGTACATGTTTTATGTTGCAAGACTAGCGGTATAGACTAGGTCTCGGTAAGCTTCTATTGCTCATAAAGAATTTATGCAAGAATAGTATATTAGGATAATAAATGAATCATTACAATGATTTAATGGAGATGATTTGTTGTCTAAGACTATTAGATATTACATGGGCCTTATAATGATAGGGTATGGTCTAGCACAGATACCTATAATCATGGTTTCTTTAATTTATGGTGAAATCTATCATATATACTATTTAGCTTCAACTTCTATTCTCTTAATTACAGGTCTCCTCCTAGTCAGATTTGCTGAGAAGCCTGTCGAAATAGCACTGGTAGATCCTTTGATTATAGCTGTGATTTCGTTTCTTATACCAGGACTAACGAATACCATTGTAATGATTGTAACAGGTTTTGATCCCTGGGATAGTCTCTTTGAGAGCATATCTAGTATAACTACTACTGGTCTTAGTCTTTATAGTCCTAATAAGTTACCCTATACAATACACTTTGCTAGGGCATGGCTACAGTGGATTGGTGGTGTAGGTATAGTTATCCTCACTTTAGGGACGCTGTTGAAGCCAGGAACTGTAGCATATAAGCTTCTTGCAACTCATATACGTAAGGAAGCCGTTATGCCAAGCGTAATGGTTGTAGCCAGAGCAGTCTTATGTATCTATGGGCTGTTGACTCTCATCTCCATAATAGCTTACTATTTAACCGGAATGAGCTTATTTGATGCAGTAATACATGGTCTAACAACTATCTCTACAGGCGGCTTTTCGACACAGGAAACGTTTCCAAGAAACGCACTATGGATTGCTATAGTATTTATGTTTTTGAGTGCACAGAGCTTCTCCAGATTCTACATGACATTCTTCAAAAGAAGACCAAGATACCTTGGTATGGGCCCGCAGATTAAGTCGTTTATAATAATCAACCTCATAGCCATAGTATTATCATATATAGCTGTAAACATGTTCGGTTCCACTATCGATTTTGGTGACATAGCATTCAATATACTATCAGCCTCAACAACTACAGGTTACACAACGATATCTGTTGATGAGCTCCCTACGGTAGTTAAATATATAATCATAGTACTCATGATTATAGGTGCTTCACTAGGGTCAACTGGAGGAGGCTTAAAGCAATATAGGTTCATTATATTATTGAAGGAGACTTGGAGGAGACTGTTGAAGATGGTCTCACCACATGGACGATTAATTGTGGTGAAAATAAATGGCGAAGTAATTGATGATGAAGAGGTGTATAATAATATGCTTATAATTAGCCTCTACATACTATCTCTCACGATATCCACAATAATCTTCCTTTACACAGGCTATAGTCTAGAGGATAGCTTATTTACAGTAGCTTCGGCTCTTGGAACAGTAGGTCTAGCACCATCAATAGTAAACCATACACTCCCGTGGTGGAGTAAACTGTTACTCTCAATGGACATGTTTATTGGTAGACTAGAGATTCTACCAGTAGCATCTATACTGCCTTACGTCTTTGATAAAATGAGAGGAAAATAACCTAGCCAATCCTTATTAACCACGGTTAAGTTAGATATACCCGTTGCTAGAGTATTCAAAGGATTAGGTGATTTTACATTGAAGATTATTATTGCAGGGGGTACGTATATCGGGAAACTTCTTGCTCAGCACCTCATATCTGGCGGACATGACGTTACAGTTATTGAACGGAATGAAGAGGCTGCTAAGCAACTAGCTAATGAACTTGACTGCACTATAATCCATGGTGACCCATCTAACCCAAACACACTGAGAGAGGCTGGTGTAGATCAAGTTGACTATGTCATTCCAGCAATGGATGACGATAAGGACAACATAATAATTGCCATGGCCTCCAAGAATCTTGGTGCAAAAAATGTTATTGTCGTGGTCAATGAAGAAGCATATGAGCAACTTGCCCTAAGCTTAGGCTTATATAATATTGTCTCTCCAGCTAAACTAGCCACCCTCCAGATTCTCGCGTTAATTAAAGGTTATGACATAGTTAATCTAACAACAGTAATTAAGGGTGATGCGAGATTCTTTACTGGTATCGTAGGAGAGAAACTTGATGGAAGAAAAATTAGTGATATCAAGTTACCAGGTGATTCTATGATTGTTGCAGTGTACAGGGGGGAGGAGTTCTTACTACCAAAACATGATCTTATACTGCACAAGGGTGATGAAGTAGTCGTTATAACTAGAGAAAACGATCTTGAGAAGATTAGAGAATTCTTCAAAAATGAAGTATAACTCCGTTATAACATCTTTAAACCAAGATTATCGCCATCAATATTTGATGATGAAGAGGGAGTAGTTGCTAAGTATATACCATACTCGCGAGAATATGTTGCATCAATTGTCGGTCACTATAAAGAACATATCGTGAAGAATATTGAGAAAATTGGTAAACTAGGAATAGAAGTAAAGATTATTGCACCTTCACATGGAACTGTATGGAGAAGAGCACCAAATATCATCATAGACTATTATATGAAATGGGCTAAAGCCGCCCCAGAGAGAGGAAAAATAGTAGTTATCTACAGTTCTATGTATGGATTTGTGGAAAAAGCAGGTTCATATAGCTATTAAGGAGCTTACTGAACAAGGCTACCAACCAGTTGTATTGAGGTTCACAGATAGCCACTACGACACCGTAAATGATCTTCTAGGTGAGGTTATTGATGCTGAAGCTCTCGTTATAGCAGCAACATATGAAACCAGCATATTCCCATATATGCAATATGTCGTAAACATGATAGCACAGAAGATAGCATCCGAAAAACCTGTACTAATACTATCATCCTATGGTTGGGGTGGGATAGCCGGTAAAAGAATAGCAAGCATACTTTCACAAGCAGGATTTAAGGTTGTAGACATAATAGAATTCAGAGGTCTACCTGCAGGAGATACCGAGGAAAATATAAAAAGAAGAGTGAAAGAATTCATTAAAATACTCCAAGCTTAAAGAGATCTTTAAATTAAATCCAGAGTATGCTACTTTATTCTCTATTCTTTTACTATATGATTATTTTTTCTCTAAACGAAGTAAGAATGAGATCGTATAATTTAGTGATACCTGTTATTTTACTGCATTTATTTAGATTAGAGAAAATATGTAAGGGAGAAAAGTTTGTTCTTACTCGAATTCTATGTATATGGCTGGCTTTAATGGTAGTGATGGCTTCTTTTTGCCTATAATTGGAGCTCCCTCTTCATCATGATAGTATATTTCGATATCAGCTCCTATTTGTACTTTAATCCATTCACTAAGTGCTTCCATAGTCTTTTTCTCATCTAAGCAAGTCTTCATTATAAGAGCCCTTACTGGTGGCGATAATGTTGATACGTACTCATATAATTGTCTTGCTTTAACACTTGCAGTACGCTTATCCTTTGCCTCTGAGACCATATCTCTTATGAATTCTTTCATTGGTTTGCCTGACTCAAAGTAGCTAATTGCCTTTCTTAACTCATCATATTCCACTGGCTTTACTACGTGGATTATGATTTTCTTTGGTTTCTTCTTCCTAACTCTAACAATCTCCTTAATGTCATTCACTAGTCTATCAGTATATTCAAAGGCTAGTAAAGCTTCTCCACTATAGAGTTCGTCTTCTATCTTAGGCCATGTAGTATTTATTACAAACCCTTCCCCACTTATTTTCTCCCACATTTCCTCAGCAAAGAATGGTGTGTATGGTGACATAGCTCTAATCCATGCATCGAAAATGTAAGCTATAATGTATTTTGCTATTTCATCAATATATCTACCCTTAACCTTTAATATCTCGAGATATCTCTTTACATCCTCCTCTAATACGTAGAATATGATATTTCCGGCGTCACGAATTCTAGATTCATCAAGAGCCTTTCTGGCATAGTCAAGTCTCTCTTTAAGCTTACTTAGAATCCATGAATCCTCTAATGATAGGGTTTTTGGTATATTCTTCTTTCTGTACTCTTTTATAATTTCAACGTACTCCTCAATCATAGAGTGTATTCTACGAAGTTGCTCTATTATTGAGTATGCCGCTTCTTCCCTAAAGTCAAGATCCTGATCTATTTCGCTAGCTAGAGCTATTGTAAGTCTTAAGCCATCGGGACTAAGTTGTCGTGCTAATCGTGCCACTGGTATAACGTTAAATAAGCTTTTGCTCATTTTCTGGCCACGGTATAACACGTAGCCGTAGACTACTATTTGTCTAGGCCACTTCTCCCTTGGGAATATTCCTGCATGATTAAATATGAAGAATGTTAAATGATTCTTTATAAGGTCTTTACCGCTATGTCTTGAATCTAACGGATACCAATATTCAAATTCATCTCTAGCTTTAACTAAGGCTTCTAAGGGTATACCTTTAGATTTAGCTATCTTCTTTGGATCCCCTTTACCAAGGAATATGTAATCCCATACCTCAATACCCATTTTCTCAGCTGGCACATTATACTTCTTTAGTATGTAGTTTACAGTGTAATAGGCCATGTATATTGTTGAGTCACTAAGGCTCTCAATAACCCATGTCTCGTCCCATGGTAGTTTTGTACCTAAACCTCTGGTGCGTGCGCAAGCTCTCCTCTTAATCCACTCTATTGCCTCTTCAAAGTCCTTTCTAAAGCTTGGTGGAAGAATCCTCATGCTTGCTACAAGTTCCCTACAAAGTTGCTTCCATGACTCAAGACCATAGTCTATAAACCATTGGTTTTCAAGTATTTTAACAATGACCTTGTTACCCCAGCGGCTATAGACAGGGCCGTTAATTATCTCATACATGGAGTCGGCTAGTCCAGCCTCCTTAAGCCATTTGGTAGTATTCTCCCTTGCCTCTGGAACACTCTTACCAGCAATAAGTGATTTCACCGCCGCCATAATGTATTTTCTTGCATTTTCGTCCCCAATGTCAGTAGCTGCTCTTTCAGCCACTTCTTCAACTACTATACCTTGTTTAAACTCAATACTATATACCTCCTTAGTTGCTTCCTCAAGTTTCTCTTTATCCAGCTGGCTTTTTACACCCATTTTTTCAACAATGTCGACTGCTAGTTTATCACTAACGTTTGGTACTCTTACTACTGTTATGGGCTGTAACTCTTCAGGTTTGACTTTAATTTTACTTAGTAACTCTTTATTATCTCTTATAATATCTCTTAGTGCAGCGTAATCATAGGGAGCATGAGCTGGTACGCTCATAACTATGCCGGTTGCCATATCAGGATCAACAAAGGGTGCTGGTAGTATTGGTATTCTCCAGCCTGTAGCTGGATTTCTAACTCTAAGGCCAACTAGTCTTTCTCCTTTGAATTCCTCAATAACTTTAACCTTTCTTAACTGGTTTTCCAGTTTCACTATAGCCTCTTTACTAACTATCCAAGGTTTACCATTGACCTCAGCTTTAACGTATACTGCGTCAGGGTTAACCCAGACGTTAACAGCACCGAATATAGTCTCGGGTCTCAGTGTTGCCGCTGGGAGAATAGTACCGTCATCAAGTGTGAAAAATAGTAGTATAAACTCGCCTATCTCAGGTTCTACATCCCCTTTAGTATCATGCATACTGACTGGGGTGCCTACAATGGGATCCCAACCAACGGGGTGTGTTCCTTGGGTTATGTATCCTTTTTCGTAAAGCTTCTGGAACTGCCATCGTATAAACTGGTTGAACATCGGGTCTATTGTTGTGAATTCTCTTCTCCAGTCGATAGCATAACCCATAATTCTCATAGCTTCCTTTAAGTCTTCATGGAAATATCTAACCATGAATAATGGGTCTTTCATTTTCTCAATAACTTCTTCAGGTATCTCATAAACCTCTCTAAACAGCTTTAGAGTCTTTGGTTCACCCTCCTTAACAGCATCTGCCATTGCAAGAATCGGCGTACCAGTATAATGGAAGCCCATAGGGAATAATACATTGTATCCTTCTAGCCTCTTAAACCTGGCATAAATATCTGTTAACGTGTATGTTCTTGCATGCCCTAAATGCATTCTACCATTCGGGTATGGGAACGCTGCTGTTACAAAGAACTTAGGCTTATTGGCAGGATTTGATTCATAAACTCTATGTTCCTCCCACTTAGAAAGCCACTTAGAAGCTATATTATTAAGCCAGTTAATATAGGACTTAATGTCCTTGAATTCTTCAACAATAGGCGACACCAATACACCTCTTAAACATGTTACCTTTATAAACCTATCCATAGATGTAATATCAATTTATAAAATTTTATCCAAAGGAAATAGCTGTAATTAATTTTGTAAAACATCTAGTGATATAGTATTAATGACATAAACATATTTGACAGTTTTCAAGTAAATGCCCTCTTATCCAGTATGAAGCTTGTATAGTCTAAAAGTTCGCTTTCGTCCTCTAGGTAATGAATGTTGGTGACGGCAATACTATTTTGAATATTGTTCGAGCTATGCTTTCTGTAGCATACATGGCTATACCACTCGCGATTAGCATAGCACTAGCAGGAATCCATGCAGTCTCATATAACTCTCCTTGGGCAACTTTTATTGCTAGTGCATTGATTATTGCTACAGCTATAATGAATACAAATGTCATACTCTCCACTATGTTTAGGGGTATGCTCTGAAATGGTAATGGTAGATACGTAAAGCCCGAACCCATTGATGCAAACATTTCATTAAACATTCCTAGAAGTTTAATCATGAACATGAGAATGGAGACCATTATGACGTGGAGTATATACACTGTTGCTTCAAAGGCTTTTGTTGCTTGACTCCTTTGTTTTCGAATATCAATGATTCTCATACAAGTTTCGCTAAGAACAGCACCTATACGTGCAGCGTTCCCACCGGCTTCAAGTGTATCGTAAAATATGTTTATTGATTTTCTTACAAGCTCACTGAAGCTTTCACCAATAAAGTAGTACCAAGCAACCTTGGGCATAACGCTATTCTTTAGTCTTGCATAGAGGCGATAAATGCAGTTTATGAGCTTACCATATTCTCCTCTACCTATGGATTGAATAGCTTTTTGATAGTTTGGTACAACACTAAAGGTTAGTCCAAAGCTTCTGATAAATATGGGGAAGAAGTTATCGATGTTCTTAATGTATTTTTCTATGATTTTTGCTACAATTCCAGGAATTAACATGATACATGCAATAATCAACATGGTTAAACTATAATTCATAGTTGTAGTATAGACAGAAGCACCTACAATTAAGCATAGAGCAATAGTTAGTAATGAGACCCTCTTATATATAATGTATATTCTTGGCTTTATCGGTAGTTTATGTGATAATCTGTCCCTGGGCAGTATACGGTAAAGTACATACGTGAGAACAGCTAATGAAGCTAATACAGCAATGTACGTTGCAAGTAATATTTGGGCTCCACCACCCATGAACATTGCAAATATAAGCATTGTTATAGCCATGAATGTGGCGCTTGAAATGCTGCTTGAGTATACACCCAAAAGTAACTTAGATACCTCTATAAGCCTAGAGTACTGTGCTTGAAACTCAGCGAGTAAGGCTCTACGTTCTACCTCGAGGAATCTCTCAGGATCCTCACCTATAGCTAGTAGTTCGCCTAATCGTATTAGGAAATCTCTGAGGACCTTATTTCTTATCGCTGGTAATGTATATTTTATTGCTCTCATAAATCCATAACCCCATCTCGTTGCTAAGTTAGCTATCCTTCTTAATATCCTGTCGTACTCACCATAGCCTCCAGCAACGCATTCCAATTCGAAAAGCCTCCTTCTAGGAGGTTTCCCTGTAGATACACCATACATGTGTATTACAAGGAATATCAACGATTCATCAATCGTTGATACAATAGTCTTCTTCTTTAGAACACGGAAAACATGAATCAATGTTACAATAAATAAAGGTAGTGCTGAAAGTACTTTCAGTTCTTTCGGTGCAAAGAAAAGTATTAGTATTGATGATCCTATTGCTAGAATAAGTGATAATAGTATAAATCTTCTCATCATGGTACTTTTCCTCTCTCAATATCCCTTATTGCTTCTTCTAAACCTTCAAGAACAGCCTGTTGGGTCTCCTCTTTACCTCGTCCTCGGGCCTTTTCCTCAGTTTTATGGTAGACGTGGACTATTACTTCGAATACCTTATGATAATCTACAATATTTCTCTCCTTCAATAATTCAAGTATTCTTGCTCTTAAATCGAGTTCTTGATATATAAGTCTCATACTACGTCTTGGAATGCCTCTCTTGACACCTATTTTTTCCTCGAGCAGGTAACTTGCGCCTCTACCACGGAATAGGAAGACGTCACGTGAGGGATCCCATATGAAAACTGGTAAGTAAATTATTGTATCTTTAGCTGCATCATAACCCATAATCTCATTTACACTTAATGCTCTACGCATCATAACGCCTTCACGATAAACAGCACTATGAATGCTAACAAAGTTGAGGTTATCAAGTTGCGTTTTTGGCACACTTATCGGTGGTGAGGTTATACGTTGTATTAATCTTTCAACACTTCCTGCATGGAATGTTGCGAGAACAGGGTGTCCAGTGTTATGTAATGCTATTGGTATTACCCCGCCTAGGAAAAGTTCTGTTCCTGGAACCGAAACATCATATACAAATCCGTCGTAGGATACCTTTCTTACATCAATTACCTCGAGAAACACAATATCGCTATTCATTAGTATTTTAAGCTTATCAAGTAGTGCTTTATCCTCTGTTGTAAGTGATTTATAATTGTTATTAATGAATTCGAGAAGCTCCAGAGCTACACTTGTTGGTATTAACCTTTGTTTAGTCTTTCTAAATTCATTAATTACACAGTATAGCTTTCGAGGTATTTTCGTTAACAGTTTAGCTCTCTCGATAATGTTAACTATAGGTTTTATGGGTATCCTCTTTAACTCCTTATTTTGGCTTTTCAATGAAACACTGAAGTATGTTCTTCCCCTTTTATTCATTTTCTTAACTAATGCATGAAAGCCAGCTAAGCGTGCTCTCCAGATCATATTTGCGGTAGTTAAGGAATTTCTAAACGTGTAAGTTGTGTGTGCTTTTATGTCATTCTCTATTAAGAGTTTTATACCCTTGAATGCATTGTTTAGCTTTACCATTTTTCTACTCTTTGCTACGAAGCTAATTAGTAAATCGCCTTTATGTAGATCTGTAACATACTTAGGTTTTATTTCGAGTGTGTTCTCGTCTAAAACGAAAATGCTATGTGAACCAGTAGCTTTTACTAGGCCTCCCTTTTCGTACTCTATTTCATATATTTCATTAGCTTTGTGTCTAAGGACATAACGTATAGGTGCCCATATTACTTTACCATGGCGATCTAATGATAACACTTCGTAATCTTTTACGGTCTTGGGTTGTCCTTCCTCATCTTTATTATAGAATTTGTCTACAAATTCAGCTATATGTAGGAGGGTGACCTCATTAGTCTTAGTGTTCCGAACGAGAATTGGTGTATCACCTGATACGCTTTGCATTGCTTGGAAGGCGGTGTTACCCTCGGCTCCTCTAATCTCTCCCACGATTATGTAGTTTGGTCTCTGACGTAGGGCTGCCTTCAATAGATCGAACATGGTTATGCTTGATTCTGCGCTTCCAGTATCTCTTGTTAACTCTCTAACCCAGTTAGAGTGTGGAACTTGAACTTCGGCTGTATCCTCAATAGTAACTATTTTAGCCGTAGGCTTAATGAACGCTATTATGGCATTTAAGAATGTAGTTTTACCTGAAGCTGTTTCACCAGCTATAAACCCGCTCATACCCTCGAGTATTAATATCCAATAGTAGGCTGCAACACGGGCATCTACTGTACCCCATTTGATAAGCTGTATTATAGGTGGTGGCACCTTAGAGAATCTTCTGATGGTAAAGTTGCTTCCTTTAAGACTGACATCAGTACCGAAAACAATGTTTATACGGCTGCCATCTGGTAATGTTGCATCAACTATTGGTCTAGCGTGACTTACAGGTTTACCTATACGTTCGCTTAACTCGATAATGAATTTGTCTAATTCTTCTTCAGTTTTGAATTCTATACTAGTCTCTAGAGGGCCGAAAATCTTATGAACTATATGAATTGGGCCTACACCGTCGCAAGAGATATCCTCTAAGAGGGAATCCCTCACAAAGGGTTCAAGAATGCCAAGACCTACTTTATCTTTGATCATGTGGTACTTTAGGCACTCATACTCTATTCTATTAACAGGTATTCTTTTAACCTTTAGCGGATTAATCCTTGAATAATCCACTTTGTGGTTTACCTGTTGAGATACTTTCTCAAGTAATCTTAGAAGTACTTGCTTCTTTTCTTTGACATCTTTTGGAATATCTTTTTCGGTAATATGTTCGGCCATCTTCAATTCTACAAGTTCAACTAAGACCCTGTTGGGTAAAGGTGGTTCTACAACAACGTACTTTCTATAGCCAGTCTTGGTGCCTCCAGGGGGCATAAAAATATGGACAAATATTCCATTACCTAAAGGATACATTACATTAACGTTCGCCTTCTTCTTATATTCATCAGGGATTTTGCCCTCAAAGTATTCAGGGAGGCTACCTAGGAGTTTTACAACTTTATTTATGTATTCCGCTAAGTACTTATATTTCCTTATCTCAGCTTGTAATTTTTCAAATCCGATAGGTCTAGTAAGTGTTCTAAGAGACTGCACAACAGACATGCTCTCACGCCTTAGCTAATGCTAATGGTACAACTTTAATGCCAAAAGCAGGGTCAACATCAAAGGCTATTGTTGAATCGGGAGCCTCCATAGCCCCCTTCAATTTGACTACGCGCAAAACCTTAATCAGTTTACCAGCAACCTCAGCAAAGTCCAATTTAAAGTAACTGTCACATATAGCTCTAAGTCTAATCATAATTCGTTCAGAGAGTACATGGGGGTGAATAGTCAGTATTATTAATTTACCCTCACTTACCAATGTTCTAGCACGAGTAAGGTAGTCTAAAACTATACTTTCTTTAGCATACACTGCTAGGACACTAAATGAGTCTACAACAAAAACATCATACTCATCCTTAATTTTCACCATGAAGTTGCCTAGTATTTCAAGTAGTTTCTTGGCTGCCTTACCAGCCCATCTTACACCCTCCATGTGAACAGGATATATCCTTAAAAGTCCCTTTAAGAACTCATCGCTGACGTCCATGCTGACCTTCCTAGCGTGATAAATGAACTCTCGAACACTGGACTCCGTGGTTAAATATATAACTTTTAAACCCTTTCTTACAGCACCATAAGTTATTTGTTGAGCAAGTATACTTTTACCACTACCATGATCACCTTCAATAACAAGGAGATTAGGTATAGGTACGCCGCCACCAAGCCTCATATCTAGCTCTTCATTACCTAATGATAATATCATTTCACGATAAGAAGTTAAATTAGCATTAGCCATAGTCTCACCTCTTATTCTAAATTGTTATATTGTTAGAACATAGTCGCAAGAGGGTCCCTCCCAATGAACATAAACCATTGTTACTTTTCCAGAATCAGGAGTATTAGATAAAGAAACCACTATCCTAGCTGTAGATTTAGGTGGTAAGGAAATAGGCTTAGAAGATACATACTCTAAAGTGCCATCAGGGTAAACGATAGCGTAAACAGTGAAGTCTCTTATTATTTCAATCTTTGGTACTCCACCATACTTGTATTTAACTATAACTTCATCGTATTTACCAAGAATAATTGTATGAGAACCATAGTTTTCTAAGTCAATATATATATTGTTGGAATCTGAGGCGTAACTCGCGTTAACTATTCGTAAAAGTATGCTTGGGTTAACATAAGGTTGTTTGCTGTTTTTCTCAGCTTCAATAACAACCTTTGCTAAGTCGGCAAGTGAGTTTATAAAGAAATATATGAGTACAATCGTCAAGAAAAGGAAAAATGCACTAGCATAAGTAGAAGCTAAGCCTAATTTAAGTCTCTTAAATCTAAGTCTCATATGAGAACACCTCCTCAACACTTAATCCCTGTGGGAGTGTGATCTTTACGTAGCATGGGTTATCGATTATAGTATCATTAAATATGTTGATACAAATTATCTCATGGATATCTAATATGTTATTGGGGTTATTGTACTCTGTATAATTCCATGTGCCTAAACCTCCTGATGCTGAGTACTCGTATAGTTTACCCTTACCATACTCTCCAAATATGACGGTAAACCTCTCTATATCGTAAACAGGCATCCTACCTGCATTCTTTAAGTATACTTTAAAGTAGCCTGTAGTATCATTGTACATTGTGTAAACTATGACAACCTTTGTCTCGGTAACAGTAATGACATCACGAGATTTAACCTCAACTGATTGTCTAACTTCTATCATCTTGGCTATTATTGAGGTTGCAAACATTGATGCACATACAATTACTGCGATAAGTAGTATTGCTTCAGCTACAACTGTTGAGAAGCCCATTACTTCTCACCCTGTAATTCGGAATCTATAATCTTGAGTAATTCGTTAACATCTGATTTGGGCTTTTCTTCTGACTCGGCTCCCTCAATCTCTTTGATTTCCTTACTTTCCTTTACAGAGCTCTTAATGTTCTCAGAAATCTTAGATAGAACATGGGCAGTTGCAATTTGTGACTTTACATTTAGACCTTCATCCATGAGCTTCTTAACCGCATCTATTATTTTGAGTAGATAATCTGATGTTTCTTGATCAATTACCTCTATTTCAGTATAATATTCTATTATTTTCTTTAGTTTGTCATAGCCATATTTAGATAGAACATTATAAGCCCATATAATCACTTTTTCAAGCCTGCTCGGCGATATGGTAGCACTTTTTTTCTCTTTATCTTTAGATATCCTATCTCTGTCCTTGATTATAGAGGATGGTATACTTAGTGCCGTAGGTTGTTTGGGCTTGTCGTGTGGAGGTGAAGGTGTCATTGGAGTACTATAAGTGTAAGATTGCTGCATAGAGTGTTGCATCAGCTGGTTTGGTAAAGGCATACGTTGCATGGTATGTTTCTTTCCTTCTTCACCAAACATTAGCTCTGAGTATTTTCTAAGAAGGTTAAAGGGATTGCTGACCTCAGCTACGGCAGCTCTTAAATCTACTAATGTAGCTTTGATTGCATCAATGGATGCCTTTACGTAGCTCTTGATTTTGTTAACATCATTCTCAAGTTTCTCTACCCTTTGTGTCATATCGGGCGGTAATGTTACTTGTGCTTTCGTCTCATCCTGTCCTTTGTCTTTGGCCTCTGGCTCTTTACTTGTCTCTTTACTGCTCTCAGTTTCTCGCCTCTCAGTTTGCTCTTGAACTTCTTTACCAACCTGTTGAGGTTGGGGTAGGGGCACCTCCTTGGCTATTTTTAAGTATTTTTCTAAGTCGCTTCCTTTCTCTTCAGCAGTTTCCTTCATAGTCTCCTCCTCCGGCATTTCCTCAATTTCACTTGGCAACTCAAATTGCTCGAGCTTTGTACTCCTAACTATCTTAAGCCTGGAAAGGATGGGGTGCACCATAAGTCTACATATTCTACACTGGCATCGCCATAGCGTCTCAGCGCTCATAGTATTCTCAGCTTTCACTTTCTCTACAACCAAATTGATATTCCATATTAAAGCATGTATTCGTAATCTGCGACTGGACATGTTGTGGTAGAGTTATATCACGAAGAATATGCGATATATTTGTGGCTGTTAGTCTAAAATTCATGGGATCGTAATACAGCTGCTGGTCTAAAATAGTACGAGTATCAGTCACATACAGTTAAATTACTTCCACAATTAACCTAACCCGATTAATATGATTATCGACTACGTAGATAGGTGACTATACTATCTAAGCCAGCTAGGAATATGTGAGAACCAAGAAAAAGAAATACAAAACCTACAGCCATGAGTATGTAATCTAGAAAACCACCATAGGCTTTACAATTAGAATTATAAACAAGCATAAACCCAGTTAAGCTCATAAAGAGACCTGAGAGTACAAAGAGGACTAGAACTAGCAGATTTCTATCAACACTTAAGTGCGGCATATTTTTTCACCATATGTCACCCCCTTCCCAAATATAAAAGGAAAAAAGAGATTGAATTTAGTCGATATTTTCCTTTTTAACCTAGATCTAATACGCCTACGTCTATGCTAGGTGGCATTGATCTTTCTACTGTTAGTGGCGCTCCCTCAGGTGGCTTAATTTCAACCTTGAATCTATCGTAACTCGCAAGCCTGTAGTCCGAGCCAGGTATGTCTACTAACACTATGGCTTTCTCTCCAAATTCTAGGTTAAAGTCTTTACTACCCTTACTCTGTATGCTTTGTACCCACAGCACTACTGCGTAAACATCCGGCACACTACCACTACCGCCAATACTGCTACTTTGTATTATTGAGCGTACAGCAACCCTCGTAGCGTTTATGTCTAATACGTTCTTGTTTGTATCTGCTACGCCTAGATTAGAGCCGTCTCCATCGTATAGAGTTACATTGTATGTACCATCTGTATCCTGATATATGTATCCATACGCTACGTATATGTTCTGAAAACCATATTCAGATGTCCAATATATTATGCTCGCCCTAGCAGAGCTTAGGTCTACTAATCCTCTACCAGGAGCGGTCTTCAATGGTATAACTATCTCATCAGCATAATTGCTTTCATTTGCAAAGGCTAACACTGAACCGTCAACCTCTAGTGCTGTTGAAGCCTCCTTTAGCCCTGAGACCATTGCCTCTTTGCTTTTCTGGGTAGTAGTAAAACCCATGTTTAGTACTACGAATGCTAGAGCGGCAGCAACAATAACGAAGGCTATTAGCACTATAGCAGCCTCAATACCAACAATTCCTCTCATCTTTCTCTTATTAAAAAATAGTGGTAGAATCGGCATAGTTCACAACCTCGCTGGAGTCGTAGGTTTAGCCCTCTAAGACGACTACTTGGTCACTTAGGTTTGGTGGGACATACCTTTCTATTGTTAGTGGTGCTCCCTCAGGTGGCTTAATTTCTATTAATACCTTAGTGTATGGTGGTGCACCACCTGCATCAGTACCGTTAAGGTAGACATATAGTAGTGCTTTCTCTCCACCTTCAAAGATGTTGTCTGTATCACCTGAGTATATGTGTAATTCAGCACCAGGTTTGCCATCACTCCAGTTTTCCATTACTGCTACTACATCAGTGTTTGCGTCATTTCCAGTCTTAGTGTTGTTCTCTAGTTTAACTGTTGTAGTAACCCAGTTACCGCTAGTGTCTGAGGCGTTGACGAACATCAATGATACTGTAGTTTTACTCATATCTATGGGATGTTTACCAGATGCTAGCTTTAATGGTATAGCTATTAAGAATACAGCCTTCTGGCCCTGAGTGTCATTTCCCGTTACCCCTACTACTGTACCGTCAATTTCTAATGCACTACTAGCCTCCTTTAGCCCTGAGACCATTGCCTCTTTGCTTTTCTGGGTAGTAGTAAAACCCATGTTTAGTACTACGAATGCTAGAGCGGCAGCAACAATAACGAAGGCTATTAGCACTATAGCAGCCTCAATACCAACAATCCCCCTTCTTCTCATTTTGTGTTTGGAGGGCATTTAGACCAGGCACCTCCTAGGGCACTTTTTCCAGCAGTGTCCTTAGCAAATGCTCCTAATGGTTTCATTGTGTATCTACGACTTCCAGTCCACCTTTGCTTGTACAATTTCTGTATCATGAGTAATAGTGTTTAAACGTATCCATTGGCCATTTGTGTTAGTGATTTTTGGTAGCGGCTCTTGATTACTATTTTTTATTTCAATTCCTACTTTTTCTACTGGGTAGTGTGACTCCCATGAAGCACTTTGAATATGGAAATAACCCTCCTAAGGAGGATATTGCCAATAAAGTTTCTGAAAGGTTAGAGTTACTACGTAAGATTGATAGCATTATTGATATCGGTAGGTCCTCAGTGCAACTTTACATACTGCTACTATTAGGTCGCAAAAATGAGGAGATGACTATACATGAAATAACAGAGGCTATTCGGCAGAGGAAAAGAGCAGTTATAGATGCTATACGCAAACTTGAAGGCAAGGGCCTCATAATACGCCGTGAAAATACATACAAACTCTCTGAGGAGGGCTGCAGAGTATACCAAGGGTTAGTATCCATACTATCACACAGCACTAAAGGTATTAGTGTAAAAGCGTGCTCACTAGGTGTGGCTAGGGATGTAGCCCGAACTTTAACAAGTTACGCTTACCTCTACGATGTAGTTATAGCATTAGCACTAGCGCCGAAGAATACGCTACCATTAGAGACTTTATCTAAGATAGTTGGGCTAAGCCAACAAAGGCTAGATGACTATTTACGGTCACTTCAAAGCTTAAGTTCAACAACATTACTCTCAAGGGTGCCCACAAGAAAAGGTATATACTATAAGCTCACAGAGGAAGGGATGAAAGTCTTTAAATCTATGCCAACATACCTCAAACTAAAGAACAATAAAGGTTTAAAGATATTAGCGCTGATAGCTAGAACAGGTCATCCACGCGAAGTCTTAAGAAGAGTTGCTCTAATTACAGCTGTGGGATCAGCAGCGTTAACACTTGCTCTACTACTTTTACCATACAATATACTGTTCGAAATGACATCATGTATCATATGGAGCTTCATTTCAACATTAATATCACTATTGATAATAACCTCATACTAATAATTTTAAGGAAATATTTTGACGAAGTTTTAAAGCGTTAAACTTATAACCTACACTGACTTATACTGTTAGCCAATGTATTTCAACACTTTAAACATAATTACTGGACAGAAGAAACTTTAATATGTCATGGTAAAAATGCTTGGAAGCTGCTAGGGTGTAAGATGCGTAACCTTGTCCTTTACTAATGTCTAATTGCACCTAAGACTGCTTAGTCGTGCTATTAAATTAATAATATTTATAGCACCAGCTAGGCTTCATAAAATTTTTATATGCAATGTTAAGGAATACAATGTACCATCTAGAAAAGAAGTCATACCACTCAAGCCAGTAGAGCATAAAGGCAACAGTTAAAGTGCTTGGTATGAAGTAGGCCTCACTTACGGTTTAAATACCTTGTATCTTTCACCACCATTTTATCGCACTCATAGCTTCAAGCATAAAGTGTGTTACAGTAAATGAAGCAGAACTTAAGCTACCTATAAAAACTATCCAGCCGTCTAACCTTACATTAAAATATGTAGCCTAAAACTACTTAGCAGCATGGTGATTCTCTATTAGAAAACCTAATGAGTATACTGCAAAATACAGTATAGTAGCGTGAGCGGTATAATTAGAGGTGATTGAAGATCAGCATACCCGTTCCGTTACAATACTGTGTTTTACTAGCTGAATCTATGTAACTGTTAAGAGTTGTTAGGCGTAATTCCTTTTTCTAAAAGTGTTAACTAAATTTCTTTATGTTAGAGAATTTCAGTTAATAACAGTAGCATTCCTTGGCGAATGTCAAGTTTTATTTTGAGGGAAAAATATTATTCGTTCACTATTATTGATTTGTTAAAAAGCTGCTACTTTAATGCCCTGGACTTCTGAAGTTCCTCATCTAGTTTGGCTATACTTTCAGCTATATTGTTAATGTTAGCAGTTAGCTCTTCTATAGTTCCTGTGATCTCCTCAACGCTAGAGCTTACCTCTTCAGCTGATGCCGCGTTTTCTTCAGCTATACTAGCTAACGAAGCTGTTGCTTCTGCAACACCTTTCATTCTTTCAACTATGGTATCAATTGATTTTGCCTCGTTGATGTATTCATCTATAAACCCTGTGTATTCAGAACCCAGTTTCTTGAACATCTCTATTACGTTGAATGATTGTGCAAGTGAGCTTTCGAGTAGCGGTGTTATACGGTTAATGTTTTCAGCCATTTTCTCTATAGATGATTTGACATGCTCGAGTATTTTACTCGATTCGCCTACATGCTTTTGTGTTTCCTCGGCTAGTTTCCTAATCTCGTTTGCCACAACAGCGAACCCTCTTCCAGCTTCACCTGCTCGAGCCGCTTCGATAGCGGCGTTTAAGGCTAGTAAGTTGATTTGATCAGCTATCTCATGAATCTTTAATATTATGTTATCTATTCCTTTGGTTTCCTCTTTGACTTCACTTGTGTAGCTAAGTACCTTCTTAATATCCTCCATAGTATTTGAGAGATCCTGCTCTAATTTCTCACTCTGCGTAATCAGCTTCTGTATTTCACCCTCACTCTTACGGGCTTTCCCCTCCTGCTCTTTAGTTCTCTTCGCCATTGTCCCTAACTCTTCGTTGATTCTTCCGATATGCTCCTTTAACTCGTTTATCCTCTGAGTACTTGTCTGGGCCCCTTTAGCAACTTCCTGGATAGCTTGAGCTGTTTGCTGAGTAGCTGATGAAACCTGATTACTTGAAACTTTAATTTGTTCAAGGCTGGTCTTTAGTTGTGCAAGCTGTTTTGTTATAACTTCATCTAACATTTTACGGGCTAAAGCTATTTTGTGGATCTTTTCCGCAATATCTCTATCTATTTTATTTTCGTCCATTAGCTTTGATATACGGGAGAGGTCACCAGACTCAGCATAGTTGAGTAAGAGATTAAGCTTATTTTTTGAGACCAACTTTAGCATTGGGGACACCAGTATGTACAGACTAGAATTAATTTTTATTTCTCTGGTGTGGAAGAGCGACTAGGGAGCTAAATACACTGATGTCCTTCACTACTGTTTGAGGCTTCCTCAGATTTTCATCTAGAATCCCCGTAAAACTGCTCTTAGACGGCCAAGCTTAATCGTATTTTTATATATATAAAATGTAACTATATTAGCTATGAAGCATATATAACGACACTATAGTCAAGGAGGCTTTGTATGAGAAACCTAGCTGGATAATGATGTATATGATTTAAGAATGTGACAGTGTAGGGTGTGCTTCTGGAAGTTTAAGTTTACGCTTTACGATTTACATGCGGCTACTGGAGATACGTTGGATATGACTAATGTGCATTTCAATTTTCTTTTTAAGTTTTGGTATTCTCTTTACGAAAGATGAATCCTCTTTAAGTTTTGGGGGTACTATTAATCTACCACATCTACTACACCATAATAGCAAATGTTTAAACTCACCATTACTCCTATAGTAGACTCTCAGTAGAGGCGCGTCACATACGGGGCACCTTTTACGCATAAGTGCTATCGCATATTCGTTCATGGTTGCATCCCCTGATATTTCCCGCATTTATATCTTAAAATACCTCTGAAAGGCGGCGTCTTTCAGTCACAAAACGTGGAATCGCGCCTTATAATTGATTTACTTTTAAGCCGTGACTAGAGGAGTACATTCCGATTATTCTCGTAGGTATGGTAAAGAGTACAATACATAAATCATTAATTAAGCTATTAGGTGGTGGATTATCATTTAACTTTGTATTTCTCCTGGTAGTCTAGTGGACTCTAAGTCGCTTCAATGTAAGCTAAATGCAAGTTGATATTTGTTTGATTACAACAAGAATTACACTAAACTTAATACTTCTTACGTCTAGATCACATTTAGGGTGAGACCCCGAAGCAATAGAGTGTATTTATTTTACACATTACTCTGTCTTTACTTTATCTATTTTTTTCATAGTTTCCTTAGCGAGTTCTTGTATTCTCTCAAGTATTTTTCTCGTAATCTTAAAGTATTTTTGAGGGTCTTTTACATTCTCTACATCACTTTTAATTGATGTTAAAGTTTTTTCTATTAATTTTTGAGCTTGGTTCATGCTTCCTTGCTTTAACAGCAGTAGTACACTATTAAGCTCATTATATAATCTAGTATCATTATTGAGTTTAGCGTAAATTAGCGCAACCTCTACTATGGAAATTTTATCCTCTAACTTAATTTTTTCAGAACATAAGAGTAATAGCTTCTTATATATTACTAATTTGTAATAACTTGTAGTATCTTGGATTGTATTTTCGGTAATTTTTATAATATCCATTATTAAAGGTGTTACTGTAAACGTGAATGTACTTATCAGGCTTACTATCACGATGGTTGATGCTATCTTTTCTAACATGTAGTTTTTCTACCCTCTACTTTTCTTTCTGACAGTTTTAGTCTTTAACATTTTCGACCACAAGTCACCATTAGTTATGAATGATAATAAGAGGACCATTGAGCTAAGTAATCGCTTAGAGGAGGATTCTCTATAACCTAGCGTTATTAAGGGTATAGATGGAGAATAAGGTGATACTGTGGACCTAGTGCTACTATTTATTAGCTTAACTATCATTAGTATAGCTCCACTGATAGCTTGGGTAATTTACACATGGACTAAGGAGTTTTTCGCTAAACCATCTAAGGGGATGGCACCTCCATGGGGCCAGCTCCAAGTAGGTGAAGATTTTAAAGAAGAACCAATAATAAGGGATTATGATCTGAAACTTTTGAGAATCTTAAGTAAAAGGAGTGAGATGAGTATAGAAGAAGTAGCTATATTACTAAAGGAGACATCATACACAGTTGCTGATAGACTCAAACGTCTTGAGGAAAGGGGATTCATAGCTAGAAGCCCAACAGGTTCCATAGTGATAACGGATACCGGCTGTAAGTACATTGAAGCCTTAAGAGAGAGGCTATTGTATAGAAGAAAAGAATCAGAAATACTTGAGGAAGGGTTAAACAAGTGATGTTAAGGGATAACTGACCATACTACTAGAGGGTTATGACCGTAATGAAGATACTCTTAAAGTTACATCATAAAAAACATTTTTATCCTTAATGATTCTTTTGATTATTATGCACAATTTCTTGGGATATTTCTTTACTTCTATTTCTTCAATATCCTCGGGAGTAATTTGGATATCATTTAAAACAGATATAAGTCGTAAAACAAGCTCATATAATAAAAATATATTAAACGCTATCAATGGGTCACTTAATAGTTTAGTATCACATTTGATTATATCTCCGTAACTATCACATAGCAGTTTGTATTCTTTTCTATTGTTGTCTCTCATGAAAAGCCCCAGAGAAACGGAAAATTATAACTCTTAGCACTAAAGCCACCAGAATATTCTAAGAGTGTAGAAATATATAGATTGTCCTAATCAGTTAATTAACATAGCTCACGGAAGGTAAAATGTATTCAGTCATTTCCTATGGTAATTCCTTGTAGAGTATTATTGACAAATTATTAACTTAATTGAGTTGAGTGTATAAATTTCGTGTTGAAAAATAATGTTAATGCTTAACCAATATTTTGTACAATTTACAACGAAATATTGGGATCTAGTCTTATATTGATAAATATACTTTTAAAGAGAAAAAAACAATCCATTGAAACTATAATTATAAATAGGAGAGGTCCACCAAACATTATAGGATGCACAGCTATAACTTCGCTAAATTAAATAGCTTAGGCTATGACCCTCCATGTTATCCTAATAGTAATGTGGAGTTGACGCCCCCGCTTGCCCCATACACTCAGAGAGAAACTCGAAATACTAAGGCTCATCGACAAGGAAATTGACTTTTGCAAAGGTGTTGTACAATTTGATGTACTTCTCGCTCTAGCTGTAGACTCTACTGGTCTAACCACTCGGGAAATAGCACAAAGACTAAATATGAAATACAAAAGTGTCGCCGACGCTATTCGTAAAATGACTCTAAAGGGGCTCATCATTAAGGATGAGGGTAGGCATTATCTATCACATGATGGAAAGATTCTCTATGAAACCTTACTCTCAGTGTTAAATCTACCTAGGCAACATAGGTATACGAGAGTACTAGATGAGAGTAGGGATGTCAAAAATTTAATGCATAACATGGTTACTGTAAATCATTTATATGAAGCAATATTGGCGCTTGGTCTATCCAGGAAAAACATGTTAGATGTATCTACATTAGCCAAAATAATGGGTTTAAGTACAAATAGAGCTGAAGCCTACTTAGATCTCTTCACACAGCATCCGCTTAGGCTCTTACAAAAAGTGTATGTTGATAGTACAATGCAAAAAATAAAATCAGCACTCTCAAAGTTAATAACGTTCAGGAGAAAAAATAAGGTATCCTCATTAAAAGTGCATTATCTGTTAACCAAGAGGGGTCTGAAAGTTTTCAATAGGCTATTCTATAGAGTTAAAGTAAATAAGCATAAAACATATTATAAAATCCTTGCATCAATATTCAATACAATTCACCCCAGAGTAATTATAAGGAAAATGATAACATTTACCGTAGTATTCTCATTTGTGGTACTACTTTATTCGCTCATTTCCCTGTTTTCGATACCTATACCACTACACATTAGTATTCTTTTTGATGTAATCTTAGTCTTTACTGCAGTAATAATAATGATTATCCTTGCGATGTTGTATTCTATAACCTAGTTACATTTACCTTATCATAGTTAGTCTTTGAATTGAATAATAAACCTACACTTTGTACTACCTGTAGACCAGCACTCAGTCTCTCTAGTTTCAACCTCCCGGTTATAGATACTAGTTATGGCTGCTGTAAGAAAGCCTCTTTCAAAATCACACATAGGTCTGTTTAAAACGGGTAGACCACTACAGGAGATGCTCTCATAAATATCCACCGCTATTTGTTTCTTTCCTTCATACACTATGTCCATGAGTCCCATTTTTAATTTGAACATTGTGTAAGCTAGGGAATCTAAATTGGCTACTTTATATTCCCTTATACTTCTTAGCCCTAAGAGGTAGCCTTTATAGTAGTTCATATAGGGAGCAATTCTCTTTAGACCTAATAGTTTCTTATCACAAGCAATATTGTCATAATGTAATACTAAATCACCTATAGTGGAAAGTCTGAAGAGGGCAACGTACGTGGGATCATTCTTAGATAAGCTGTAAAAGTAAGGTCTATATGATGGAATTATAGAGCGTACACTATTGTGCTGGTATAACCGTTCTGCAGGCATAGGTATCTTGCCGTCTCTATACATTAAAGTTACTTCTCTGAAGTGGAGTGAAGCTAAAAGATCATAATTTATATTGATTAATTCATAGTAGTTGTAAAGTGACCGCTCATCGCATGTATTGTCCAATGAATCATCATGAGATGTATTGGATATTCCCATTTTCTGATTAAATAACGTCATCTCTCTACCCTCACCTCTCCACCTCAAATATGCCTCCCAAGATATAGGTATTTAGAGAAAGTTTACGACGATCAGTCGCTAACATGTAGTTAAATTAAGTGAGTAAAGGCCCTTTAGGCATCTATATACCATTCGATAGTTACCTTTACTACTTATGGTCACAGATGAAAACGGATTTTTTATATTCAGTGGTATCGTTAGTTGACCTTCTGTCGTAAAGTACGCTGGTATAACAAATTAAGGATAACAGCGGTAAGTTAATACTATCTTATTAAGGTTTGGAGCTTAATCTTAGTATTTTGCTTTATATGTATCTTTATAGAATAGGTGGCTTGCTTGTACTTTCGTGTACCATTCAAAATAATGACCAATACTCCTACTTAACTTAGGCCTTGACTATATCTGTTCAATAGTATATATCCCTAGTATTATTTACCGACCCGTAATCTAACTGATGTCGAGTCCTTCTCGGATGTCTAAGTTTAAAAATATTACCCACGCTTACGTGATATTTCTTTGAAACGTGGTGGAATGATTATACCGAAGCTGGTGAAGATTTATGCGAAGATATATTGCGGGTTTTGTTAAGACCCTGTTAGGGCGGGTTAACATGTCAAGGAAGGATATATGTGATGATAAAGTAGTTAGAGTAAGATATCCAATATGTATTAAACCTAATGAGAAGGCGGCAGATAAGATTTCAGAGGAGAAGGTCATAGACTATTTTGACTTATTTATACTAGGTGCGAGGGTAAAGGCCGGCTTTAGTGAAGCTGAATGTAAGAAAAAGGGCTCCATGTACATACGTTTTATACTACACTCTAACGATGTTATAGTATTGAACCGAAATATTCTTTTTGGATTATTTTCTAGCATGGTTGAACGATGGGGCAAAGTAGGTCAAGCTTTAGTCTATAATATTGGGTACGAGCTTGGTGATATAATTTGTTCGCAACTTTTTGAAGAAAATTATATAAACCCTGGATCTGATGACAAAGAGATTCTTGACAATATACTTAGGGCACAGATAGTGCATGGCTTTGTAGACACATATAATGTAGAGTGCAAAGAATACGGAGTAACTATAACAATGGGTATTCTCTGTAAGCATTCAAATAACCCAGATAGTAAATCAATAACTGAATCTAGAATATATCCGTATAATACATTTTTACATGGACTTCTTCAGGGCTGTCTAGACACAATTTATGGTGGAATACTTTCTGTTCTTAATTTAAGCTGTGAATTTAAATATCCATATTATAAGAGTTCATTCATAGTTAAGCCTGAATACGAAAATATAGATAAAAATGATGAACTATATTCAGAATCTCATGAGCATTAGGAATGCCATTATAAGTGATGTCAGTGCTGGTATGAACAGTAAGGGCAGTGGTAAATTCAGTAGTGCTAGTATTAGTGTAATCACGTTTAACATGGCTAGAGTTGACACTATTCTGTAGAGTATTATTCTAGGATGGGCATTCTTGTAAAGTAGCATCATTAACCTAGCTACTTTATTGTGTTTTATCTTCACATGTTGAGGTAATCTATAGTATGTATCATATCCTAGTTTTGTGAGTTTGTAGTGATGTGTTGTTCTCCTTATTTTTATGCCTATTTTTGATAATATAGATGCAATAAGGGATGGTTTAGCATATTTTCTAAATAACCTTATATCGCTATGGGGGTCCGCGTATTGGTCGAGATATAGTGCTAATCTTTGTGTTGTTATTCCCGTAATCTTTGATAATAGTGGGGAGGGTAGCTCACCCCTAGGACTTGTTCCTAATGCTAATAGCACCTCGTAAACATACATTGTTGAGATGAGCTGTTTTACCAGGTCTCTGGACTCTACCTTGCCCCTAAATCTCCGTGACCCCCTTTCTTTGGTAACTAGGTGTGGGCCCATTATTAATAATAGGAGGTCTTCATAGTATTCCTTCCCCATATCTGACGGTTCAAATAGGTCCTCACTACTCTTAATACGGGTTACTAAGCCTTTGAGTTCAAGTTTTCTTATGGCATCTAAGACAGCCTTTTTACGCGTGTTAAGTTCTTTAGCTAGATCTGAGGCTGAAAGGGGTTTTCCTGACTGAGCAAGCTTTATTATTATGTCAAGCTGTAACATCGACTTAGAGAAGTCTATGATACTATCCATCTCCTTAATCTTCCGTAAACGTAATAGGAAGACATCACCTACAGGAGTAGCTTTTACGCTTTTAGCCCTTTGATTAGATGTGAGCACTTCCAAGCTTACACCAAAATACCAGTAGGCATACAAGTATACCTCCCTTCTCGTCCCTGGCGACCGCTTGCGTAATATCATCGTAAATTAGGCTAAGGATTTTGAGTACGATTAGCTATAGTAACGTATTCGCCTTCCAGCCGCTTTTGTGGGGTAAACTGTCGCTTGGCGTAATTCTTTTTCTGTAGATTCGTGCCCGTATATCTACTGGTTCTAGTCCATACTCGTTATGGCTTATGTATTCGCTTGGACCTAACATTAATATTCCGTTATCAAATAAGGCTTGAACTAAATTGTGGAGCACTTTTTTTCTACCCTTGGTATTAATGTATATTAAAACATATCGACACAGTATTACGTTCATACCCTTCAATGGTAAATTTATAAGTAAATTATGTACCTTAAATGTTACAAGCGCTTTCACAGAATTTACTATTTTATATTTATCCTTTCCAACATACCTGAAGTATTTTGATTTAATAGACTGGGGAACATAGATAAGGCTTGAGCTTGAGTATATTCCCTGTTTAGCTTTTTCTATGGCATTCCTATCTATATCTGTAGCATATATTCTAATATTATATGATTTTATTCTTCCCTTAAGCAGTTCATGAAATATTATTGATACTGTGTATGGTTCTTCACCACAAGCGCAACCTGCACTCCATACTCTGATGTTCCTTCTCTTTAGAATGAGTTCTGATAAGCATTTATTTGTTAGAATTTGCCAGCACCATGGGTCTCTAAAGAAGTATGATACGTTTATAGCTAAGTAATCTAGTAATCTACTCCTTTCCTTTGGATTACTAACTACTATTCTTGTGTATTCCTTTAAATCTTTTAAACCAAGAGACATCATATGAGCTCTTATCCTTCTTAGTACAAACTCTCGACGGTATCCTGTTAAATCAATGCCCACTTTATTCTTCAAATACACTATCAAAGCATTGTAATCTTTGAGCATAATTTTGCCTCCTGACGACTAACATACACTTCACCTGTCTGAACATCAAAAAGAACTGATCTGACAATACGACCTCCAACATCCTCGAACTTTATGGTTATACCATAAGACTTTAGAATTTCACGTGCCTTTATTACATTCCTTCTACCTATATCCATGATATTTATTATTCGAGCTCCTCCAATTAGAGCTGCTTCCAAACACCTTCCCAAATGAGTATAGTTCATCTTTTCTAGTAGTATCGGTATAACTTTTGAGACGTATCGACCCTCAAGATCCATTGAGTTCTGGGATGGTGGAGCTGGAAGCATAGGATGAGCTAAAGCCCCTCTTTTACTCTTCGGATCGTAGAGTATTACAGCTATGCAGCTGCCCAGGCTTCTTGTCAATAGCATATGATCAGAGTTGGTTATTGCATATTGTCCTATACCTATATTTATTACTATTCTTCCCACCGTTAATGGGTAAAGGTTATTGTTAACTACTTTTAATGTAAGCATTCTTATCTATTCTCCTTAAGTTCTTCTAAACAGAGTATGGATATTAGGCTAAATTCTACACCATCCTCTGACGTTATCTCTATCTGAACACCAATGCCTTTAACTGTGTTAAAGGCGAAACTTGGTAGAACAGACTCTATAACAGCTGGTAAAGGAGCTATGATTAGCTCTGGTACATTGTATAAAACCTTGCTACGGGTTGATTTAGAGATAGTATTTAAGAATGCTCCAATAACTATGTTACCTACCTCTTTAATGAAATCTTCAACTTCAACTTCCTCCACTGATATTCCATGTTTTGTGAAAATGTTAGATAAAAACAACTTAAGGCTTTCCTGACTTAGTGAAAGAATACAAAAGCCCTTTATAGGTATAGGGGAATCATACATGAGCCAGATAAATGTAGGTACAAAGGAGTATATTATGAACTGTTCTGAGAGAAATCTTGGGGAACTACATATCTCTTCATAGACTCTTTCCCAAATTTCACAAATCAATTTAACATTTTTAACTCTGAAGGGAACTCCTGTGAGGTCATAGAATCCCTTGTAAAGTGTATCCTTAAATATGTTTATTGACTTTCTGAGGAGGCTGCTAAAATTATCTATCAGACGTGCCAAATTTGAATCCATCAGATCGTTCACTCCCGCACAACTTGTATATGATTCTATGGACTCCTTTACCTTCTTGTATTTATAGGCATCAGTAATATTCTCCTCACTAGGATTATAATATGCTCTTAGATTACGATTAGCAGACTAAAAGAACACCCATTGAAGTAATATGATAACGACCATTAATCGAGGATGTGCATTATAGACGTTATTTGGCCTACTTCTCCTGATATTCATGACCAGATGTCGCCAGGTTCAGGTGAATACCTATAATTCTATATAGTTAGGATCTAACAAGGGCTGAGCATACTATGAGTCCAACAATGCTAATAAGGAATATCAAGAATAACCTAAAGGTTGCTAGACGCGAAGCCCAAAATGTGTTATTATTTATTAAGATGGGGGAATTTACCCGGGCCGAAGAGCATTTGAACGGCCTCCAAAATACAATTGACAACATCGATAACATGCTCTTCTGCCTTGAAGAATTAATTACACCTAAAATAGGGTGTCCCAAGTCATGAAGTCAAAATTTAAGATTCATGAAGATGAAGATTACCTATTATTGAAGCTTGAAGGAGGAATATATGCTATAAAGATTAATGAAATCAAGGAAGTGGTCTCACTAAGAGCCAATAACATAAAACAGTTTACCTCCACCATGCACCAAGTTGTTGGTGTAGCAAAAATTAGAGAGGACATAGTGACACTCATAGATCTTTCAACACTTATTGATGGTCAAGGAGCCTCATTAGAAAATGGTGTAGCTAAAGTAATTTTAGTAGGCGACGATAAAAGTAATGGTAAGAAGATAGGCCTAATGGTCAAAGACGTTCTCGATGTATGTAAAATACCTAGGGATAGCATAATACCAGCTCTAGGAATGCCTGACTACATAACTGGTTTTTACTCGATGAACGAAGAACTGATTACCGTTCTAGATGTGAAAAACTTCTTGAAAAGTATGTGCCTAGGTGACGTATGTGACAAGTGAAGGGAAACATTACTTTCCATCTGAAGAATTAAAGGAGACCGGACTTAGGAAACAGCTCACCAGCATGTTAACATCTGTTCAGATGGACTTTGATGCCATAGAAGAGAAGGTTAACATGTTTGAACAGAAAATTGAGAAAGTTCTAAGTAAGCTTGATGATCTTGAAGAGAGGATTTCCAAACTTGAACAGTTACTAGAATAATAGAATTAACTAAAATTATTATGAGGTTAGGAGCATGGGGTGCAGCCTTGTCATTCACTCATATAGAGGTGGTACTGGTAAATCAACTACCACTGCTAATCTAGCTGTAATGTTAGCTCTATATGGTAAGAAAATAGCTACAGTAGATTTAGACCTGACATCACCCGGGCTCCATGTAATATACCAAGTCTCACAATCCCAGATGAAAGCAACGCTTAACGATTACATCTATGGTAAAGCTCCACTGGAGGATGCAGTCATAGATATTACTAATCAGCTAGGATTGCCTAGAGGTAAAATATACTTCCTCGGAGCCAGCATGAGACCTGATGAAATAGCAAAACTAATGAAGCAAGGCTACCATGAGCGGTTTTTCAGTGAAATAGCAAAACAACTATATGAGGCATTCGATATAGACTATGTTATATTTGATACACATCCAGGACTTAATGAAGATACGTTGCTAGCGATAATTAGCAGTGATATATCATTGATGTTGATGAGAATGGACAAACAAGACATAACAGGAACATATGTTACTACACAAATATTAAGGAAATTTAAGAAGACAAGTTATGTAGTCTTGAATATGGTTCCACCGCAAATAGCAGAAAGAATGGAAATACTGGGCGAGGTATCACAATTCCTTGGAATACCAGTTATAGGCTTAATACCATTCTATAATGAAATATTGCAGCATAGAAGCAAAGGAGTATTCATACTATACCATCCCAGACATCCATATACTTCGCGAATCAAGGACATTACAGACTTTATAACCAAAAACATAGGTTAGTGATAGTACATGAAGAAAATATTGATTGTTGATGATTCTAAATTTTCTCGTACAATAGTCAAGAAGGCCTTGGAAAGCCATCTAAAGGATAAAGGTATAACAGTAATTGAGGCATCAAATGGTAAAGAGGCGTTAACCAAGCTGAAAGAGGAAAAACCGCAAGTCGTGCTTTTAGATATTTTAATGCCTGACATGACGGGTATTAATGTTTTACTTGAGATGAAAAAACAGCTGAACTATATGCCCAAAGTCATTATACTATCAGCATTAAACCAAGAACCCTTAGTTAAGAAGGCCTTGGAGTTAGGTGTTAAGGAGATGCTGGTTAAGCCAGTGAACCCGAAGGAACTTGCTAATGTAATTAAGAAAGTTATGGAGGGTGGTGGCTAGTGTACTTAGGTAAAAAGGTTAAAGTATTAGTGGCTGATGACAGTAATTTTATTAGAACACTCTTAACTAGGGAGCTAAGTAAATTCCCAGGAATAACAGTTATCGACACAGCATGTAATGGTAAAGAAGTTGTTGAAAAGAATCAAACATTAAAACCTGATGTCATAGTGTTAGACGTAGTAATGCCCATCATGGATGGTATAGAAACATTAAAGGAGGTTATGAAAACAAGGCCCGTACCGATAATAATTTTTTCTTCAACAGCACGCCACAGTAGAGAAATAGTATGCAAGGCCTTAAATCTTGGTGCTGTTGATGTCATAGCTAAACCATGCGACTTCAAAGATTTCAAGCAAGCAGTAAAGGACTTAGCCTTAAGAATAATGAGTACAGCTAGATCACATACAAAGCTTCGAAGAGTGTACGCTCTTGATTCTATACCCTCCTCTCCGCATGGTGGACTTAAAGTTCCTAAAGTTATTAGTGAGGAAAGAAAGAAGAGTAAGATAGCTCAACAGCTGAAGGGAAAGCCTAAAAGAGCAGTAGTCATTGCAGCTAGTACAGGTGGGCCTAGAGCTGTAAAAATTGTTCTCTCATCGCTTCATGCTAAAAGTGATGTTTGTGTTTTTATAGTTCAACACATGCCTAAAGGGTTTACAGAAACCTTCGCGCAACATCTTAACGTATGCACTGAATATGATGTGAAGGAGGCAGGGGATGGTGAGAAGGTTTTCGGAGGTCATGCTTATGTTGCGCCAGGAGGTTACCATATGTTAGTTGATAGTAAAATTTCATATACAATAAGATTGTATAATGGACCTAAAAAGCATGGTGTAAAACCTGCAGCAGATTACACTTTAGAAAGTGTTGCAAAGATATGGAAAGAGAACATGATTGCCGTAATTCTGACTGGAATGGGGTGTGATGGTCTTGAAGGATCTAAAAAGGTCAAGGAGCATGGAGGCTATGTTATAGCCCAAGATGAAGAAACAAGTATTGTTTGGGGTATGCCAGGCGAAATTGTTAGAGCTGGATTAGCTGATAAAGTCTTGCCCCTTAACATGATTAGTCATGAAATTAATAAGTTACTCTCAAAACCCCGGTTAAGGTGATCTTTTATGGGGTTTAACCCAAATGAAATTCCTCAAGAATATATAGATTTATTCGTTAGCGAAACAAAGGACTATATTGCTACACTAAATAATCTGCTATTACGGTTAGAGAAAGAGAAAGACAATAAGGAGTTAATTTTAGAGGCATTTAGACTAGTCCATAGCATTAAGGGTAATGCTGGCACATTAGGGCTGTCACATATAGTTGACTTAGCACACGCCATAGAGAATGTTTTAACCACACTGAAGGATGGAAAAATAGAGGTAACAGAGAGCATTATTGACACCTTACTAAAAGGAATAGACAAACTCGCTATACTCATAGACAACATTAAGGATAAGAAATCACTACAGATACAAGATGAATCCAAAAAAATTCTAGGACAATTAAAGAGCTTGGCTGATGAAAAGAAGTTGCAGGAAGAAATAGCAAAAACTGATGAAAAGAAAGCCGAGAAAAAGGTAGAGGCAGTGGAAGGCTCTCCCGAGATATTCAAGAGCAAACTAAGTGAAGAAGATAAAGCAAAAATAGCCCTTGGCCTGTCTAAGGGTATGCAATGCTATGCTATAAGCTTAATCCTCAAGGATATATCTCTTAAAATAGTTAATGCATTTACACTCCTACATAAGCTTGGAGAGATTGGCGACATCATAATGTCTATGCCAGACTTTGATAGACTGGCCAGAGGAGAGTATGACAATGAAGTCTCCATTCTCATGCTAGCTAAGAAGTATTCAAGTATAGAAGAAGCACTCAAAGGTTTAAACTTTATAAAAGAGTACAGAATTAAACTCATCGACGAAAAACAATTAGACCTTAGAGATATAAGCTCATATGCGAAAGCTCAAGTTAAAAGATGCAACAACATAGCTGAGGATCTCATAAAACGCATAGAGGAGATACAGGAAGGAACCCATATAGCACAGAAGCCTAAACAGCAAAACACTGGTAAAATCGAGGAAATAAAGGTCAAAGTGAAGAGCTTAGACAAGCTCTTTAATCTTGTAGGAGAACTAGTTCTAATAAAGAGTAGACTGAACACTATAAGCAGGTTTCATGACATAAGTGATTTGAAAGAAGCTTTAGCGATGTTTGAACGATTACTTACGGAGCTACAGGACGAAATAACGCGCATGAGACTTATCCCACTTAATCACATATTTAATACCATACCGAGAATGCTAAGAGATATGGCAAAGAAGGCAGGTAAAGAAATTGATGTAATCCTAGAGGGTGGCGAAATATCACTTGACAAGAAGATTATCGAAGAAATAATGGATCCACTGACACACATTATTAGGAATGCTGTAGACCACGGGATCGAGCTACCAGAGGAGCGAGTAAAGAAGGGTAAACCAAGAGTTGGCACTGTAAAGATAAGTGCTAGCAGAGAAGGCGAGTATGTAATAATATCCGTTGAAGACGATGGTAAAGGTATGGATCCTGAAGAGATTAAGAAGAGAGCTATTGAACTAGGATTAATATCACCTAGTGTTGCAGAGAGTATGAGTGATGAGGAGGCATTAATGCTAATCACATTACCAGGCTTCACGACAAAGAGAGTAAGTGGTAAAACTAGTGGAAGAGGCGTAGGAATGGATGTGGTTAAGAGGAAGATTGAAGAATTAGGTGGATCACTTGAGATATGGAGTATTCCAGATAGAGGAACCAGGATTTCCTTAAAGATACCGTTAACTATGGCTACAATGAAGTCCGTTCTCGTAAATGTTGCAGATGAGATATACGCTATACCAATATCGAGCATTGACTCAATAGTTAAGACGACAGAAAAGACGACAACAAAAACTGAAGGACAGGAGGTACTAATGCTACACGATGAGATAATACCGTTATACTCTCTATCCAAGCTTTTAAAGATGAATAACAAACAGAAAGAAGACTATGTTGTCATAGTCAAGAAGAAGGATAAGAGAATAGGCTTCAAAGTTTTAGACGTATTAGGTGAAGAAGATGTTGTAATAAAACCTATTAGCAAACTAATCAGAGGCATACCTGGAATAGTAAGTACAACAGTTCTAGGGGATGGTCGTGTATGTTTCATACTTGATCCACTAACATTAATCAAATATGAAGGATGAAGGGTGATATTAGGATATGGTGTACAAAGGTAAAATGCATATAATAATATTTAAACTACTTGAAGAATACTTTGCCCTCGGCTTAGACTATGTTAAAGAGATCGTCTGTGTTGACAGAATAACCAAAGTACCTATGTCACCTGAATACTTCAAAGGAGTAATTAATATTCGTGGACAGGTAATACCCGTTATAGACCTGCTGAAGATGCTAAAAACTGAATCAAAAATAGGTAACAGCAATAACAAAAAGATAATAATTATAGAATTTCAGGATGAACTTGTAGGCATAGTGGTTAATGAAGTATTAGACGTTATGGAAATCGAGTGTGACAAGTTAAAGCAATCACCTAAGGATACAAATGCACTTCTTTACGAATACGATGGAAACGTGGTGACATTACTGGACATACTTAACTTATTGAAGCCGTTAACCCAGTAAGTCCAACTGTAACATCAAAATATTTATTTCTTATTTTTTAGAAAGCCTCTTTTCAATGAGATAAAATACTTAAAGTTCTTTCCTATAACTAGTTGTCTTATTTTAGACAGATGGAGAAGCAACAATATAATACGTTACCAGGCGATCCCATTGATTATTAAAGCAGAATATGTTTTGATATTTAGAGGATTTAGGGGGAAGGTTTTTATAATGTTTTGCGCGTTAAGGTATATGGTACATACCGAGCATGATAAGATAATGAGAGCTGTGAGCCTTTAGATGTATTTTCAGTTCGATTATGGGGGTACCGAGCAGAGTACCACAAAAGGCACAGCGTGAGGAAGGTTCCCGTAGTCGGGCTAGGAGTGAAGAAAAGCCGTCTGTATTGCTGTTAATCATGTTATTCATTGTCCGCACTTCAATAGGCTCAAACTATGCAAAGTAAGAGCAGCTAAAGGTAGATTTAGGGAAAGAGTGTATACGAACTAACGAAGAACTTGCTTCTGAAAATTAGAAATTTAGGCCTCGAGTACAATCCTAAGGTCAGGTCATGGTGCTCTAAAGTAAAGAGCTAGGCAAACCAGTAATAACTAATTAAACTAAATATGAAGCTACAGGTAATATCGTTGTATGCGCAAGGGTACCAGTCATAGTCTGGGATAGAGTTGTTAATGTTACAGGATTAATGGCGTCTTTAGAGTACATTGATAGATATTTGCAATCCTTTGATATAGGTAAAGAAGGTTATCCATACATTGTAGATGAGAGGAGTAGCGCTGTTCAATCTTAGTAAAGACTTTGATCTCAAAGTGAACTTTCTTAAGGATGCTAAGAGTATCAGAGCTTGAAAGATGATAGTAGGTGAGGGAGGTTGGTGAATATGAATGTACTGTTATCGATGAGAGCAAGACTATCAAGAAGATTATTGTCTATACACCAATACCTGTAACTAAATGGGGCCTAGCAGTATGCTTACCTGTAAAGGAGACTTTTAAGCGGAGCCTACAAAGTTAAAACCCATAGTGGATATTAGTGTTCAGAGTACATTATTCAGTATTATCTTGGCATGTCTTGCTATATTAACACTAGAAGTAATATTGGTAAACACAAAGATATTAGAATGTTAATAGATGGAATGAAAGGAATAGCATCATTTATCAAAGGAGTTGTTATCAACGTTAGAAGTAGAGCTGTAAACCTCCTTAACAGCCTCTAATGAATTACACTCTCATAGTGAGACCTTGCCATATCCTGCAGATTAGGTAGCCCAAGTCACCCAGGAAGTTGTCAAATTCGCTTAAATAACAAATCAAAGAGTAATAGAATTAATATCAAATAGTTAGTGATATTCGTGGTCAACTCAATAACATAATTGAAAAGTCTTACTTGGAAAAGCTGATGAAGTATCAAAATTAGCTTTGGACCGTGCTAATACCACTGGAAAGGGTAGAGAATCATTAACCGAAGACCAGGTAGTTTAATTGAGGTCAGTAAGAAAGTAGGAGAAATAGTATCCAACATAAAGGATGTCGCCTCAAACATTATTGCTTGCTTTAAACGATGCTATTGAAGCAGCACGATATGCCTTCCCTAGCAGTAAACAAGGTTGTATCAAGCATAGAAAGCCCCTCCAGCTACATGTATAAAAGGAGCTAAATCACTAATGATGCTTATACGTTCACTTGAGCACAACAGTAATGTCCTAAGAAGCTTAGTAGAAGAATTAAAAGGAATTTCAGAAGCAATAATAAAGTATCCAAGTGCTTTTGAGGAGATGAAGAGTAACTTTCTGAACTAGCTAGTGTTGCAGAAGAAAATGCTGAAACCTCTGAAGAAACTAAGTAATATTGCAAAGGAGCTAGCACAGCTGAGGAGTTAAACAAACGTAACACAGAGCTGACGAAAATAACAGAATCACTAAATAAGATTTTATCTAGAGTGAAAGTCTAATAAGTTATTTCTAAAAATGCTAGCATTATAAATATTAGTTCTTTTTAGCTTCAACTTAGCCAAGATAAGAACTCTTTAAGTGAATGCTCAAACATTATGGCTATCCTAGATAAGACATATAATATGATGAGGCCCCCTAGAAATATTAAGGCCACACCCAAACTCTTCATTATACCATGGTATACTGTAACTATTCGTATACCTAAGCTTAAGCATATAAAGCTCATGATAAAAAGTATAGCTAAGGTTAAGGGATGCGTAAATATTTCCTGAATTACTTGTGCGTTTACTCCGTACTGTAGAATAGTAAATACAATATAGGTCACTACGAAAAACAGTATAACATACGCTATATCGTATATATCTTCTCTCTTCATGAGAGCTGACACTCGTTAAGTACTATGTTATGAGTGTGGGTATACATATACTATTAATACATAGTGTACCCACCTTATTCAAGTTAACCAATTAGAATTTGTTTTTCTACTTAAAGTCGCATCTTAAACTACTACTTTTAGTATATCTGAGAGCGTGTATAAGTTAGGGGTACAAAGTTACTATGAAAACTGAAGTAGCAACATCAGTATTCGTAGTATTGCTAGTGCTAGCCCTCATTGCTACTCCAGCTTCATCTATCCGTATTGTGAAAGCAAGCGTTGTGAAAGAGGAGGGATACATTCTTACATTGAAATCTATTTGGTGTATTAATACAACATGGATTCAAGTAATTGTATCATACGATCCTGAATTCAAGTTCTATTCAGGAGGCGAGTTAACCATAAACCTTAATGTTATAAAGGATGATATTAAGACAAAGTTACACATAGTCGGAAAAGTTGAATTACTATCTCCCAACACATCGCACCCCATAGGCTCCTACTATATAGGCTCAATTAGTCATAATAACACCTCCATATCCACTACGTTACACATAAGACTTAATGGCATAGTATGTAAGGAATGCAAAGTATCACTAATACTTACCTTAATGTGCTTTGCTAACTTTAAACTCGCTGGTGCACATACAATAATTCTACCAATAACCCTAGGTAGTGAAGTACCATCAGCCTTATCCTGGGCTGATGTGGTAATACTACATAAAAGTCTCATGGTTATTGATGTATCAACCTCAGGCCCGTGGAATCCTGTTAAAGAAAACGATGTAAGTATTAAGATAAAGTTCATAGAAAAGCCGAAAACTGAGACATATGTCTTAGTTATGATGAATTACGGTAATTACGGAATTTCGTCTGACTTTAAAGTTATCGGGTTAAATAAGAGTGAAGTAACTCTAAAGCTGAAAGCTGTATTACCCTATATGCCCAAAGAGCCACGCATCAAGATAACTCTGTTTTTGAAGATAAGTTGGAAGGCGAAAGAGTATACTTACAAGAAGGATCTATTAATCCCCTTACTTAGTGGTCCACAGTTAAAAGTCAATATAAATGTTAATAAAAGGGATATCTATGAGCATGAAGGAGTAATGCTGAACATAACATTATATAATCCGCTAATAACAATATTAGATGACATAAGAGTTTACATAGAAATTGGAAAAAGTATAGTAAAGGTAAGAGAAAATTTCGTCATTCCACCACAGACATTTATTGTGCTTTCAAAGTGGGTCTTCGTACCACTCAACACCAATGTACTGAAGGTTTGTGTAGAATATTCTGGTGGTAACAAAACATGTAAAGAAATAAAGATCAATGTTAGACCTAGTATCAAAATTGTAAGCATGGGTAATGTAGTTAGAACGCCATATGTTGACTTAGTTTTAGCATCCAAAATTACAAATACTACAGGCTTTATCGAAATGCGTACAGGTAAGACATGGACCAAAATACTCGACTTTGAAGTACATGATGAAGTGCAAACAATTAGAATTAAACAACTACATCCCGGATCTTACACTTTCAGGGCAAGATTAAATTATCATGGTTACTTACTAACTAGCAACACCCTTAATGTAATTGTTCAGCAAGAGTCTATAACCCCACAAAACGCAAGCAGTCCACAGAAGTCAATTACTACTACACAGGTAAGGTACAGTACTATTCTTCCATTCAATATCCTAGTACCCTTAATTCTCACTATAGTGTTTTCAGGCGTACTACTTTGGAGACGTAAGAGGCGCTAACTTTACCATCTCATCTTATTTCAGAGAAAATACCTTAGGCATTTCAATACGTTGTTGGTGACTTGTAGACGTATATTCCCTGTTGAGTGATCGATTAGCAAGCGAATATACTAATATATCCTTCCTATAATACTTGCTTGCAGTAATAATCTAGCTCTAGGTAGAGGCTATGGTTATATTTCCCTCCTTGAGGAGTAGAGTAGGCAAGGATGGGTCAAAACGCCAACGAGAAGACAATACTCGTGATGTACACAGTGAGGTTATTCAATTACTAGCTTCAGATCCGAATATAACAGATATAGACCCTTTAGATACTACCTATAGTCGTTATTTTAACACTAAAGATCTAGACACGCTTAAGGAGCTATCATTAAAGGAAATAATTATACTTTATAAGTATAATAGAATCCCACAGGTAATTGGAGATGATAAATCACTTTTAAATATTGGTTCTTATAGGCCCTATTTCTATAGTCTATCAAGTGCTGATCGGGCTTATACTTCATTTTTTCGGCTGCTAACCCTTACTTTCATTGATGAAGCTATTAAGGAAGATGATAAGGTTGCTTCCCTAAAGCCCTTAATGCCATGTCTAGAATACTACAGTGGTTACTTACTTGGTTTAAATATTTCTAAATATTATCACATAGATAGTCTAGATGCATTAGCTTATATCCTGCATAGACTTAAGTTAGGATTACTGGATATTGTGCATGAAGCTGAGGATAAGATAATAGCAGATATATATGAGTGTATTATCTGCTCGGGCATACCAAAAATCGGGAGAGCTGTATGTGATTTTTCAAGAGGGCTTCTGGCAGCAACGGTTGGAAAAATTAGGAGGGCACAAGTGAAAGTGAAGGAAGTTAAATGTTGGGGTCTAGGTGATACTAAATGTGAGTTCGTAATCACAATCGATAGGAGAAGAAAACTCATTTAACGATAAACTTTATAAAGTATAATGAATATTAACATTAGCATTAGACACAGTATTAGAGAGATTAGACCAAATATCCGCCGCATCATTATATCAAAGCATTTTATAAGTGATAATACAATATAAGATGATGTAACCGTTAGTACGAAGGATGTTAGCATAGTTAGTCTCTTTATAAGTATTCTCGGATGTAGTGTATTGAACAAAGTTAAGAGTATACAGTATAAGCGCTTATCACTATTTTTAATCAAGGGTCTATGGAGGAGTCTATTGTATATCCTTACGCCCTTCCCTGTTAGCGTATAATGTATGTTGTTATACTTGCTCTTATTCTTACTGAATAAGCTAGATGTTAATTGAAGTATTATATTCTTTAATTTGTTTGTAGGCTTTTTTATGTATACTTTGTGTAAGATGTTAAATGGATGCTGTGTAAATAGGTCTAGGTATAATTGTGCTCTTTTTACACATAAGCCCATAATCTTAGATAAGGTTTTTAGATCTAGTGTTTTCTCTTTTACTGCACCAAGCGCAATTAATACGTTATATAAATGATTTATCGTGATAACGTTGTGGACTATATCTCTTACGTCTCTATGGGCATTCACTTTTAGTCTTCTATTGTTAATTCTATTAACTTCTAATAGTGAGACAAGAGTGTCATACAAAATTTTTCCCTCATCTGATAGGACAAAAATGTTACAATGTTTTCTAACTAGGCCTTTATTTATCATTTTTCTTAATGCGTCAGCTACTGATTTATATCTTCTATTAAGTTTACTTGATATCTCATGTATAGTTAATTCCTCACTATTTGTAGCTAGTAATAGAAGTATATCTAACTGTATAGACGCTCTGGAGACATCTATTCTTTCACTAACCCTCTTTAATATATCGAGTTTCTCTTTTAATAGAGAACTCACTCTGCTACTTTCCCTCACTATATACTGGGGAACTAGCATTTACCGCAACAACTATTAACTAATCGTATCATATTTCAGTTACTACCTTGACCCCAGGGAGTCAAGGAAAAAATTAAATAAGGAATTGATAAGCTTCCCGCTTTTAGTCATATACTCTGCTAATAAAAATGTAATAGCAAATAAGTATGTATTTAGTAAAAGTTATTTGCTAATTGTGATAATCCATAATTCTTAATTATAATATGGTAATATATTTATTAAGGTTAAGGTGGTGTAGGGGGTTATCATTGGGGGTTGAGATGACAAAGAAGTTTACCTTTTTAGAGCATATGGCTGACGTGTATATTGAAGCTTATGGTAATACTTTAGAAGAGCTATTTGAGAATTCGGCTATTGCAATGTTTGAAGTTATGACTGATACGAGTAAAGTCAAACCAATAGAAGTCAAGAGCGTCAAGACTGATGGATTTGATTTAGAAAGCTTATTATATTGTTGGCTTGAGGAGTGGCTTATAATACATGACTCAGAGAATATGGTTTTCTCAAAGTTTAAGGTTAACACTATTAAGAAAGTTAATGAAGAAGAATATGTTATTGAAGGTTATGGTTGGGGTGAAAAGTTTAATCCCAGGGTTCACGAGGTCCGTACTGAGGTCAAGGCTGTTACCTATCATATGATGGAGATTAAACAGATTAATGGTAAATGGATTGCTCGATTCCTACTAGACATTTAAAGAGGTTACATAAGGTCATGACAAAGTTTGAAACATTACGTGAAAAAATCATGAGGCTACTTAGTGAAACTAAAGACCCCCTTAGTGTTGATGAAATATGCTACCTACTTGGATTATCCTTAAATGAAAGAGATAGAGTGTATGAGAGTCTATTACATGTCGCAAAAACTATTAAGAGACAAAGTAAGGGTAGAAAACAGTTATTAATGCTTCCTCCTCAATGTAGGAGCTGTGGTTACATATTTAAAGAGCTTAGTAAACCTAAGAAGCCTAGTAAATGCCCTAAGTGTAAGAGTCAAAGGATAAATCCTCCGAAATTCATAATCAGATAGATTAAGTGGATAATTTACCTGCCTTTAAAACTTTAATTCCTAAGTACTTTAGAGTTTCTGTGCATTTTTGACAAAAAGCCGCCTCTTTATAGTCTACCTCTATGATACTATTACTGAAGCTCATTACGCACCTCTTATTATTACAGTGGTTTAAGTGTAGTGTATGTCCAAGCTCATGTAAAATCTCCTTAACTATTCTTGTAATGTAGACTTTGTAGTCAAAGTTTAATCCATAGAAGTCTGGTCTTAATCTAAGTGTGAAGACTAAGGCCGTTCTTAAGCTTTCTGAGGCAATACCAAATACGAAATTTAAGCCCTCGACGTACGCATCTATCTCAGCTAGCCCTATAACTCTATCTAAACCATACTCTTTCGTTTCCTCACGTAACCATAACAGTAATTTGCTAGCATCATACTGTTTACGATTAAAATTAAAGAACCTTAGAGGCGGCTGTAATTGCGTTGATGAGACGTAAAACTCTGCATTTATTTTCTCCTTTATGATTGCAGTTACATCGCTTATGACTGATGTATCGTAAAGTGTTAATGGCTGGATGAGTATTTTCATGCTATTTACCTGCCACCTATGAGAAGCCTCCTAATTATAGACTTAAATATACTTAACGGGCTTTCCTCTCTTTCCTCTTCCCTTTTCTTACGTATGCCTAGTATTTCTCTTTCATAAAGTTCACGAACCCATGACTCTCTAGTAGCAGATCGTGCTTTGCCCATAGCTACACTATGTAGTATCCTTAGTTCACCTAGTGTTGCGTAGTCAAGTGGTATGCCTTTTCTATTTGCCTTTTGCCATCTATCATAGAGGTGTTTAAGTATCTCTTGAACTCTTGGATCATTATAGAATGCTACTTTTCTCCAAACCTCTTTACTTTCATCGACCTCTCTGATAATAGCCTCTTTTAGCTTCCTCTTTATCTTTTCCTCTTTACTATCTGTAATCTTAAGCCCCTCCCTTGAATGGAGTTGTCTACTCTCTACTCTACACAAAGACCTTGATAAATATTGTCATAATGTTAGTCGAAGACTAAACCATACTCTATAACTAATGGTACTGGTTTAACCCTATTACCCTCACGTAATGTTACCACAAAACCCAAGTTTCTAAGCCACATTATATCCTTCCACACATTTGCTTTATCCCTACCCAGTTTTACCGCTACCTCACTAACACTATTAACTCCTTTACTTAACACCTCTAGCAGTCTTATAGTGTTCTCAGAGAACAATTTACTATGAACAGTGGGATCGTAGGCTACATAGTTTTCTTCAAAATATTCAACTTCGCCCTCCTCCTCACCTAACTTTAATAGTGTATCTATAAGGTCAAGCTCCCAAGCATACTCTTCACAGCCATCACTTAATTTCTCCATAAGCTCCTTCCTTCTTAACTCTAAACTATAAAGGTTTAGTCTTCTAATGATCTTCAATAATACCATAAATTTAGTCCTCCACTATTTAGCTTGAATTAGATAACTTAAATTAGTTTGATAACTTTTGTAAAACATAGTGAATGAAACATGTCCTCTGAACTTAGGGTAGGCTTAGTTCAATTAGCTTCGACCCAGAGTAAGCATAGGAATCTTGAGAAACTAAAGAAAATGATTGTGAAATGTGAAGCTGATTTAGTAATTTTACCTGAATATTTTATGGCCGACATTAAGGGTTTAGCACCCGTTGAAGTATATGATATTAGTGAAGATGTTAATGGACCCCTTATAAACGAGATATCAAGACTAGCAGCAGAATATTCAACTTTCATACTTGCTACAATGTTTGAGAAAACGGAGAAAAAGCCTAAAGTCTATAACTCTGTTGTATTCATAAACCCTAAAGGTGATGCTATAGGTGTTTATAGGAAGATACACTTGTTTGATGCCTATGGTTATAAGGAATCAGACTATATGTTACATGGCGATAAACCTTCACCTATTATTAACATCGGCTCGGCCCGAATAGCTACTGCGATATGTTTTGATATTAGATTTCCAGAGCTTTACCGTTACTACGCACTTAAAGGCGCCAATATAGTAGTTAACCCATCAGCTTGGTATAAGGGACCCTTTAAGGAGGAAACTCTACGTTTTCTAGCACAGGCAAGAGCTCACGAAAACACATTTTACATGATTATAGTAAATCAGTGTGGAACAGATTTCACAGGTAGAAGTATGATCGTTAATCCTTATGGAATTGTAGAAGTCGACTTAGGTACTAAGGAAAGGTATTTAGAATACCAAATCGACATGAATGCCGTAGATGAAGCAAGAAGAGTTCTTCCAGTACTTAAGCTTAGAAGAAGCGAAATATACAGAAGTTTCAATATAGATTAGACGTATATTATGAAGAGGCTAAAGTGGTATGATGAAAAATACCATTATATTAGTTAACAGAATTCTGCAGGAGCATAAGGAGATAATGAGTATTTTTGCTGAAACAAACAAAAGAATAGAAAATGTGATAAGTAGAGTACAGAATCTACAATTCTATAATGTATCGCAAATAGTAGGTAAAGTAACCTACTTAATCACTTTAATCCTTGACCATGAAGCTATAGAGGAAGGAGAGCTATATCCTATATTTGAAGACTTAGGATACATTACCGATGTAGAGAAATTAAGAAATGATCATAGACAAATAACTAAGTACTTAAATGATATAAGGAGGCTTTTTGAGAATTATGCTCATAGAAAAATAGACCTAAAGAAATTACTAGACACCGTCATAGTACAGTTCAATAGTTTATATCCATTGTTCAAAGAACATATAGATCTAGAGGAAAAGATAATAAAAATACTTAATGCAAGGTTGAGACTAGATCAACAGAAAACATCCAATATATAGGGACCATAATATCGCAATATTCTTATTATTTTAAACTTAAGCAAAAACTAAATATCTAGAAGCCCATAGTTACAATGAATAACCTATGAAGGTATAGTTATGGAAAAGATGAAGGTTCGCGAGTTAATTAATAAGATTCTACAAGAGCATACAGAGGTTACAAGTTATCTTAACGAAATAAAAAGAATTACAAATGATTTATCAAGAAGTATTCCAAATATAACATATCATAATGTGTTTAATCTATTAGGTAAGTTAATTTACTTTGCTACGGTTGTTCTTTCACATGAAAAGGGCGAAGAAAAAGACTTATATCCCATACTTTCAAGTATGGGATACATTTCTGAAGTTAAGAACTTCTTAGAAGACCATAAGGTAATAGAGGGATACTTGAACGATATAAATGGTCTTCTTACAAGATACGGTAATAGAGATATAGACCTAATAGGTTTAATACAGAACTTCATAGTAATATTTAATAACTTATATACAATACTTAATGAACATAAAGATCGGGAGGACAAGTTACTAAAGGCCATTCTGCTTAAGAGATTATTGTAGGCTAGACACCATGCCCTTTGATCCCATTGAGCTAAGTAGGTATGTTGAGAAAGTTGTTGTTAAAGGGGAGCTCAGGAAGTATTATCGTGTTGCTCGTGGTGGTAGATGGTACGGTGGTATAGCAACGGCTGATTGCGTAGGTTGCAATTTGAGATGTGTTTTTTGCTGGAGTGGTGTTTCAAGAGAAAATCCTGAGAAAGTTGGCAAGTTTTATCCCCCTGACTATATTTATTCTAAACTTAAGCGTCTTGCTGAACGACGAGGTTACAGGCAGCTACGAATTAGTGGTAATGAACCAACTATTGGTAGACGACATTTACTTAAGTTACTTGACCTTGTTGAAGCTGATGGAAGGTTTCTATTCATACTAGAAACTAATGGTATTTTAATAGGTTATGATAAAAGTTATGCAAGAGATCTCTCTAAGTATAAGTGTTTGCATGTTAGGGTTTCACTCAAAGGTTGTACGCCACAGGAGTTTAGTATACTTACAGGTGCTATACCTGAGGCTTTTGAATACCAACTTAATGCATTAAAGAATCTACTAGACTATGGTGTGGAAGTGCATCCCGCTGTTATGTTGAGCTTTAGCTCTAGGGAGAGTGTTAACTGGCTTATTGAAAGATTAAGAGAGATAGATGAAGTACTTGTTAGGGAATTTGAAGAAGAATATGTTTTTGAGTATCCTCATGTAATGGAGCGCCTTAGAAAGGCAGGGCTTACTCCTAAGATAAGCTTTAAACCTTCGAAAATTCCGGAAGAACTAATTTGACCTTGAATGTTGTACTCAGAGTACAAAATTATTTATAAAGTTCGAAGTGTAATACAATGGTAGGTGTAGTTTTATGGTTGTACAACTAAACAAAGTTGACAAATTTGTTTGGGAAATACCCAAAGGCTCAAGAGGGGGCATGAAAGTCCCAGCAATAATATTTGCTGATGAAGAACTTCTAGCTAAAATGCGTGGAGATAGAACATTAATTCAAGCATCAAATGTAGCATGCTTGCCAGGAATAAAGAAGGCAGCTTTCGTTATGCCAGATGGCCATGAGGGATACGGCTTCCCCATTGGTGGTGTTGCAGCATTCGACCCGGATGAAGGTGGCGTTATTAGTCCTGGTGGTGTAGGATACGACATTAACTGTGGTGTTAGAGTTCTTAGAACAAACCTTACAATAGAGGATATTAAGCCTAAGCTCAAGGAGTTAGTCTCAGTAATATCTAGAAATGTACCTGCAGGTCTAGGTAGTGAGGGTAGACTTAGATTTTCCATTCAAGAATTAAATAACGTTCTAAGGGAGGGACTAGACTGGGCTGTCGCAAGAGGCTATGCCTGGCCCGAGGATAAAGAACATACTGAAGAGAAAGGCCATATGAAATGGGCTGATCCAGACAAGGTATCAAATAGGGCAAAACAACGTGGAGCACCACAGCTAGGTAGTCTTGGAAGTGGAAATCACTTCTTAGAAATACAAGTTGTAGACAAGATATACAACCCAACGATAGCTAAGGCTATAGGAATATACCAGGAAGGCCAGATAACGGTAATGATACATACTGGCTCTAGAGGTTTGGGTCACCAGGTAGCATCAGACTACCTACTGAGAATGGAGAGAGCTATGAGAAGATACGGTATAAGACCACCAGATAGAGAATTAGCCTGTGTACCATGGAACACTAGAGAAGCAGAAGACTACTTTGCAGCAATGAGTGCAGCAGTAAACTACGCCTTCACTAATAGACAATTAGTAACATACTGGATTAGAGAGTCATTTCAGCAAGTATTCCATACAGATCCAGATAAACTAGACTTACACTTAGTATACGATGTAGCACACAATATAGCTAAGATAGAAGAGCATGTAGTAGATGGCAAAAGGAAGACATTAATAGTTCACCGTAAAGGTGCTACAAGAAGCTTCCCACCAGGTCATCCAGAAATACCACCAGACCATAGACCATATGGACAGATAGTATTAATACCTGGCAGTATGGGTACAGCAAGCTACATAATGGCAGGAGTAAAGGACAACCCTGCATGGTTCTCAGCAGCCCATGGCGCAGGACGACTAATGTCAAGAGCTGAAGCAATAAGAAGGTATCATCCAAACATTATAGTAGACCAGCTAAGAAGGAGGGGCATAGAATTACGTGCTGCAACAAGAAGGGTCATAAGTGAAGAGGCCCCACAAGCCTACAAGGATGTTGATAGAGTAGCTAGAGTCTCACATGAAACTGGGCTAGCAAGACTTGTTGTAAGACTTGTACCTATAGGAGTTGTAAAAGGCTAAACATACATTTTTCCTCGAAATATAATAACAACTCCTTTTTTACAGACGGCCAATATGATATCGTTTCTTCGTTAAGTTATTTTAGCCAGTAAGGGAAAGTAAAATATAACCCCTAGGATATTAAGGTCATACAGGTTTAGAGCGTTGTCCCATGGTTGTGTCTTATGAGGTTACCAACTCAGTTAAGTAAGCTAAGTATTCAAATAAAGAAGGTTACAATATTAATATTTATTATGGGTATACTACTGGGATTAGGAATAGGCCTCCTTGTATCAGTGAACATGGTTAAATCAGCTAATGAGATGTCTAGAAGATTTTCAATTCTAGCTGAGAAAGCGATATACATGAGCGATATTGTACGCGTAACCGATGTCGCCTATATTGTGCCTGTAGCTGTATATGCATCATATAATATTTTAAAGGCTAACTCTATTGCACAATTGAAAATGAACCCTGAAATTTACCTTGAGAGGCCAATAGACTTAGTTAATATTACGCTTAATAGTCTCAGTAAGGCTACACCACCCAGTGAGGTTGAAGAGTTTCATAAATTACTTGTTGGTAAATTCTCAACTCTGTTAAATAAGCTAGTGGAGTATAAGAAAGGCATTATAAGCGGGAGCATGAAGCCTGAAGAAGCATTAAAAATGTTTAAAGACATTTCTGATACATGTAATGAGATCCTAAATCTAGCTAAAGCCATATCTAATACCTTAAAGAAGACTGTCTGAAAAATCAAAAAATGGTATTCTGTTCTTCAAAAATTACCGCAACACATATAAAAACTTGTTCAACAGTAGTTAAACACAGTTAAAAACGAATTGTGAGGAGATCCAGGTTTTGGCGATCTCCACAGCAACATTATTACATGAAGCTATTTACGCAGTGATCCTCTTCGCCTGGGTCATGTTTGTTGTTGCAGTAGTTTCTAAGAAGCTTTATGAAGTTATGATAGGAAGAGGGTTACCGCATAACGTAGCGGTATACTATAATCGCAAACTCATACATGTTGCTGCAGGAGGGCTTGTTGCATTTTTAGTACCATACCTCTTCACATCTCCAATAATACCATTCATATTAGCTATGCTTCTTGCAGTGTTAACCTACTTACCGCATAGAACGGGTAAACTAATGTATTGGTTCCAAGTAGAAGACAATATTTTCGAAGTACACTTTTGCGTCATGTGGGGAATAGTCATAATGTTAGCATGGATAATATTCAATGGCAACTTCTGGTATGGTGTAATACCAGTATTATACATGGCAGTAGGTGATGCTGTAACAGGGGTCGTTAGAAACGCTCTCTACAAGAGAAGAACGAAGTCATGGTGGGGTAATCTTGCAATGGCAACAGTCTGTATACCATTAGGACTAAAGCTTGGAATAGCTGGAGCTTTAGGAGGGCTCATTGCGAGTATTATTGAGCATTTCGAGTTTAAGTTCATAGACGATAATATAACTGTTCCGTTAACAGCATTCTTAACCATTCTAGCCTTCCGTATATTTATACCACACTACGTTACCCCATTACTTTAACTCTTTGAGGAAGCCGTGTTTAACTGGAAGCTTCATTCTTTAGAGTGAGGAAACACTAGAAAACTACCTATGTTTCCTTAAAATCAGCCTTAATAGCCTATATAAGCTGAGACCCTCATACCACATTATAGTTAGTGCTGCAGTAAATAGTATCAGAAGCGTGTAATCAATAATAGGCCACGATAATACGATATAAGCAATTAATCCTGCTGTTAACGCTATAGTGTAAGGTAAAATTTTAGGAAGAAGAAAACCGAGGAATGTAGTGTATACTGAAAGAATAGTTGATTCGTCACGCTTAGCTTTATAGCCTTCGAGGACTTTCTCAACTAAACCCATAGCTTCAAGTCTATCAAGATGATATTTAGCTGTATTCGGGCTTCTAAACCCTAATCGTCTCTGAACTTCTCTCACACCTAAAGGTTTCCTGCATTTAACTAGCTCCAGATAAACCCTAAGTGTTGTAGAGCCTAATGGTAATATTGGGGGGTTCTTTTCCTTCTTTGGCAACTCTTTATTAAACCCTCCATCTACTCTAAGTCTTAAACTCTAGAACTAATAAAATAGTATCACTTAGGACGGGAGAACCTTCCTAATTGTAATATATGCTATTATACCTGTAATAATAGTTACAGTTAATATAATTAATATTTTCTCCATATGAACTCTAAAACTTTCAATAGTAGTATGTACTGTTTGCGTTGTAACTGCAATTACTTTCTTCTTTGGGGAGACTACTCCTTCTCTTACCATTTCGCTTATAGTGCTTGTTTGTACCACAGCTTCCCTAATTACTCCCTTAACTGTTGGTACAGCTGTGGTTGCTGTTACAGCTTTTGTATAAGTCCGGGTAATGTTCGATCTTGTAGTAGTAGGTGTGATGCTCTTGACTAATCGAGTACCTTCAATTTTTCCCCATGTCTCAACTAAGCCACAAAGGTGGATATAAGAGGCCCACATGCCTTTGTAGTACATTATTATCGAGTGTAAACTAGCTTTAGATGAAATTTCATTAGCATCCTGTAGAGATAGATTCAATAATATTTTCCTTTCTATGAGCCTTTTTACCTCCATGAATGTTATTTTACGCCAATCTATTGTTTTAATATTTACACTTGCTATTGGTTCGTATAAAACTAGATCCTTTACCCTTATATTGTAGACCTGTTTTGTAATAGTACATGTTACACCTTTACTACTGAACCTACGAATTATATCGTAGGTTATATTCTTAAATAGAGAATTATACACTTTAGCCTTGGGGAGAGGCAGGTCTACTGAAAGAAAGTCTATAGTGCATTCTCCTCTATTATCTTTAACATTGTAGTATATGTTCAATGATCCTTTGTATGTTTGGTTTCCTATTGTTGCATGTACTTTAAATGTGTCTGCCTCTTTACTTATCGTTAAGCTTTGCACTATACCCTTTAAGGAGTTGATTATAGAATTTACATTACCATCTTTAACACTTATGCTCATTATAACATGGGCTTGTGCGTTATATTTTCTTATATAGTACTTGAAAGTTGGAACATAAATTACTAAAACCGGTATATCAAGAGAGTTGACTCTAAGTATAACTATTTTTATCATGATATAGTCTTCTAAACCCTTATAGTATATTTCTCCTTCAGGACCTACTACATAATCTAATGAATCCATTAAAGACTCTAAGTCTAATACTAAGCTAGGCTTGGTAAAGGCTATAACAATCGTGTATCCACGAGAACTCATGTCACTTATTTTCGATGGAACGAGTCTAAATAGCTCTTCTTCAAGGTCTTGGGTGATATTCACATAAATCTTAGTTAGTATATGATGAGAATGAGAGGTTAGAATACGATCTCTCCCTCCTAAGCATGTGGTGATGAAACTCGGAATGAGCGTTAATAGAAGACCTAAAATTAGGGCTAACACAACTATATATCGTACTCTCATAATACTGTACACCATCTTCTACATCTAACTATAATTGTGAAGGTTTATTCTTATAATTCTAATCTTTAGAACATAATGTTTCTCTGTAGTCGAATATTAAGGTAACATACTTATATACTTTTTAACTTAAGGTTATCTGTGTGAAATAGTATGCCATTAGAGCTTAACACATTACTATACTGTGATGAAAGAGATATTCATGGCATACATCTTAGAGTAAAGAATGAGCCTGGAGTACTTGAGAAAATAGTGAAGATTATCAGCGGTAGGAAGTTAAATATAGTATCCGTTGTAACAAGTATACCTTCACCTTCAGCTAAAGAAGCGGATATATTCATTGGCATTGACTTTACTGACAAGAAGGAACTATGTGAAATAGTAATTGAAGAAATGAAAAAGCTAAATGTAGTATTTGAAGTAAAACATATTAGACCTACATTAGCAGGGATTCTCTTTGACGAATACCTATTCCCTATACGCTTAGGCGGTAAACCTGCTATACTATTAGGCCACGCAAACATGATAGGTTTCCTCATAGGACTTAAGAAGAAATTTGGTGAGGCTATTGCTGCAACAACATTATATCATGCTGGATATAGTGTGGGGCAAACAGCATATAAGATGTATATTGCAAAAAGCAAGTTTAGTCATAATCCAGAGCTTGTTACTACCGAGATTCTAAAACCCATAGTAGCTGCATACGGTTGGTGTAGAATAAGATTACAGAGGACCCTACCTAATGGATTATTAATTGAAGCTCATGATCTATGGGAGTGTGTTGTACAGAAGGAGTATTATACTGGGAGAGGAATAAAAACTGCTACATCCCATTATGTTAGAGGGATGCTTGCTGGAGTCTTTGATAATGTTTATAGAGCGAAAACAAGAGTTAGAGAAATTAAATGCATTAATCTAGGCGATGAATATTGTCTATTCGAAGTAGTAAAACTATAGAGCTTGCTATCATACAACTTGAGTAAATAAATTTTCAGCCATATCTCCTTACACCCACGTATCTAGTAAAATTCTCAAATATCTTGGTCTTTACAGTCTCTAACGGCAGATTCTTTAGAATCGATATCGATTTCACTAACTCCTCAACCATCTTAGGTGTTAATTTTAGTCCCCGATAATTGTAAGGACCGTCACTCTCAGTTAAAATGTGATCGATTTTCGCATATTCAAGTACCTTTCTATGCTTATCTTGAATCTTTATTGCTGGATTTATTGATATGAAAAATCCTTGTGAGATTATTTCTTCAAGTAGATCTAGTGGGCCAGTATACCAGTGGAAGAGAACTGAATCGATATCGTACGATAATACCTCATCATATACCTCTCTCCATGCCCCAGCTGCATGAAGATTCACTTTAAGATCATAGTCTTTAGCTAATGCTAGCAGTTCCCTAAAGACTTCAAGCTGTTTATTAAAAGTCTCTGGTGTAAACTTCTTATCTAACCCTATCTCACCTAGTACCCTAACATCATAATTATTGATTAATTTACTTATCCTCTTCAACTCTTCTTTAGGATTAACTTCACTTAGTAACCAAGGATGTAATCCTACTGCGGGTATAACATTACTATATTCATCAGCTAGCTCTAGGGTCTTACGTGAACTCTCGTAATCGTCAGATACAGCTAAAATTAACATGTCCTTAAAATCATCAATATCGGTTCTCTTAAACTCGTACAAGTGACAGTGAACATCAACAAGTCTAACCATACGATAACTCCCTCAACCTTAAATCAAGTAATCAGGGGCTACCATTGTCATCATATACTTCAGTATCGGCCAAGCTCATCACAAACTAGGGTACACTGTTAAAAACTTAATTACTCTAAAATATTTAAACATTAAATTAGAGGGTTTGATAGTTCATATGGAGTTAAGTAACCTACTTAATCTACAATCCGTTAGGAAATCTAGAATAGAATATGGTATTCTTAATGATACATTGATATGTGGTGTATGTGAACGACACTGTAGACTCAAACCTGGCGCCCGTGGTTTTTGTGGGAACTATGCTAATATAAATGGTGAATTATACCATATAGGCTATGGTCTAATAAGTGCTATTGAAAGTAGACCTATAGAGATTAAACCATTCTATCATTACTGGCCTGGAAGTACAGCTATAACATTCTCAAATTGGGGATGTAATTTTAAGTGTCCTTGGTGCCAGAATTACCATTTAAGTTTTGAAACACCAGATCCTGAAGGTATGAAGTATGTACCGCCAGAAAGGATAGTTGAATTAGCAATAAAACGTGGTGACGAAGGGGTATGTGCAAGCTTCAATGAACCAACAACACAAGCAGACTATCTTATAGATGTGTTTAAGTATGCGTCTGAGAAGGGACTATACTCGACAATAGTTAGTAACGGTTACATGACCATCAACACATTAAATAAGCTCATAAAGGCAGGTATGGATGGAGCGAGATTTGATATTAAAGGATGCCCAGAGACCTATAAGAAGTGGATTGGAGGGTTAGATCCTGAAGTAGTTTTTAGGAATGCAGAGTATGCTTTGAGGAAAGGTGTTCACATAGAGATGATATATCTTGTGATTCCAGGTGTTAATGATTGGGATGAATGTGTTGAATGGGTACTTGAGAATCATATTAACCGATTAGGCGAGGATGTACCATTACATGTAAATAGGTATTATCCTGCTTGGAAGTTTCATGAACCACCTACACCAATAGCGTCATTAATCAGAATCTATGAGAGAGCTTTAGAGATAGGTATAAAATTCGTTTACATTGGTAACATCAATGACCCAAAGTACGAGACCACGTATTGTCCTAGATGTGGGAGACCAGTGATTGTTAGGTACGGATACGAAGTTGTAGAGTTTAAGCTAGATAAAAATAATCGTTGTCCCCACTGTAATGAGGTTATACCTATTAGAGGAAGGTATGTTAGTAAAGGATCTAGATGGAGTTTTATTTATTGACCTTTACTTTCTTTAAGTAGTTTAGTTATTGCTTTGAATCTTTCATCTCTAACTCTGTTAGCATTTCTCTTAGCCTCCTCAGCTACTTGCTTTCTTAACTTTTTCACGACGTCTTTAACCTCGTCATAAAGGTACCATAGGGCTTTTTGCTTCTTGATTATTCTAGCTGCTAATACTACGTTTCTCCCAACATTATATGCATCAAATACTGTTGAGTCCTTTTGTAAGACGTCACCCATTTCAGCAAAGTATGCTATTGCAAATGGTGGTACTATGAAGCCCATAGAATTCAATATTATCATGAGATTTGAGAGAACCATAATCATCCCTGAGTCGTTACCTACAGCTATTAATCCGCAGACTTTCCCTTCAACCCAGCTTCTACCGGTAATGAATATCATATTTTCAAATGCTGTTAAGCGATCAATAAAATTCTTCATGGGTCCTGATGGAGAATACCAGTATATTGGTGTTGCTAGAATTAGCCCATCAGCTTTAAGTATTTCCTCATATATCTCCTTCATATCATCCTCTATTACACAAGGATACCTACAAGCATTCTGTATGTCACATAGGCATCCGATACATGGTTTAATGTCTAGCTCGTATAGATTGTATAATTTCACCTTAGCTCCTTCACGCTTAGCAGCTTCCATAGCTATCCTTAGTAGCTTATATGTTCCACCATAGTTTCGTGGAGACCCATTAATGCATACAACGTATACATCGTTACTATTTTTACTCATAATTATCACCCCTTAGAGTAAGTAGACAACGTTATGTGGAGTAGTATTTTAAATTGTATCCGTATCCTAATATTATCATAGTGTTTAGTATAGTCTTGTGTGATAGTAGTGTCGTGGTATATTAGAAGTTTACCACCATACCCTAGAAGACTAATTAAGAGAATGGTTAAGGAAGGTTTAAAGTTACATGCAGGTACGAGATGGCTTATTAGAGTGGATTATGAAACTAGACTTGCAATCATAATTGATAGACATACTGGTAAGAAGTGGTACTTACTAGTATAACGAAGTTTAGCCCTTATAACCCTCTAGGATGGTGGAGACAAGACGCTTCATCCTGTCTTCATTTCGCTTCCTAATTTCATGAAGTAACTTCTTACCTTTATCTGTTAGTGAATAATATCTTTTAAAACCGCTATTGGACTTAACAAGGCCTTTTCTCTCTAGTTCAGCAAGGATAGTGTAAACCGTACTAAGCTTAGGTCTTGAACCAATAAATTTTTCAACACGCTTCAATATCTGATAACCATGCATTGGGGAGCCTTCAAGGAGCGTTAATATAAGCAATCTAATGCTGCCTTTAAAGAACCCCCATTCGATATCACTTAAAACCAAGGTCCCCGGCCTCCAACTACATACACTACGTTCCCTTAAGCTAACCAAGTAAATATATCATACGTAAACGCCTATATATACTTTAACGCGAAAGCGTTAGGAAAAAGAATGGTGCCGCCGCGGGGATTTGAACCCCGGACATCCCGGTCTTCAGCTTCGCCGGAGAGGCTATTAAGCCTCTTCCTCGGGCGCTCTCCCGGACTGAGCTACGGCGGCACATTCACCCGAGTATTTGATACTATAAGTGGAAACCTATAAGTATATCGCATTACAAACCAGCAAATCCCTCCAAACTGATAATACGAAACAAGTTAATACATGTCTCTTAGTGATGTATAATTAGAGAATACAATAAAAATTCGATTAACGAGCTAAGCTTCAAGATTTTATAAGAAAATTTAAAAAGACCACAATATAACAGAAGTATACACAGAGCAGTGTGGGCCCGTAGCTCAGCCCGGCAGAGAGGCTTGTCGGAGGCTAAAACCGACCACCCTGAAACGCCGGGCTCATAACCCGGTGGTCCGGGGTTCAAATCCCCGCGGGCCCACCAGTTATCTTTACTCTGAATATAGAATTCTACAATCCTCTCTAGTGGCCCAATATATTTTGTTATAATTTTCCCATTCTTGCACTCTTATAGGTACACGTAGTATTTTCCTTTGATCTTTTTATCTACATATTTTAGCGGAATAAACCCATCCATAATTCCCATATATGTTACCGAATAAGTAGTTAATCCTTTACTCTCAGCTTTTCAAGAAAAACTTCCTTGACATCTCTTGGTATTCGGGCTTTTGTATATTAAGCAACGGTCTTAGTTGTGAACTTGCGAAGGCTTAATGTATAATATTATTGACCGCTCATTATGGTGTTTCCTCATTATGGTTTTAGAGGAGATTAGACTGCATGGTCGTGGCGGTCAGGGAGTTGTTTTATGTGGTGAACTCATTGCTTTAACAGCGTTATATGATGGTAAGTTTTCTAGAGCGTTTCCGTGGTTTGGTATAGCTCGTAGAGGGGCTCCTGTAACAGCATTTGTAGTTATTGGTGAAAAGAACGAGATTACACGGAGTATGATATATAATCCTAAATATGTAGTAGTCCTTGATCCAACATTACATAGAGTTTTGCTAACAGTAACTCAAGGCATAAGAGAGCAAGGAGTATTCGTTCAAAATACCACAAAAACACTAAAGAAATACTAAATGAGCTTAAGCTTAACGTTAAACTATCAACTGTATACAGAGAAGTGGAACGACACCATATAAAGCTTGGACGACAACGACACCCGTAGGTGCCAAGTGGAAAGGTAAAAAGGAGTTACCAAGAACATGATAGATATAATGGTCGCACATAAAATACCATACATAGCTACAGCATCACTAGCATTCATTAACGACCTAAAGAATAAACTAAGAAAAAGCGATTGAAGTAACTTCACGTAAAGAGGGGTTAGCATACATACACTCCCCATGTCCGACAGGCTGGAGGTTCCCAGAAAACAAGACAGTAGAAGTAGCAAGATTGGCTGTACTAACAGGTATGTGGCCACTACTAGAGGTTAACCATGACATATTCAGATTAAACATAAAACCGAGAGAGCTAAGACCTGTTAGTGAACACTTAAGACTTCAAGGTAGATTTAAACACCTAACAGAAAAAGAAGTAGCCGAAATGCAAGAGCTAGTTAACGGAAATTGGAAGAGACCCCTAATGTTGGATGGCAAAAGTGTATTCTAAGCTCAGGTAGTATTCCATGGCAAACCGTCAGATAGATAATATAAAATACATTTTTGAGCCAAAGAGCATAGCTGTAATTGGTGCAAGTAGGGATCCGAAAGCCTGGGGGCATGTCATTCTTAAAAACATCATCGACTATGGTTTTGAAGGAAAGGTGTACCCAGTAAACCCAAAAACAGATCGATTACTAGGCTTAAGATGTTATCCTGACGTCAGAAGCATACCAGGAGACATAGACTTAGTGGTTATAACAGTACCTGCAAAAATAGTACCTTATGTCATGGAGGCATGCATTGAAAGAGGTGTAAAAGCAGCCATAATAATTACAGCTGGGTTTAGTGAGATAGGACTTGAAGGTGAAAAGCTCGAAAAAGAAGTCGTGAAAATAGCAAGAAAAGGTAAAATAAGGTTTGTTGAACCCAATCGCATGGGAGTCTTTGTAGCAAAATCAAAGCTCAATGCTGTCTTCACCTCTATTTCCCCTAAGGCCGGACACATAGCCTTTATATCACAAAGTGGGGCTTTTGCTGGAACAATGCTATACTGGGTTGCTATGAAAAATATTGGCTTCAGTACGGCCATCTCAGTGGGTAATCGAGCAGACTTAGAGGTAAGTGATTACTTAATGTACCTAGCTGATGACGAGACAACTAAAGTAACAATAATGTACATAGAGGGAGTTAAAGATGGCAGAAAGTTCATTAAAGCACTTGAATGCTATACTAGGAAGAAGCCATTAGTGGTCATGAAAATAGGTTATACCGCTAGCGGTGCTAAGGCAGCACACTCACATACAGCCGCTATTGCAGGTAGAGATGAAATATATAATGCTGTTTTCAGAAAGTATGGGGTTATTAGAGTTTATGAACCTGATGACATGTTTAATACTGCATTAGCTTTTGAAAAATTACCTTTACCTAAGAGTAGGTGTAATATCTGCTGGAGGAGGATGGTCTGTTGAAGCATCTGACGCTCTTGAAAGTAAGGGTCTAAAGCTACCACCTTTACCAAACCACATAGTCAAAGAGTTAAATAAGATACTGCCACCATTCTGGAATAAAAGGAACCCTATAGATTTAGTAGCTACTGTTGATCCAGAGCCATACAAGGTTGCAACAGAACTACTTCTGAAGGACAAAAGCTATGACATAGTCTTACTCATAGGCTATGGTACTTTTGGAAGAATATCAAATATGCCGTTCCACATACCCAAGGAGGATACTGTTGCCAAGGAGATCGCGAAACTCGTTAAAGAATACAATAAGCCATTTATAGTTGTGAATGTTTTCGGCAGAGAATTCAGTAATGTTAGAATACTCGAAGAACATGGAGTCCCAGTATACACTTCAATAGAGAAGGCAGCTAGAGTCATAAAAGCTTTAGTAACGTATACAACATACCTAAAGTCACTACATAAAATGTAAAAACGTTAATACCTATAGTCACTAAGCCCAGTTAATCTTGAAAAAGACACTAATAAAAATATTATTTTTCATTACTTCAAATAACCTAACTCTCTTAACCTAATTCTCACAGCATCAACTACAAAATCCTGTCTACTCCTATATCCAAACTTACCTGAAGCAACAACCTGATCTATAATCCTAACAAGTTCCTCAGGTAATGAGACGTTTACCCAACCTCTCCTAGGCATTACGGTACACCACTAGTTATAACGTTACTTAGATATATGAAACATATCAAGTAAATTTACAGTAAGTTTCTGGGAAATTTTATATATAAGGTACAAGAATTAATTAGAATGTGGTACTGGATATGTACAGATTGAAAACCAATTTAGCAACACATGCTTAAACTGACTTATTTAAACCTTTCATAAATAGGTGGGCGAGAGTGAGTAAGAGAATACCACTCTTAAAGGAGTATGTTATCTCCCTTAAGTCTCGTGGTGTTATTAGAGATGCTATTGTTGTTTATGATAAGTTTGCTCTTGTCAAATGT
>CAZTBM010000008.1:0-68478 GCA_964611985.1 uncultured Desulfurococcales archaeon | reverse complement strand
AACTACAGCTAAGACGGGTGCTGAAATGGAAGCACTAACAGGAGTTTTAACGGCATTACTTAATGTTTGGGATATGGTTAAGAAGTATGAAAAAGATGAGAAGGGGCAATACCCTTATACATTGATTTATGATGTGAGAGTTATAAAAAAGAGTAAGCAAGAAGCCTAAATAAGAGGTTATTAACGCTTTATTTTGGGTACCAGCGGAGTCATGATAGCAGTACCATATGTTCCTACACCAGAGAATATGATCAAGAAGATTTTACAATTAGCTAATGTTACATCAACTGATATGGTTTATGATCTAGGATGTGGTGATGGTAGAGTGGTTATTACAGCTGCAAAGTATTTTGGCGCTAAAGCTAAGGGCATAGAAATTAGGCATGATCTTGTGGAAGAGGCCCGCCAAAGAGTAATTAAGGAAGGTGTAAGTGACAAAGTTGAAATAATTGAAGGTGACATGTACTCTATACCTTTACATGATGCTACCGTCGTCTATATGTACCTCTTAACTAGTGTTAATGAAAAGTTAAAGCCGAAGCTGCAAATGGAGTTAAAACCTGGTGCACGTGTTGTCACATTAGATTTTGAAATACCTGGATGGAATCCTGTAAAGAAAGCATACATATGGGATGGCTACAGGTTTAGAACAGTATATTTCTATGTAATAGGCAAGTCTAACAGGAAATCTTTAGAGTAAAAATGAATAATTTTTATATCTCCGTATTGTAGTATAGTATGTAACGTATCTAACTTATGGGCGTGATGCCCTTGGAAGTAGTCTAAAACATAAGCCCAAAGCTATTAGGAGAGAACCTATATCTGTTAAAGCTATCCCTAGTTCTATTGGTATTATTGCTGGTCTCAGTAAAGATAAGTTTTTAGAAAGGATAACCCTTCTTGTAAATCTCAGTTTAAGGAAGAAGGTGAAATTATGAGTATTGAGTTTTCAAAGAGATACAACCATAAAGACATAGAGGGAAAGTGGCAAAGACTATGGGAAGAGTGGGGGATATATAGGTTTGATAGAAAGGATAGAACAAAACCAACTTTCGCTATAAACACGCCACCGCCATATCCTAGTGGTGACTTTCACGTAGGTAATGCCTTAAACCATACATACATAGATTTTGTAGCAAGATATAAAAGGATGAGAGGATACAATGTCCTATTCCCCCAAGGATGGGACTGCCACGGCCTACCTACAGAGGTTAGAGTTGAGAAAGCCATAGGCAAAACTAAAAGTGAACTACCTAGTCAAGAGTTCTTAAAACTATGTAGAGTGTTTACCGAGAAATGGATCGAACCAATGAAGAAAGCTATTAAGAGCCTTGGCTGCAGTATCGATTGGACTACAGAATATAAGACTATGGATCCTGACTATTGGAGAAGAACACAATTAAGCTTTATTGAAATGTATAGAAAAGGCTACGTTTACCTTGGTGAACACCCCGTCCATTGGTGTCCACGTTGTGAAACAGCACTAGCAGAGGCAGAAGTAGAGTACACCGATGTCGTTAGAGAGTTATACTACTTCAACTTTGAACTTGATGATGGAACATCTATAACAGTTGCCTCGACTAGACCTGAACTCATACCAGCATGTGTAGCTCTGCTAGCACATCCAGAAGATGAGAGGTATAAGAGTATTATAGGTAGGAAAGCTAAGGTGCCATTATACAATAGAGAAATACCGATTTTAACAGATCCAGAAGTTGATCCAAGCTTCGGTACTGGAGTCGTCATGGTCTGTACCTATGGTGATAAAGCTGACGTTAGATGGCAAAAGAGGTATAATTTACCAGTAATAAAAGCCATTAATGAAAAAGGCGTTATGACTGAGGCCACAGGATTCCTTAAGGGACTGACAATATCCGAGGCTAGAAAGAGAATTGTTAAGGAATTAGAGAAGAAAGGATTACTTGTTAAAGTTGAGAAAATTACCAGTAGCATTGGCACCTGCTGGAGGTGTCATACACCAGTAGAAATCATACCCGCAAGACAATGGTTCGTCAAAACTAGAGCTTTAGCGGAGCGAATTCTAGAGGAATCAAAGAAGAACATTAAATGGATTCCACCACATGCCTATAAAAGACTTGAAGACTGGGTTAAAAGCTTAGACTGGGACTGGACAATATCTAGGAAAAGAGTTTTTGGAACCCCCTTCCCAGTCTGGTACTGCGAGAATGGTCACATTATAGTAGCTGATCCATCATGGGTGCCTATCGACCCAAGGAAGGATAAACCACCAATAGACAAATGTCCACACTGCGGAGCCAAACTAATACCGGAAACTGATGTTATGGATACATGGATGGATTCTAGTATTACAGCAGCAGTCCATGCGGGATGGCCTGACAATCTAGACGAGAGGCTTTTACCTGCCGATCTACAGCCAAATGGCTATGACATCATTAGAACATGGGACTACTACCTAATAGTTAGAGGTTTAATATTATTTGATAAACCACAATTCAAAACAGCACTAATCAACGGTATGGTTCGTGGAACCGATGGTAGAATGATGCATAAAAGTTACGGTAACTACGTAAGCTTACTTGAGGTTATTGAGAAGTATGGTGCAGACGCCTTTAGACTCTGGGTTGCACAAGCAGCAGCAACAGGTAGTGATGTAAGATTTAACTGGGATGGATTAGAGTTCACGAAGAAATTCCTTATAAAACTATGGAATGCCGCAAGGTTGTCAAAGATATTTCTAGAGAACTATGAATACAAAGAAATGGCCCCAAGTGATCTCAGGTTAACTGATAAATGGATTCTAGGAGAATTAAATGAAACAATACGAAAGGTTACTGAAGCACTAGATAACTATGACTTTATAAGAGCTAGTAGTGAGCTAATAGACTTCATATGGCATAAGCTATGTGACCATTATTTAGAAGCTATAAAGTATAGAATGAACATTACTGGAAAGAGTAAGGAAGCAGTGTCTTACACACTCTATACAGTACTATTGAAGACATTAACTATGTTATCAGTGTTTACTCCACACATTTGCGATGAGATATATTATAGATTGTTCAATGGAAAACCATGGAAGAGTATTACTATAGCCCCATGGCCTCAGCCGATAGAGATAAGTGAGAAAGAGGTTAAACGTGGAGACTTAGTAATAAAGGTAATAGCTGAAATAAGAAGAGCTAAACATGATAAGAGAATACCACTAAATGCACCATTAGAGAAGGTAGAAATCTACACTAGTGATAAAGAGGCATATGATACATTAATAGAAGGTAGCGATGACATAAAGGGTACGTTAAGAATAGAACAAATGGATATAAGACTTTCAACAGAGAAGGGTGAGTATACGGTTAAGGAGAGCCCTGAAGTCACTTTCTCCCTCTAAACATTTTTAAGCTATATCTTATTCTCCTACCCCGATGACCCTATTTTCTTAAAGAGCAGTACTACTAGTAGTGGTGTAAATGTTATAATGAGTCCTAGTACCATAAACCCTAGATATAGTATTAGAGGGTTCAAGACCTTTCTTACCAACATATAGCATATGAAGACAAGCATCTCACCCATAATAGTCATTGTAGCTCTTATTTTAAATGATGATATTTCTCTTATTCCGTATTTTTCATTAACAATAATATGGCCTAAACCCCCACCTAGAATTAAACCTGCAATCTTAACTATTATTAAATCCTTCACTACGAGGAGTAATAATAATACAAATAGAGAGTAAAAAAACAGCATCAGAATTTTAAATGAATAATGTGTCTTCATAAAATGATGCGAAAGTCTATGTTCAATTATGTGAGATATGAGAATAAGTGCTAAACCTATAATGATCCCGCCGGCTACATCATGAGGATAATGTACACCCAAGTAAACTCTAGAATAAGCTATTAAAAGTACCATAAGCGTAGCAAATAAGATGAAAGCTCGTATTCTAACCTTGTAAGATAAGTAACCCCAAAAAACTGTTGAGCTCTGTGCATGCCCGCTTGGAAATCCATAACCACTAGCTTCTACCTTCCATAACTCCTGAGGAGGACGTGGCATAGCTAATATCGCTTTCAATGTTACGTTAATCCAAGCACTTGTCATAAATAGTAATATTAACTTAAATCCTAATTCTCGGCTAATAAGCAGGTATACTATTGGTAAGAGAGCTACGTAGAATGTTTCATCACCAAGTTTTGTTATAAAGATCCAATAGCTATCACTATATGATGTAAAATGTGATAGTATGGGGGCTATAACCAACACTATAGATAGGGTATAGAATACTTTTGAGAGTGTTCCTTTAGCTTCTATTTTATTCAATTAATCCACCGGATATATCTAATGTTAACTATTTAATATTTTCAACTGCTTTGCAAAATTCCTTAAATAATTCATCGCCGTATGCCACTAGTACTATCCTCCTGATACTTCCACTACCAGCCTTGGTTAAGAACTCCTTTATTTCATTTACCATAGCCTCTGCAGCAATACTATATGATAGGCCACCAACGCCTGTACCCATACCAGGGAAAGCGATTTCTGATACCCCTAGCTCCCTTGCCTTTGATAATGCAGCTCTAACAGCTTTTCTTACTTTATCTACATTAGTCCTCATGGCTGGTTTTTCCATTGTGGGTGCATGTATCACGTATTTTATGTTAGTTAGCTTGCCTGCACTAGTAGCTATGGCTAAGCCTACAGGTACAGGTGCATACTTTAATGCCTCCTTTTCTACCATATCTCCTGCAGCCCTCTTTATTGCCCCAGCTACGCCACCACCCATAACCATTAGACTATTTGCTGGATTGACTATAGCTTCAATACTGAGCTTTGTTATATCCCCTTTTACCACCTCGACGATGACACTGTCTATTTTAGCCTTAGTAGACATAAATAGCACCCACTATTACCTTAATCATCTTAGCATTTTAATATTATCGCTAGTCTTTCAAGTAATTATGTATAGGAAGTAATATGTAGTACTGTACTAATATATGAGAGGTAGCATAAAATCTGTATGGAGAGGTAGAAATGGCTTTAAGAGAGGATATAAGAGAACTTTTACAAGGAGATACAATTGAAGGAGATGTACTAAGAGTTTTAGCTATGAGTCTTGGTAGTATATGGCTTTCAGAGTTAGTTGGTGAAATTAACGCGTTTAATATTAGTCTGGGTATAGAAAAGAATTATTCTAGAAATGATGTGCTAAAGGCTATTAAAAATCTAGAGAAAATGGGTATAGTTGAAGTAAGAGAAGCTATTAAAGCTGTACTTGGATCCACAGGTGGTATGAAGGATTATCTTATAAGCATAAAAGACTTGGCTGATATAATTCCTCTCGTTTCAACAGATGAAAAATTCGTTAGATACAAAATATTGCTGAGAGAGCATCTCGGTGTGTAATAGTGTAGGGTAGGGTTATGGAGAATTTACTAATAAGGATTGCTAAGGTTCTCATAGTCGCTGCCTTGCCAGTTGTTGAAGTTAGAGGAGCCATACCCTTAGGAATAATAGTTTACAATATAAATCCAATACTAGTATTCTTTATCTCATTCCTTGGCAACATTATACCTGCCCCTTTCATACTTATATTCCTTAATAAGCTTGAACATTTTCTCATGCGAATTAGTGTAACAAAGGAATTCTACATAAAATACATTAACTACATTAGACGTAAAAGCCGAAAATACATTGAAAAATATGGTTTTTGGGGTCTAGCACTATTCGTAGCGATACCATTACCCTCAACTGGTGTTTGGACAGGTTCTCTTGCAGCATACGTCTTCGGGGTAGACATAAGCAGAGCATTAAAAGCAATAATACTAGGCTCACTTATGGCATCAACTATAGTGATGATACTGACACTAATCTTTAACATAACATTAACCTAAAATATTACTTAAACCATTACTAAAGAAATCTGATACTCGTTTATATAATTAATGAAATGTTAAAAACATGCATACTAAACTCCTCTTTAGAATTTGAATTAAATTTAGGAATATATAAAAGGGAGGATCATAATAGTTTAACCTTCTTCTAATATAACGAATTTATAATATTACCAAGAATAATATTCTTCTTCAATTTTAAAATGAATAATACTTAATATTATTTCAGAGGGATTTTTTATTAATAAAGTATCTCGTTAGGTAATATTTTTAAGTGTAAATTATTTATTATTATCACGCGCGGTGATCTTCTTATGTCAAGGGGCGAACTTCTTGAAATAGACGCCAAAGGATTAGATATTTCCGAAGTCAACGCGAAAATAAAGGATGCCATTGCTAAAGGATTAAAAGTTGTAGTCAAAAATGCTAAGAACCTCTATGGGATTGCAGCAGGATTAAAGAATGGAGAAATAATAATAGAAGGTGATGTAGGAGACTACTTAGGTATGTTAAATACGGGTGCAAAAATCATAGTCAATGGTAATGCAGGCAATTATGTTGGTGATGGGGCCTGGGGAGGAGAGATCATAATAAAGGGTAATGTAGGTTACGGCGTTGGCATGTATGCCTATGGTGGAACAATAGTTGTAGAAGGTAATGCTGGCGATGCTGTTGGACAGATACTTAAGGGTGCAACAGTATTAATAAAGGGAGATGCTGGTGACAGTATAGGCGTTTACATGGTAAACGGCGAGATAATCATAGTTGGTAACGCTGGCGAGAGACTAGGCGATTGGATGATAAGAGGAACAATATACCTTGGAGGAGAATGTAAGAGTTATGGTAACAATACCAAGGTTGAAGAGATGACAGAGGAAGATGTTAAGAAACTCAAGGCACTTTTTGAAAAGTATGGTATTAATGCTGACCCATCTAAGTTTAAGAAGATTATTCCTGCATCATTAAGACCCTTCTATGGTAAAAAATAGGAGGTGTAAGTCATGGCCCTCAAACACCCCTTATATCCAAAAATAGCCACTAGGAGATACGCTGAGAACATATACAAAGCTGTTGTTGACGAGATCAGATATAGAGCTGAAACAGGAAAATACATAATTAGAGGATTTGGTTACGCTGGTAGACTACCTCACTTCGAGGACTTCCTATTTGTACCAGCCCACATAGCACCACCTGTACCAGTAGACATATACAGAGAGAAAGTTGATACAACAGTTGTCATAGGCAAAGGTAGAGTAAAGAAGCCAATGGTACTAAAGACGCCAGTACTAATTGGTGCTATGAGCTATGGTGCAACTAGCCGTGAGTTCAAATTAGCTTGTGCTAAGGCAGCAAATCTTGCTGGTACAGCTACAAACACTGGAGAGGGAGGAATGGTAACAACACCCAAGGATGGAGGTATAGAGTGGACAGAATACGAATACACTAAGCCAAACGGTTATCTAGTTGTACAATTTGCATCTGGAAGATGGGGTGTAAGTGTAGACTACCTAGTACATAGTGACTCCATAGAGGTTAAGTATGGTCAGGGAGCTAAGCCTGGTATGGGAGGTCACCTACTAGGAGAGAAGGTAACAGAGGAGATTGCTAGGACAAGAGGTATACCTGTTGGAACGGACTGTCTAAGCCCAGCAAGACACCTAGATATAAGATCATCAGATGACCTCAAGAAGGTAGTCAAAATACTAAGAGATATAGTAGGCTACGAGATACCAATAGGATTAAAGCTCGGTCCAGGAAGAGTATACAAAGACGTATACATGGCAGTACAAGCAGACATAGACTACGTAGCTATTGACGGTAAGTATGGAGGTACTGGTGCAAGCCCAGACCCTGCGATACAAAACGTAGGATTACCAACAATAGCCTGTATACCACCAGCAATAAAGGCCTTTAAAGATGCAGGAGTATATGGCGACGTACAGCTAATAATGCTAGGAGGCTTCCGTAATGGAGGAGATGTAGCAAAAGCGCTAGCCCTAGGTGCAGATGCTGTAGCAATGGTATCAGCTATCGAGATTGCTGCAGGATGTATAATGTGTGGTATGTGTTCAACAGGTAGGTGCCCAGTAGGTATATGTACACAGGATCCAGAGTTAAGGAAGAAACTAGGTGGCGGTAAAGGCATAGACCAGGCAGCACAATGGATAGCAAACTACATTAAAGCAGTAACCAAGGAGATTGCAATGATAGCAGCGGCTGTAGGACACAAGAGCATTAAAGACTTTAACCCAGAAGACCTAAGAGCAATAACCGTTGAAGCAGCAGCAATGACTGGAGTAAAGCTAGCTGGATTAGAAGACTACGTACTCCCACAATGGAGGGGTTTCTACTAAAACCATAATTTTATTTATCTTTCATTCAGAAGAAACTCCATCTTTAAATTTCTTGTAAGCTAACGTAATACTTATAACGCTTCCATACCTCGTATTCTTAAGGGCATAAGTTAGTGATAATGGGAGAATTAATTTCATCAATATCATATGTAGCATTAATGGAACTAGCAGATAAAACTATGATTACGACCTCAGTTTTAGCTTGTTCAACAAGAAGACCTCACATAACACTTACTATTAGTACTCTTGCTTTTACAGCCTCTGGGGCATTAATGGTGACACTAGGCTTTACTTGTAGACTTCTATTCAAGGAGTACCTAAACTATATAAAAGTTACAGCAGGACTGATATTCATAATATTAGCTATATCACTACTGTACAGTCTTAAGCATATGGAAAGTAGAGCCACAGAAAAAGTATGCTCATCAAAGTCTCTTCTAGGACTATTTGTTGCTATATTCCTAGCTGAAATGGGTGATAAAACTCAATTAACTGTACTAGCTCTATCACTAAAGTACTACAATGCAATATTGGTACTTTTAGGTAGTGCTATAGGCTATTTTTTAGTAAATTCTCTTGGAGTAATGTTATCCTACAATTTATCTAAGAGATTTAACATTAAATATGTAGTTCTGGCAGGCTCTATAATAATGTTCATCACTGGCGTAGGTATACTACTTAACTTTATCTAAGTAAGATTGAGCCCTTTCATATATATACTCTGCAAAGTCTAAACATATTAAATTGAAAGAGTTGTAAAAAGGGTACTACATTCCGAGTACATTACCACTCGTGTGTGGGGAAATCATGTAATGGTCTATATTGATGATTATAGGGAAATAATAGCAGAAGTTGAGGGCAGATTGTTAATTTCATGTAGATTAGCGTATAAATGTAGAGGTCCATGTCCTGTAGTTAAAAGGCTTATCAAGAGAAAAAGTGTTGAGGAAATAACCTGCGTTCACCCCGATAGATTATATGTAGCTCTAGGTGAATGGATAGAAAAACTTAATATACAAGAATATGAGGAGTTCCCTTATACTCTACCAGTAGTTGGAATGGTTGAAATGGCTGAATCTATGGCATAGTATATGGAAGAGACTGAAGTTAAAACACCAACATTATATATAACAGTACCATCTAACCAGATAGCAGATTAGCCATGGTTAATACTGTGAAGGTTATTGGCAGAGACTTCAATGAAATATTGTCTTCAGTTCTACTATACGTCATAGGTAGCATTGTTGCAGGGTTAGCCCTAAGTACTAATGTAGATTTACTTAAAATATTTCCTGCAATAATAATAGTCATCCCGGCAATAAATGATGTCAAAGGAAATATTTATGCACCATTAGGTTCCAGACTCAACACACTCTTACACTTAGGTTTAATAAAACCATCACTTGAACGCTCAAAATACCTTAATGAGAACTTATTCTCTATGGCTATAATTGTGTTATCCGTTCATTTATATATAGGGTTCTTAGGCTCTCTTACCGCATATACTATAGGTTTAGGTTTTCCATTAATAAAACTACTTAGTGTCATCCTTATTTCAGCATTTATAACATTTCTTTTCCTAACCCCTTTTACTATTCTTATCTCAATCATAACATTTAAAAGAGGTCTTGATCCCGATAACTTTACAACTCCTTTGATCACGCTTGTAAGCGATGTCAGCAATTTGCCTATACTGTTATTAGTATTAAGGGCTTTAGAGAGGGTGAATTCACATCATTTAATAATAGTAAATGTTATTGCATTATGTATCTTGGGTTTACTTATTGTAAAATTAAGCAGGGATAGGAAGAAACATAGCATATCGTTAAAGATTATTAAGGAGAACTTAACCCCCTGCTTAATATGTGCCCTAATAGAGATGTTACCAGGAGTAGGATTAGGGATAGCCCTTGATAAGTTCATTAAGTACTCAAGTATACTATTCATTATCCCATCATTTATAGGCTCTCTTGGTGCTCTAACAGGTATACTTTCAGCTAGGCTTTCAACAATGTTACATATTGGTGAGATAGAGCCTAAATTTACATTTAAGGGTAAAGCTAGAAGACTCATAATCATAGCATACCTTGTAGGTTTTATTATGTTTTTAGTTTTGTTCATTATTGACTTGTTTGTATCTATTATTGTAGGGTTAGATATGCCAGGTATAATAGTATTATTTATGTTAATTAATTTTACAGGATATTTTACATTAACGCTGTCAATGGTTATTTCATATTATCTGTCCATAATAACGTTCATGAGAGGTATAGATCCAGATAATGTGGTTATACCTATACTTACCACTGCCGTTGACTTTCTAGGGGTTATTGTACTCTCATTCGTAATGTCCTTTATTGTCTAAGTTTATGATTCTTTAGGCTAAGTATTTTACATCTCGACAACGCCTAGAACATCACGTATAGTACCTTCTCGAACAAGCTTTTCATAAGTTCTCCATATTCTTTTAACTGTTACATGTCGTGTATCAAATCCTTTATCCTCTAACATTTTAATTACTAGTTGTGGAAATTCATCTGGATGAATGCTTCTAGCCATCGCTGATGCTATAATAATTGTTTCAACTATGTCTCTAGCTGAGGGGTAAGGTTTTTTGGTTTGTTTTAGCTCTTTCCTACTTGTTTCTTTCAACACTTCCTCCAGTACATCTTCGGGTACATAATCTAATGATAGCTCATTATCTCTATTACTCACTTTTACTTCTCCCCTTAGTATGGACTGGGGTAGTACCAGATATTAGTGTCTAATCCAATATTTAATCGTATTTTTACTTTATCACTAAGGATAAAAGATAGGGAGCAGTTAAGAGTAGGAATATTAGCCTTATAGATCCGGCAAGTACTCCTACTTTCAACATGCTCTTTACTCTAATTTTTCTTGTTGAATAAACTATAGCCATAGGTGGTGTAGATGCAGGTAGAGTACATGCTATCGAACATGCCATAGCTGTCGTAAGGATAGGTATTATTGGGTTAATCTTTGCACCTAAAGCTATCGTAGCTGCTATTGGGCAAAAAATGTTAGCTGTTGCGGTGTTTGAGGCTACTTGAGTTAATCCGAAAGCAATGATCGCTACAATCGATGTTAATAGCCATGCTGAAACTTCACTGCCAACATAAGCTCTAACTACTGATGCTATCCATTCAGATAGACCACTACTTACAATACCTTTTCCTAACAGTAATCCCCCTCCGAAAAGGAATATAGTATTCCAGTCTATTTTCTTAAGCATTTCATCAAAAGGTAAAACAGGTTTACCTTCCTGTCTAATTAAAGGTAGTAATATTAAAATTAGAATTGCTGGTGCATATTCAGGCACATATTTCTTAATTAAAGAGGCAGTAGTTGCCAAGGTTGTAGAATTAGTCGCTGATGCAATAACCGAGAGAAAACCTGGCAATGTCCATAGTGCTATGGCTAGAAGGAATACTGAGAGAACAGATTTCTCTGTAAAACTCATTGATTTCTCTATGGTATAACCTTTTGGAGGCTCACTTGGTAAGTATTTACGGTACAGGAATATTATTATAAGCCATGACGTTATGAGGCCAAATATTGCCTGTGGTGTGCCGAAAATAAACCAATCGAAAAAGCTTACAGAGTAGCCAGTGAACTCTTCAACAACAGCCTTACCTATTAGATTTGGTGGTGTACTTATAAGGAATAATAGTGCGCCAGCTGTGGCAGCATTCGCCATTAAGAGTAACGTCATCTCGTCGACTTCTTTACTCTTACCTCTAATAGCTGAGAGATACGCTAAAGTGATAGGTAGCATTATACTTGCCGCACCGGTGATGGAGCCTATCATACTAAGGAAGAATGTAGGTAAACACACTGTAGTGAGAACAGAAAGGGCAAAACTTTTACCCCTATACAGACTTGATAGAAAAGCTACTACACGTTTATCTAGACCTGAAGCTCTAAATGCATTGGCTAGGGCGAAGGCACCCATAAAAATCCAGATAATCGGACTTAAATATGTTGGTAATGCCTCTTTCCATTTTAAAACACCAAGCATGGGAAGTATGAGAGCCGGTAATAAACCTGTAAGACCTAAAGGTACAGTTTCACAAACCCACCATAACACGACCCAAAAGAGTAAACCTAAAGTAATTTGAGCTGCTTTAGGATGGGCCTTAACGGATATTGATGCCTCATACATTCCAGGTAAGGGTGGTACTAGAATTAGTATTAAGAAGACTAATGGAGCTAACATTGAGAAGGCAAATTTCACATAACGACTCATATAGAAAGTCACCAAACCCCTATTTCTCTCTCATAATACTAAAGTTAATCCTAATATGTACCATTACCTCAGATTCCTGTAATATTGGTGTAGAATATGAAAATGTTGACTGTACCACATTCCACACCTTGAAACAATACGTGATTTCTGATGTTACGTATGTACTTATCAGTATTTTATAAATTTCTACTATTGATATTAAAACTTAAGGTATGGAGAAATTTTAGAACACAAATATTATTCTACACTTTTAAGAATTTGTCTAATGCTTGGCCATCAATGCTAATGTTTTTTAACATGATATAATCCTGTTAATGATTAGATAGTTTTATATCCTCCCCTTCATTAGGTATAATTGTCCTAATAACATAATAGTACATTAGGAGAATCCTTATGATAGAGAAGCATGTACCACTAGTATGTCCAACTCATGGCGAGCGCTTATTCGGCCTCATCATCACATGTGACATAGTTTCAGGCACTTCAAAGTTTTTGATAGAAGAGATAATCAAGGCACTCTATGAGATAGGATATACTGATATTAAGGCTAGTATCTACAATAAACAGAAAAACAAAGCAATACTATTCCTCTATCTTACAGTCATCGAGCCTAATATCAAACCCGAAGATGTCATTAAGGAGTTAAAGCGTAGAGTCAAAGGAGTCAACATAACATACATTCTTCCACAGACACCTTTCATACTAGTTGACACAATAGGCTACCCTCTAAAAAGTGGTGATATAAGAATACTCGCTCTTGATGAAAAAGCATTAAACATAGCATTTAGTGAAATGACTAGAAGAATGGGGATGACAGCACTTGTCATACAATTCTATATGGGCTATTATATTGGTAGGTCTATTGTAAAAACATATTACAATTTACTATTTGGTGATAAAGAAGAAGAGGTGGAAATAGCTTTTACAATGTTCCTAAACTTACTTCAAGCTATGGGTTGGGGTAGATTTGAATTACTTGAGTTCACCAGTAAGAGAATCACGGTCAGAGTTAAAGACGTTATAGGCTTACTAGCACGTATGGAAGCAGAAAAGCCTAGGTTAGGTTCAATTGATCCTTTTACAAGAAGTTTAATAGCTGGCATTCTTAGAGAGATTACAGGACAAGACTGGCATGGACGAGAAGTAAGCTTTGAGATAAAGGAGAATAAAACAGAGATGATATTTGAATACAAGTTACTATAACATTAGGACTTAGATGATGAAACGGCGGAATAATGACCGTTCATGGATGAATGGAAGGTTCTGGTCAACTGAATTTAATCTCCTATTATTCTATTATGGGGATTCCGTTTTCATCTCTCTTAATTTTCTTCTTAGGCTTAAGGACCTCTTTAGGTGCTTGAGGGAATATTTCTAAATACTTTCTTAATACCTTCGGTATTATTACTGTTCCATCAGGTTCTTGGTAGTTTTCTAATATTGCAGTTATCGCTCTCGTACTCGCTATTGCAGTACTATTTAATGTGTGCACATAACCTTTTACCATACCCTTTCTTCGCATATACCTAACATTTAGTCTGTAGCTTTGCCAGTCAGTACAATTACTACATGATACCATTTCACGATATTTTCCTTGAGCTGGCATCCAGGCCTCGAGATCATACTTTTTAGCCGCAACTACACCTAAGTCTCCTGTACATATGTTTACAATACGATAGGGTATACCTAATCCCTGCCATAATTCCTCAGCGTTCTTTATCAATTCCTCATGCCATCTCCAGCTATCCTCCGGTAGACAGAACACAAACTGCTCTATTTTGTGGAATTGGTGTACTCTAAATATGCCCTTTGTATCCTTACCGTGGGCTCCAGCTTCTTTTCGGAAACATGGGCTAATACCAGCATATAATAATGGTAAGTCTTCATCTAAGAGTATTTCATTCATATGCATAGCAGCTATAGGATGCTCTGAAGTGGCTATTAAGTATAGATCTTCATTTTCAACTTTGTATATTGCGTCTTCGAAATCCTGGAGGGCAGTTACCCCTTCGTAAGGTTTTCTTCTCATCATGTATGGTGGCATTACCACCTTGAAGCCTTTCTTGGTTAGGTAATCAAGAGCATATAACTGTAATCCTAGATCTAGCCATACTAAACCATCGTATAAGTAAAAGAATCTTGAACCAGCTACTTTGGCCGCTCTCTCAGTATCACCTAAACCTATAACATTTAACATATCTGCATGACCTATAGGCTTCCAATCTATGACCTCATATTCTAGTTTAAACCCATACTTTTCGGTTTGTTGTAGGAATAAGTCAAGATGCCCTCTCCAGACTTTAGGTTTACCCCAAAACCTTATCGGGAGATTATATGTTTCATCAGAACCTTCTGGAACTGTTTCATGAACTATGTTGGGTATGCTTAGAAGAAGTTCATTCCGCTTTTTCTCATATAGATCCACTAATTTCTCAAGTTCCTCTATTTCCTTAAGTAACTGTCTAGCTTCCTCTATTTTCTTTCTCCTTTCTTCGCCGCTCAGTTTACCTATCTCTCTTGATATGACATTATGTTTGTGTCTTAGTTCATTAAGTTTGGTGAGATACTCCCTCCATAACTTATCATACTTTACTGCCTCATCAACTACTGTTTCATCTAATCCTCTACGCCTTTGACTCCACTTAATTTTTTCAGGATTGTTTCTAAGATAGTAGAGCATACTCCACATAAATACTTCACCATAATGTTCGAGTCTTACGCTCACCCTATCTTTACGCTTAGGAGTATTGTAAGCCTATTTAAAAAGCTTTATCTAGCGGACTATTAAAAACTGTAACATATAATAAAAAATGAATACCGATTAAATCTTCAATAACAACATGAGTGGTTAAGTTATGTCTAGAATGAGATCTAGTAGTAGATATAAATTCATTAGAGAAGTAACCTATATCATACTTCAACTCATACCTATGGGAAAAGTTACAACGTATGGTGCTTTAGCTAAATTTCTAAAGACCAGTCCTAGGCTTATAGGTAAAATTATGAAAGAGAATAAAAGAATTATAGTTATCCCCTGTCATAGAGTGGTCAAGTCGAATGGTGATATAGGAGGGTATAGTTTAGGTTTAGAGTTTAAGCGTAAAATACTGGAACTAGAGGGTGTACGTTTCAGTAATGGTAGAGTATGTAAAGAGCAGATTATTACTGATGTATGTGAACTTATTGATCCTTAATGATAATCCTTTATCTTATGTACGCCTACTTTGTCCTTATCTATTATGTGTATGACTATATACCCCTTCTTCGCTAACTCATTAGCAATAAACTTTCTATGGCATTTAAACCAAAACTTTTCACAACACATAATCCCTACATTTGGATTAGACTCAATAATTTTTATGAGAAGTTGCAGACCCTCCTTAAACTCTCTATGTTTCATATAGTTTACATATCCTCCATTACGAAACCCTCCAAGCTTATCTCCTAACCATATATACTTTATACCCTCACGAGATAATGAGTTTACTAGGTTATCTTTCGAGAAATAAGGGTATTTTGTGCTCTTGGGAAAGCGTCTAACATCAACAATAATACTGATTCCATAGTGTTTAAGTAGATTTAAGAACTCATCTAAACTCCTATTTGAATGTCCTATTGTGTAAACTATTTTTCCTTGCCCCCTCATACTCCTCAATTACATTTTTAATTCAGAGATATATTGATAAACTTTATTTACCATTTTAGCATACGGCTAATATGGATCCGTAATTATGGGTGAATTTATAATATGGGCATTGATGAAGGCATGTTACACCTAGTTATTGATGAAGCTCAGAGAACGGGAGCAGAATATGCTGAAGCAAGGTATCATAGGAGGGTAGATTGGGAAATTCTAAGTAGGCAAGGTAAAATAATAGCTGTTGGTAAAAGTATAAGTGAAGGTGTAGGTATAAGAGTCATAGTCAATGGCGTTTTAGCATTTTCAGCTACGAATGACCTGACAAGAGAGGGTATACTTAGAGCATTAAATAATGCATTAAGTGAAGCTAAGGCTCATTCGAAGCACATGATTAACCCTATAGAATTTGCTGAGGCAAGAGTTGGTAGAGTAAGATATGATGTAAAGCCCATTAAGAGATTTGACGAAGCACCAGTAGAGGAGAAGATAAGTTTAGTTAAGGAAGCTTGGAACAGGGCCTGTAAAGGCGTTAAGGAAGCTAAAGTAGCATCATTACTAATAGGTTATGGCGAGTTTATAGAAGAAAAGCTTATAGTAAATAGTGATGGCGCCTACATTTACAGTGTCATACCCAGATTAAGACTGGAATATAATATTGTATTACATCATCCACAAAAAGGTACAATACAACGATTTAACATGTTAGGTGCAAGTGGGGGCATAGAATGGCTAAAGAAGTGGAGAATGCCAGATTTGCTAACTGATGAAACAAGGAGTGTAGAACATGTATTGATTAAAGGTGTTGAACCACCCAAAGAGAAAGTAGACATAGTATTAGGACCTGAAGTTGTAGGACTAATAGTTCACGAGTCATGCGGTCACCCGAGTGAAGCTGATAGAATACTAGGAAGAGAGGCCGCTCAAGCAGGTAAAAGCTTCATAAAGCCTGACATGATTGGCACAAAAATAGGTAACGAATACGCCACAGTAATAGATGACCCTACAATACCTGGTAGTTACGGATTCTACCTCTACGATGATGAAGGGGTGCCTGCTAGGGCAAGATACCTTTATAAAGAGGGTCTAATAAACGAGTTCCTACATAATAGATGGACTGCAAAGATACTTGGTGTAGAATCTAATGCCTCAGCTAGAGCAATGGACTATAATAGTGAACCCATAATTAGAATGGCTAATACGTATCTTAAGCCAGGAGACTATACATTTGAGGAGCTGATAGAGGACATTAAATTAGGCGTTTATATAAAGAATTATATGGAATGGAACATTGATGATACACGTTGGAGCCAAAGATATGTTGGACTAGAATCTTACATCATTAGGAATGGAGAGTTATGTGAACCAGTAAGAAATCCAATACTAGAAATTACAACTAAGTCATTCTACTCTAATATAGATGCTGTAGATAGGAACCTAGAGTTTGTGGCGGGAACATGTGGTAAAGGTGAACCAGCGCAAGGTATGCCCGTATGGTTTGGTGGACCAAATGTCAAATTGAAGAATATCCCCCTAAGGGTGATGTCTATATGAAAGATGTACTTGTATCTTTAGCTGAAAAGATTAAAGAGAACGCATGTAGAAAAGGATTTGATGAAGCAGCAGTACTCGCTGTTAGAAATAATGAAGTAATGATTAAGATAGCCAATAGCCAGCCTAGTGTCATACAGCACTGGAGTAATATTGTCATCAATCTGTATCTAGTTAAGAATAAGAGGATCTTCGTAACATCTTACACGCTCAAAAACCCTGATGAAGTATTAAAAGCCATCGATGACATCCTAAATGTTTCTGAATCAGTTGAACAGTCCGAGTACTATGCTCCATTACCAGAGCCTTCAAGAATAGATTTTCTAAAGGGTATTACCGATAAGAGAGTAATTGATGCCCTGAAAAACCCTGAAAAAGTAGTCGACAAACTATTTTCAGCATTGAGTAGCATTAAAGTTGATGAAACCGCTGGAGTATTAACATTAGAATATGAAGGTAAAGCTTTAGCTACATCCACTGGCGTATCATTATATGAAGAGGCAACAGGCTTTAACATATACATAAGAGCGTTCAAGGATGAAGGTAGCGGCCAATGGGGCATGTCAAGTAGTAAACTAGATTTAAAGCTTATTGAGGAAACTGTTAATAGAGCTACCGAGTATGCTATTGAATCAAGAAGGCCTGAGCCTTTAGAACCAGGAGTATATGATATAATTCTATCACCTATGGTTGCTGGTAACCTCTTAAGCCTTATAGGGTTCATGGCATCGGCTATGGCAATAGATATGGGATTCTCCATATTCATGGGTAAGAAATTAGGAGAGAAGGTGGCTTCAGATAAACTAACATTAATAGATGACCCTAGACTTGAAGACGCGTACAATTCAGCATCATTCGATGATGAAGGTGTCCCAACATATACTAAACCTATTATAGAGAAAGGCATATTGAAGAACATCTTACATAATACTAAGACTGCTAAGAAACATGGTACTAAGAGTACAGGTAATGCCGGCTGGATCATGCCAGAGCCATGGAATTTGGTGGTTCAAGCTGGAGACCTTAAAGAGGATGAGTTAATTGGTGAGGTTAAACGTGGATTATTAGTAACTAACAATTGGTATACTAGACTCCAAAACTACATTGATGGCACATTCTCGACGATACTGAGAGATGCAATATTCCTTATAGAAAATGGTAGAATAGTGAAAGCAACATCAAAGCTTAGAATAGCTGATAAGCTCCCAAGGCTTCTAAGTAACATAGTCGCATTAGGTAAAGAATCTTATCAAGCTAAGTGGTGGGAGATAGATAAGCCTGTTATAACACCATTTATACTAGTAAGGAATGTACATACGTCAAAACATACATTGTAAATTTTTCTCTAATACTATTCTTTCTCTACATAAGCTTCCTTAGTATTTATTGTATCTTTCTAATTAGTAATACTACCCCTTACACCTTTAATATATATTTAAGGTTTAAGTAGAAACAATGAGGTGTATTAGTTGGGTGCCTTAGCTAATTTTAGTAAGGATTGGGATGCTAAGCCAAAGGAGGGTCTAAGGGAGAAGATAGGCAAGATACTGGGTAAGGACCCACCACTAAGATATAAAATTGCACTAGCTAATTACAAGCTTAAAACTATAGTGAATAGACTTGAATTCCTAATGAACAAGATGAGGGAAAGAGATAAAGTACTCTTCGAAAAAGTAGTCGAAGCCTTAATGGTAAAGGATGAGGCTAGAGCAGCAATATACGCCTCTGAAGTAGCGGAAGTAAGAAAACTTGTCAAGTACCTCCTTGTTACGCAAGTTGCATTAGAGCAAGTTATGCTGAGACTAGAGACTATTGAAGAGCTGGGTGAAGTAGCTGTAGCAATGGCGCCATTAGTGTCAGTGTTAAGACAGCTTAGGGGTATGGTGAAGGGAGTTATCCCAGAGGTTGGATTTGAGCTAGCAGAGTTAGAGGAAATGATGAATAGTATGATTATAGAAATGGGAAGCTTTGCAGATAGGAGTATAGCGGTTTCAATTACATCATCTGAGGCTAAGAAGATTCTAGAGGAGGCTACAGCAGTAGCTGAGCAAAGAATGAAAGAGAGCTTCCCAGAACTGCCAACACGTCTTGGCGAGAAGGTCAGTATAGGGTTAAAGTGAGTTAATAGCTTTTTCCTAGTATCGAGGACATGAAATATGAAGGAAGCTGAAATCTCGAGGATCATAGCGCAAGTCAAGAATCTATTGATTTCAGAAAATTTCAAAGTTGAAATATTATATAAGAAATTTAAACATAAAGAACAAGAACTCCTAGAAAAGATTATTGAGGCTAAAATGAGAAAGGATGAGATGAGAGCTTTAATGTACGCTAGAGAATTAGCAACCGTTAGAGAGATACTTAGAAGGATATCAAGAATTCAATTAATTTTTGAAAGAGCGATGATAAGACTTGAAACAATTGAAATATTTGGTGATTACAGATCTAAAATAATACCATTGAATGATCTTATCTTAAATCTGAAACTCGAAATGAAAGGTACACTTCCAAAACTATCATATAAGTTAAATAGGATAGAAAAACACATTCATGAACTTTTAGCTGAATTAACTGTTTAATTGCATCAGTATTGAATCAGTGTCTAGGGGTCTCACATCCCCCTAGGGGATACTAGGGTTTCGAAGGTAATACCAGTCATCATCAAATTGTCTACTCATTAATCTCCTTTATAAAGCTTCTTTCTTAAACTAATATATTCCTTCATTATTTTAGACCCTGTACTAGTACCTATCCTATCTGCTCCTGCCAGTATTAATGCTATAGCATCTTCAGCGTGTCTTATGCCTCCAGAGGCTTTCACCTTTACCCTACCTCTTGCAGCTTGGTACAATAATTGAACATCATGAATAGTAGCTCCGCCAGCAATAAACCCTGTACTCGTCTTAACGTAGTCTGCACCAGCGTTCGAGATTATATCAACGGCTTTTATCTTTTCTTCATCACTCAATAAGCCAGCTTCAATAATGACCTTAACTACTATGTCTCCATATTCTTTAACTTCTTTAACTACAGCCTTTATATCGTTTAAGACATAGTCTAAGTTTCCACTCTTAAATGCGCTTATATTCAAGACCATATCGACTTCACTTGCACCGTCCTCCACAGCCTTTTTAGCTTCAAATATTTTAACCTCAGTTTTACTAGCACCCAAGGGGAATCCTATAACAGTGCCTATTCTCAACATGCCTTTACTAAGCTCTTTAACAACACTCACGTAGTATGGATTTACAACAAGACATTGAAAGTTATATTCTATGCTTTCATCAACATATTTTTTGATTATATCAACTGTTGCATCAGGTTTAAGCATAGTATTGTCAATATATTTTGCAAATTCCTTCTCACTAGTCCTTCTTATAAATTCTGTAATAGACATATCTCTCTACCCAAGTTTAACTATCATATCTAGAATATTTCAAATTATAGAAGATCATAGTTTTAGCTTAATAAAAAGTTATAAACCAATTATACACTTATGCTATCACATGATGAAAAAGATTGCAATAGTCTATCATTACTCTAAAGCTAATAAGTATAGCATTCATGCATTAATTGCTAGTATTGATAAGTATATCCCACAAGTTCATCAACACTTAGTACTAGAGGAGGAACCTTTAATCTTTAAGGTCAGAGAATTATCAAGAATGTATGATTTCTTAGTAGTTGCCTTTAGCCTTCTAACTACACAAATACCCTTCATTCTAGATAAGATAAGACTTCTTGTTACACATAAACCAAGTAACGTAATATTAATTGCGGGAGGACCCCATGCAACAGGCGACCCCTATGGCACACTTAAAATGGGGTTTGACTATGTATTTATAGGTGAAGCAGAAAACACTTTAGTAGAATTCCTACGTGAACTTATGGAGGGATATGACCAACCTAGTGTAAAAGGGATAATGTTTAGGTCATATAATGATAAAATAATCTTCACGGGAAAACAGAACCCCATAAATTTAGATAATTACCCGCCTATATCTTTGAGGAGGAGGCTTTTTAATCCGATAGAGATAACAAGAGGGTGTCCTTATGTTTGTGCTTATTGTCAAACACCATACATTCATGGTGTAAGGCCTAGACATAGAAGTATTGAATGTATATTGGAGTATGTAGAGTGCATGTTGAAATATGGGTTAAAGGACATAAGGTTCATTTCACCCAACTCCTTATGTTATGGTAGTCTTACGGGAAAAACACTAGAACTTGATGTAATAGAAGAATTACTTCACAGACTCCGAAAGGTATGTGATAGATATAGTGGTAGAGTGTTCTTTGGTAGTTTTCCTAGTGAGGTACGACCGGAATTTGTTACGAAAGAAAGCATTAAAGTTTTAAAGAAATATGTTAACAATAAACGCATAATCATAGGTGTACAGTCTGGCAGTGAGAGAATATTGAAACTTTTACGTCGAGAACATACAGTAGAGGATGCAATTAACGCTGTAGAGATAGCTATAAAGTATGGATTCATAGTTGATGTAGACTTCATATTCGGCTTACCTTACGAGGATGAGGAGGACATAGAACTGACAATAAAGGTTATGGAGAAAATGATATCATTAGGTGCTAGGATACATGCACATACTTTTCTCCCCCTACCAGGTACACCATTAGCTTTTGCAAAACCAGGTACAATACCGTCCAACGTTAGAAAGTTCCTTTTAAAACATCTTGGTAAAGGTGAAATTTACGGAGAGTGGATTAAACAAGAAAAATTAGCACAAGTAATAAATGAACTAAGGGAGAAAGGGGTAATTATGGTTAAACCTAAAATTTGAGGCTAAGGATTTATAAAAGCTAGGTGTAAGTCATCCTCTACTAACTCATGTAGTGATAGATTAAAGTAATATTGGTACATTTACCATTAAGGTGAGGATTAAGATAATGAATGCCATGTGGGCCCAAGTGGTTTCCATAATACTAAACCCCTATGTTCATCCCGTGTACTTATTTATAGTTCTATGTAATAGGTATAGGCTCAATGTGAGTTATAGCTTGCCAGGTATATTGTTTATTGCAGTAATGCCCTTAATATATCATATCCTCCTTCATAAGAAGGGGAGAGTAGATATTGATGTTAGTGATAGACGAGTAAGACCAAAAATACTTCTAGTTGATGCACTATTTTACGCTATAGCATTCGTTATATACTACTTGTTCCTGAAGGTTAATGTACTATGTACTATATCATTAATATACTTGATTGTTTTAATTACTGTTACATTTGTGACATTAATCGATAAAGTATGTTTACATGTAACGGGGATAATACTACCATCTATAATACTTTACTATATGGGATTTTATGACCTGACATTATTTCTCATTCTTATATCCTTCATGATAGCTTATGCTAGAATTAAACTTAAACGACACAACATAGTTCAGGTTATTGAGGGCTATATTATTCCCATTATTATAGTATCGTTCTTCTTTCATTACGTTCCATTACCTTAAGGGAAGAGCCTTTCCGGGTCTCTGGGTGTAAGCCTTGCTTCCCTAATGTTCTTTAAACTTAGCAGCTTCATTACTAATCTCTCTAAGCCTAAGCCAGCACCACCATGAGGAGGCATACCATACTTAAAGTATTCAGTGTAAAACCTAAAGCTCAGAGGATTCAGCCCCTTCTCCTTAATTTGTTTCACCAATACTTCATAACGGTGTTCTCTCTGACCACCTGTTGCTATTTCTAGTCCCCTAAGTATTAAGTCAAAGCTATATGTGTATTGAGGGTCATCAAGTTTCTTCATAGTGTAGAATGGTCTAATCTTCCATGGATACTCTGTAATGAAGAAAAGATCTGATCCATACTCTTTCTTAATAAAGTTAGCTAATAATTCTTCTTCATCACTACTTAAATCATCGCCCTCTTTGATGTCTCTTCCCATGCTTCTAAGTGTTCTATAAGCCTCTTTAATCGTTATTCTTGGTACACTCTTAGGAATTGAAGGTAGTGGACCAAATTTTTCTTCAATCTCTGAGCCCATTTCTTTTTCTAATTTCCTTATGACGTGCCTCACCAGCCCTTCAGCTATATCCATTACTTCATTGTAATCCTCTATGAATGCCATTTCATAGTCTACTGAATGATATTCACATAGATGCCTTATTGTGTGATGCTTCTCTGCCCTAAATACTGGTCCTATTTCAAATACTTTATCTACTCCTGTAGCCATCATCAATTGTTTATATAATTGTGGGCTTTGGGCAAGAAATGCTTCTTTACCGAAGTATACTAATGGAAAGACGTTTGCCCCTCCTTCAGTTGCTTGAGCAACAATTTTTGATGTAAAAATCTCTATGAACCCTTTTGATCTAAAGTATTCCCTTATTGCATTAGCTACTTCACTCTTAACAATGAATATTAGTTGAGTGAGATTATTTCTTAGGTCTAAAAATCTCCAGTCTAGTCTTTTACCTAAATTATTCATGTCTCTATTTAAACTAAGTGGTAAGGGTTTTTGTGCTCTATTCAATACCGTTATATTTGATGCTAATACTTCAATACCGCCTGGAGCTCTTTCATCTTTTCTAGTTAGACCTTCCACCACTACTATTGATTCTTCTGTTAGTGTTTCGGCTACATCATATGCTTTAGGTGCCTTATCTTTCTTTACCACAATTTGTATAATACCAGTTTTATCTCTTAAGAGTAGAAACTTTACTCCCCCTAAGTCTCTAATCCTATATATCCATCCTGCAAGTTTCACTTCTGAAGGAGTGTCTAATTTGAATACTTCCTTGACATAGTGTGATCTAAGAGTCATTGCCCCTACACCTTTAATTTTAACTCTTTAATTATAGCTTCACGAGCCTTCTTTGGATCTAACCTTCCTCTACTCTTTTTCATAGTCATCCCTATTAGGAAGTTTATTACCTTAGGATTCTTTTTGGCGTCTTCCACAGCTTTTGGATATTCTGCTAGCACTTCCCTTACGATCCTCATTAGGTACTCTGTATCCTCTATTCGTGTTAATCCGAGCTTTTTAACTTCATTCTCTGGGTCTATTCCTTCTAGTATTACTCTGAATGTTAAATCCTTGGCCACATTAACGCTTATAACTCCTTTATCAACCATTTTAACCAGTTTGGCTATTTTCTCCGGTGTTGCTTTGTCTTCACCCACTTTTAAGCCGTGTTTCTTTAGGCAACTGAGATAATCTGTTATTAATATTGTAGCTATTCTCTTAGGATTATAATGAATTTTTACTGCCTCTTCAAAGAAATCTGCTAGTTTCTTATAGAGCACAAGCGTATGTGCTATAGGCTTTGATAGTGAGTATTGCTTCATGAATCTTTCAGCTTTCTGGTCAGGTAATTCGGGTAGTGCTAGCTTTATCTTCTCTACAAGATCCTCTGACACAACTATTGGTGGAAGATCAGGATCTGGAAAGTATCTATAGTCCTCCTCTTCCTCTTTCTCTCTAAGAGTTACAGTTACTCCTCTAAGTGAATCCCAATGTCTCGTTTCACGTTTTACCTCTCCGCCTCTACGTAGTATCTCACGTTGTCTAACAACCTCATATGTTAATGCCTTTTCAACATCACTTATTGAGCCTATGTTCTTAATTTCTACTCTTTCACCACCAGTGATAGATATGTTAGCATCAACTCTCATAGCCCCTTCTAATGTTAAATCGGAAACCTCAAGATACTCGAGTATTGCTCTCAATTTGTCTAGTAGTAATCTTGCTTCACGAGGTGATGTCATGTCCGGCTCGGTTACTATCTCTAGGAGTGCTATACCTGATCTGTTATAATCGATTAGAACATGAGGGCTTGAGACTATGCTCTTGCCGGGATAAACAAGTCTACCAGGGTCTTCTTCTAAATGTAACCTTCTAATTCTAATACGCTTAGTTTTTCCCTCATAGTGTATATCTATGTAGCCGTTTGTTCCTATCGGAGCTCCTGCACCAGCATATTGTGTTATTTGGTAGTTTTTGGGTAAATCAGGATAGAAGTAATGTTTTCTACTGAAAATTACAACAGGATTTACTTTACAATTTAATGCTAAAGCCGTCATAATAGCTTTCTTAAGAGCTCCCTCATTAACTACAGGTAAAGCTCCAGGTAGGCCTAAACAGACGGGACAAACGTTAATGTTTGCAGGTTTACCACGGTAATCTGTTGGACAAGAGCAGAATAATTTAGTCTTAAGGGACGTTATTTGAACGTGTATTTCAAGTCCTATCTTAACATCTATATCCTTATCCATACTTACTTTGCACCTCTGCAACCATGTCCTTTATACCTACTATTTCCTCAAAGAGTAAGCCTATAGAGAGAAGTTTTTCTTCACTTAAGGGAGGTCCCATTATTTGTAATCCTACTGGTAATCCATCAATGAATGATAGTGGTATATTAAGTGCCGGTATTCCAGCAAGATTTATAGGGACTGTCTCGATATCCATAGCATATAGTTGTAGAGGATCTTTTATTCTCTCACCTATTCTTGGTGGTGGTATAGGCATTGTGGGGGATAATGCTATATCATATTTCTTAAATATTCTAAGGAACTCATCTCTAATTAAACGCCTAATTTTCAAAGCTTTAATGTAGTAATGTTCTCTATATCCAGCTGAGAGAACAAAAGACCCAAGCATTATTCTCCTTTTGACCTCCGTACCGAAACCCTTAGCTCGTGTTTCCATAACCGATTCATCCCATGAACCATAGCGTATGGTAAGCCCATATCTCGTGCCATCATATCTTGCTAAGTTTGATGAGGCCTCAGCCATAGCTATAATATAGTATGCTGGTAAGGTGTATGGTATAATTGGTACACTTACCTCATCAACTACTGCACCTTCAGAATCCAGCCTCTCTACAATCTTATGAAGTGCTTTAACTATCCTTTCATCAACACCTTCGTAAGTCATCTCCTTTATTATAGCGATTTTCATACCTCGAGGCTCTACAGGTTGAATATTAGAGTAGTAATCATGAGATGGTATATTGAGAGAGGTTGAATCCTTAGGGTCATGACCAGCTATTACGGAGAGTAAGAGTGCAATATCTCTTACATTTCTGGCCATAGGTCCTATCTGTTCAAGACTATTAGCATAAGGTATTAACCCATATCTACTTACAAGACCATAAGTTGTCTTTAATCCGCATGTAGCCGTGTATGCAGCTGGACATCTTATTGAACCTCCAGTATCACTACCTAATGCTAAGGGTGCCATTCCAGCTGCGAGTGCTGTAGCACTCCCGCCAGAAGATCCTCCAGGAACATGGTTTATGTTCCACGGGTTCCTTGTTGGACCGTAAGCACTTGTCTCTGTTGTTGAACCCATAGCAAACTCGTCCATGTTGGTCTTTCCTATTATTATAGCATCCTCGGCTAGTATCCTATCTATCACCGTCGCATTAAACGGTGGTTTATAACCTTTTAATATACGTGAAGCACAGGTAGTTTCAATCCCCTTAGTCGAGATGTTATCTTTAACAGCTACTGGGAGTCCAATCAGTTTTCCACATTTCTCTCCTCTTTTCAATTTCTTTTCAAGCGTCTCAGCTCTTTTTAATGCTAATTCAGGAGTTAATGTGATGTAAGCATTAATGGTATTATTATATTTATTTATTCTCTCTATAATTTTTGATATATAGTCGACTATGCTAATTGAGCCTTCCCTTATTAGCTCAACAACCTTGTATGCTGGCATGTTTAGAAGATTCTTCATGTCTTCATCTAGCCCTCCATGGAGCTTTGATGAAGCCCTCCTCAGACTCAGGCGCTATGGACAATATCTCCTCTCTTGATAGTGGCGTTTTCGGCTTATCTGATCTAACTACTGTACTTAACTCCAATACATGATACAATGGTTCAGTTTCCTTAATCACTTCTCTTAACTCATCTATCTTGTTAAAGAATTCTATTATTCTCTTGAAGTCTTCGATTAGTTTCTTTGCCTCTTTTTCTGTAATTTTCAACCTTGTTAACCATGCTAGTCTTACTACTAGTTCTCTATCTATCTTAATCTCCATGGTAGAGTAAACCCCGCTCCTGTCAGTAGCGTATCTTAAGTTACTCTCTAACTGACACTGCTATAGATATGACTGGTTTAAAGTTTTCCTTACTTTACACCATTTAACACTATAGCTATTTACAGTTTAAAGCGATCACCTTATAAATTTGATTACAGTAAGGTTTCACTGTACTATGAGGTAAAAGGTATTGGCAGCTAGAAGCATAGTTGCCACTATATTAGCCATTCTTACTGTTGAAGGAGGTTTAATGTTAATAGTCCCGCTAACGGACTTGTTATTAGGCTATGAACCCTCACAACCATTTACAATAATTGCGCTTCTACTGTTACTTACTGGGATAGCTTTTAGCAGGATTATTGAGTACGGTAAGCAGCTGACACCCTACGAAGCATTCATTTCTGCTGCTATATTATGGCTTCTTGTACCTTTATTCTCAGCTATAGCTCTAACGCTTGATACTGGCATGCCCATATATGACTCCTTCTTTGAGAGTGTTAGTGGTTTTACAGGAACAGGTTTTACGGTTATAAGTGATGTTGAAGTATTAAGGCCATCCATTCAGCTTTGGAGAAGTATAATGCAATGGGTTGGTGAATTGGGTGTCGTAGTTTTTGCTGTAATTCTATTGCCACATGCCTATAGGATTATTACTAGAGTTTACCTTGTTGAACGCAGAAAGCTTACCCCAACAGTTCTTTCCTCAGCGAAAACTATAACCTTAATTTATATTGTATTGACAGTAGCTGGCTTAATATCGTATATGGCTTGCGGTATGACATTCTTTGAGGCATTAAATCACATATTAACAACTATTGCAACAGGTGGTATGAGCATATATAATGATAGTGTTGCTCCAATATACCATAGATCTCCTATAATAATTTATCCAATCTTACTATTCATGGTATTAGGAGCACTTAACTTTGGCGACTTAAGATATCTTATTACATTCAAATTCAGCAAACTACTTAAATCAAGTGAGTTTAAAGCTTATCTAGTAGTTCTCCTAGTTCTATGTCTACTTAGCTCTATGTCATTATACCTTGTAGATAAAGTTGATCTCTACCATTCTATAATCTATGGAACATTCCATATGGTTTCAGGGTCTACGACTACAGGTTTTACCTTGACGTCATTATCGGACCTCTCCGATGTCAGTAAAGCTCTACTAATTGCTGGCATGTTTATTGGCGGAGCTACATTCTCAACGGCAGGAGGAATTAAAGTACTTAGATTTGTAATTTTCATGAAAAATCTTTCCTGGTCTACTCTTCGAACAGTAGTTACAATACCTATTAGTGTTAGAAGAAATGTTGGAGAAGAATGTATAACCGATGAGATGCTAATTAGCGCACTTAACTTTATAGTAACATATGTTATCATTGACTTCACTTTGGCTGTAGCCCTTTCATGGGTTAGTGGTACCTCATTTATTGACTCACTCTTCGAAATGACATCAGCAATGAGCTGTGTAGGATTATCGGTGGGTATAGCATCAGCTAGCCTTGTCTTACCAGGTAAAATACTCTTAATTCTAGGAATGTACCTTGGAAGAATAGAGTTCATCCAGCTGTACATTATAATAGCTGCAATACTGAAGAGAAAAACAGGACTTACAATATAACCTTAAAGCTCAAAGCGAAAATAAAGATGCGAGTATGAAAAATAATGCTATTAGAAGAATAAAGGTAGCCGAGACAGTATTATATATTTTCAATGCTTTCTCAACATCATCTATGCTTATGATTTTAATCTTATCACCCAATCTGTAATGACCTATTTTTTCAAGCTGGACCCCTAAGGCTCCGGCCATAGCAGACATGGGCCAACCCGCATTAATACTAGCAGTTTTACTATGATCTCTCAAAGCTATTTTTAACGAATTTCTCCAGTCTAGTTTAAGTATGAGGGATGCTAAGATAATCATCAAAGCGGTAAGTCTAGCTGGGATAAAATTTAATATTGTATCTATTTTTGCAGAGAACCATCCTATGTTCTTATATTCTGGTGTTTTATATCCGACCATGCTATCCATGGTATTAGCTAGTCTCTGAAGCATAGCACCTAGGACTCCTAGAATTGGATAGTAGAAAAGGGGACCTACTACACCATCAACAAGACTTTCCGCTATAGATTCAATACATGCTGATAGGGTATGCTCTTCATCAAGCTCAAATACATTTCTCCTAACTAATTGCTGAATATTTTCCTTTGCTAGATGCCAGTTACCCTCTTTTACGTATTTCATGGCATTTCTTACAATTTTATTCATTAAGCCTATTGAGAATGAGGTCTTCAATATTATTGCCATAACGATAATATAAATTATTATACCAATAGCCCTCGTAAAGATCTCTAACATGTAAAAGAGCATAAGTAATGGTATAACAGATATAATCCATAAGAATATACCATAAATTTTACTCCCATAGGGTTTAGTAAACTTACTAGCTATTTTACCACAGATGACTACAGGATGAATGTCTAAAGGGGGCTCTCCGTAAACCAGGTCTATTAGTACAGCTATAGCCAATATGATTATGTTCTCATACATACTCTCTAACCGTTAATGAATTGGGATATTGGTGGAGAGTGAAATAAGAGCAATAGCTCGTGAAATCTCTATTGATGCTCCAAGGCAATCACCTGTCATGAAACCTATGTTCTTCACTATCAGCATTCTGAATAGTATAGTGGTTATCATCAACAATATAAGTGCTATAATAAGCTTTATTACAATACCTATTAGGAAGGCTAGTATTGCTAAAGTTACCAGTGTTGCCGAAAGAGACTTTAGTATTTTGTTTCTGTTCCTATAGAGCTTACTTACAAAGATGGAACCTAACCCTCTATAATTTGGAGGAGGACCCATGTACGCTAATAGTATATGAGGTATTCGTGCTAATACTTCGACTACTATTAGCAACGGAATCATAATGGTTAAGTTATATGGGAGTAATGTCAGTAAAGAAGTGAGCGAAATCATCTCAACAATGAACACTGTTATTACTGCTGCTGAACCACTATACTTATCATGTAATACTTTTAATCTCTCCTCTCTTGACCCTTTGAACATGAGGGCATCAGCTACGTCCATTAACCCATCAATATGGCTAAATCCCGTTAGCAAAAGGAGAATAGAGAATACAATCACGCATAAGGTGCAAGGTGGTAATATTTGCGTTAAAACCATACCTACAATACCCGCTAATCCGCCTACAATAATGCCTATGACTAAGGGTGAAAAATGTGCTACTTCAGCAGCACCTTCCATATCATGTTCTTTTAAAGGTATTATCGTGTAAAAGCTAATTAGAGCCTTAATTTTTCTCATGGTAATACCTCCTTGAGACAGTTAATTAGTATCTTATTCTCTTCGTGGCTTCTTAAGCTAATTCTAATGAAGTCTTCATTTAGACCTGGAATAGTGGAGGCATCACGTATCAATACTTTACATTTTTTCAGCAATTTATCCTTTAATTCATATGATTTAATGAGGCCATTAAGTGATATTAACATGAAATGTGTTTCACTATTATAGATTTTAAGATTTAATTTGGATAACTTATGAGAAATTAATGGTCTTTCTTCATTTACATATTTCCTTGTATTCGCTATATACTTTCGAACATAGCCTATGTTAGCTAATAATTTTGAATAGACATACATTGTTATAGTGCCGATTCTCCAAGGAGGAGATACTAATGCCAGCTTGGTCACTAATTTAGGCTCAGCTATACAAAATCCCATCCTGAGACCAGGAGTTGCAAAGATTTTAGTTAGCGACTTAACTATAATTAAGTTATTATAGTTTTTCAATAGTCTAATCATAGAGTCGTATTCTACGAAGTCAATAAAAGACTCATCAACCAAAATATAGCCGTTTTCTAGCGCTTCAAGCATTTCTTCTATAGCCTTTATCTTTATAAGTGTGCCAGTGGGATTATTAGGGTTACATATCACCGCTAGGATTCTGTCCTTTGCTCTAGAAAGTTTCTCTACAAAGTTAAATAATAAGTCATAATTAACAATGATATTGCTATCCCTAAAAGTATAGTCAATGTTGATTATTTCTCTTGAGTACAATTTAGCTAAATGCCAATACGTGCTATAGCTAGGTCTTAGAAGGAGGGTTTTTCTAGGCTTGATTTGCTCAAATACCTTATAGAGACATTCACTAGCACCATTAAATACTTCTACATGGTTATATGATATCTCTTCTCTATACGTTTCTTTGACGAATTCTATGATAGAAGCTCTTAACTTATCATAGGATATTTCGGGATAGTATCGGTAATAGCCTTCTTTTATTGCCTCTTCAAGGTAATCTCTAATTATAGATGGTGGTCCTAGAGGGTTAGTATTAGAACTAAAATCTATTATGTTATTAGGGTTTCCTATTAGCCACACATCTCCTCCATGTACTTCGTACATAATATCCTCTCCGCTATTTTCAATTCATTAATTGTATTGATATTTATGAAGTCTGTTTTAAATCCAGCAATAATTACTATTTCATCCTTACCTTCTAAATTAAATATACTTACCCCTGTAGGTTGGAAATCAATATTTAGGTAAGGATAGGGTATTAGACTTTCTGAATCTGCATATTCTTTAAAATCCTCTATAGGAGTTAGAACTGTTATAATCTTAGGTCTTTTTATCTCTCGCATGTCTTGATAGATTTCTATTATAGTCTCCAGTGTTACTGGAGTGATTAGCGGTAAATCAGCCATTATCGTTAGCGCTTCACCTCCTATATTTGAAACTGCTTCAACTATATCGAAGACCAGTCCTTTACCCATAGTCTCAATTACTTTCAATCCTCTACTTATACTCCATCTCCGCGTATTTGGTGTATTTTTTGATACTGCTACATAGATTTCGCGCACTCTAGGCGTTTTATGTAAAGTCTCAATAACCCATTCGATTAAAGGCTTACCATATAAGGGTATCAATGGTTTCTCATATTGCAGTTTTAAGCGCGAGCCTTTACCACCAGCCATAACTATAGCCTTCACATAGAACCCCTATACTCTCTTGAGTATATTTTCGATGTTACACCACCTATAAGTGCTCCAATAATGTCATCTAAGAATGGAGGCAGTTTTGAAAGTATACCAGGCTTAAGCCTATCATAACGGTAGTATTCAAAAACGGCATTCCATCCATTCAAGTATAATGCTAAAGCCAAACCTAATATTTCGTCTGCCACTAGCCTTACTGGATCTTTACTATACTCTTCAGCTGTAATACCAGGTAATAGGTTTAGCATAGCGTTTTCATGAAGTTTTAAAGCGGCGAGTATTAGAGAAGTCACATTAACATCTTTCAATGTACCCTTAATTTCATTTTCTAGAAGTTCCTTTACCTTATTTTTAGACAAGTCTCCATGAGGTATAAATAATCTTGAAGCTGCCTCTACAATATCAGATAAATCGATACCATACTCTTTTAATCTCATTAAAATTCCTCGTTGTCTACATAAGCCCCACTTACTCTCAGCACATTTTATAATGGAGCTATATGTAAGAGTGGATAATAAAGCTCCAATAGAAGTTAGTACTCCAGCATAAGGTGTTTGTTCACCTTCATTTAAGGACACTACTGCAACAGCATCAGTTGATGTTCCCACAGCTAATTTACCATTAACTTTAAGGTCTAAAGAATACATGGCATATACTTTGGCCTCAGTTATAGTTTTCACTGCATCAACTAATGCCTCATGAGTCATAGCCTTATTTACAACAGCTAATATGTTAATAGTATGCGGTTTTACGAGGTTATGTAATGCTATGGACCGAGCTTCATCAATTGATGTAGGTATAGTGATTGCATTTGTTAGTCCAAGGGTTACAACTACTGACACTATAATATCATTAAGCGATTCTTCAACTACTATATAGTCTTTACTTACATCTACTGCTGTTAAAAATACGATAGCTTCATGTTCGTCTAGGTTTAATTTTTTAAGGGTTTTTCTAGCTTCAACCTTTGGATCCCCTTTGAAGTTCTTATCTACTTTATGGAATACTATATGTTTAATTTCTTTACGCATTCCTCCGCCGATAACAGTTGATGCTATACCCATGCCATTTCTCTTAAGTGTTATTATAAGATTCTCCTTGGAGACATTAATTGTAAAGAGCTTAAATGAAGTCTCATTCATGATTCTTCACCTTAATGGCTCTATAGGTATAACTATAGTACCTAGTCTTTTATGTTCGATTATTTCTACTAGAACTTTATAGCTTCTCATTATGTTGTCTCTCGTTAGTACATCCTTAGGCTTTCCAATAGCAATTACTCTTCCTTTATCGAGTAATATTAGTTCATCACATAACCCAGCTAACATTAGGTCATGTAATGTAATTATTGTTATCATTTTCCTACTCTTCGTTAGGTCTTTAAGTAAATGCATTATTTCGATTCTATACTTTAAATCTAAGTGTGCCGTTGGCTCATCGACTAATAGTATTTTTGCCCCTTGTACCAAAAGTTTAGCTATTAGCACTCTTTGAAGTTCTCCACTACTTAATTGTTCAAGTCTTCGATTAACTAAATGAAGAGCCTCAACCTTGGATAGTGCTTCCTTGGTTACCTTTAGATCCTCTTCTGTCTCCCAAAAACCCTTCATATGAGGATATCTACTTGTTAAAACAAATTCTAATACTGTTGTATTGAATCCTTTTGGTATCTCTGTTGATGCATAGGAGAGTATTTTAGCTATTTCTCTTCTACTATATTCCTTAAGTGCTCTTCCGTCTATGTAGATTACTCCAGTGGCTGGTTCAAGTATTTTTGCTAATACTTTAAGGAATGTAGTTTTGCCAGCTCCATTAGGTCCTATTATGCCATAGAGTAATCCTTCTCTAAACTCTAAGGTAACATTGTCCAAAGCCTTAATTGAGTTATAACTAAATGTAACATTCTCCACTTTTATTATCATTAGCTATTTCATACCCTCCCTTTCAGCCTTTTTATAATAAGATATATGAAGAATGGTGCCCCGAACATACTAGTTATAGCACCTACAGGCAATTCGCCAAAACCGTATAATGAAAATACTCTAACTACCATATCAGTTAAACATAGTATTATAGCGCCTATCAACGCCGCACAGACTAGTACAAATCTATTATCGGATCCTATGATTAAACGGGCCATATGTGGTACTACTAACCCTATAAACCCTATTATCCCAGCTATAGATACAGAAACACCAGTCATGAATGAGGCTAGAAGAGCTGCAGCTCTTCTAGTAAAGATGGGATTATAACCTAGCTGTAATGAATGTTCATCACCATACATAATAGCATTTAGTCTTTTAGCCATAATTAAAGCTAGAGTAAAACCTACAATCAAGGAGGCAGCGAGTAAAGGGATATCGCTCATCATTGATGTTGAGAATGTTCCTAAAAGTAATAACAAGAATGGACGGTTCAATTTAACTTGGACTAGAAATGTAAGGATGTGTGATACCCCGGAGAATAATGATGTAACCGCTATACCAGCAAGTATGAGACTTGTAACAGTTGCGCCAACCGCCTCACTTATAATAAATGTTATTGTAAAAGCAATCATAGCTCCCGAGAAGGCAGAAAGAGCTAATAGATACTTATAGTAAATTAAAAATGGTACTAAAAGTACACTTAGACTTACAGTAACTAATGCGCCAGATGATAAACCTAAGAGAAACGGTTCTGCCAGAGGATTCCTAGTTATCGTTTGAATGAGTACTCCTGATATACCAAGAAGCGCGCCAACAGCTATAGCTGAGAGAGTGCGGGGAAGCCTAATGCTTACTTGTATTTCTTCTTCTGGTGTAAGCGGGATATCATTAACAATTTTGGTCAAAATACCTATAGGATTCGTCAGGCTTAAACCAGTACTTCCTAGAGCCAAAGATAAAAAGATTACAAGAAAGAGTATTATATTGAGTACTATTACAGTTGCTATAAACTTGCTCTTCCTTATAGTGTATTCTCTCATAACGTCATTCATGGTTTTAAAGCCTACAGTTAACCTTGAATAACGTCGTCCCGCGCTATCTCACCAAAGATCTCTGGGTGTAATATCTTTGCTAGCATATTCAGGGCCTCAATTATTCTGGGACTTGGCCTAGTAATGATGTCGTCTGCCTCTCCTATAAGCACGTAGACTTTATGGTTTTTAACAGCATTAGTTGAAGCTAATGGCGTTTTCTCAAGCTCCTCTATTATTTTTTGTGCTGTTTCTTTAGTGCCCATAACTGTTATGATTATAACATCGGGATTTCCTTTAACTATTTCCTCATACCCTACCTGTATCCAGCTATGATACTTTGATAGTATGTTCGCTCCTCCTGCAACCTCTATTAAATAGTTAATGAATGTTCCTGATCCCGTACTCCATAATCCCATTGATGGTGGCCCTAGTAGAATTAAAACCTTAACTTTTGAGGCATTAGCATTGTTCAATTTTGTAACAACATAGTTTATCTGACTTCGTATCTCACTTACTAGTCTTTGTGCAGAGTCTAAGGTGTTAAATATTAAGCCTAATAGCATTATGTCTTTAGTTATGTCTTCTGCATTTGTCGCCGCTCCACCATGAACATATATGACTGGTAATTTTAGTTCCTCGAACTTCTCTAGTATTTTAGCATGGGCGCCAGCATCAGCAACTACTAGATCTGGTTTAAGTTTGATTATTTTCTCGATATCTGGGTTCCAGAAGTTTCCTATATCTGCTATCTTTCCCTCTTTCTTTAGCTTCACTACTTCAGGCGGATAGTTAGAGAATGTATCTACACCTATAACATATTTTCCAAGTCCTAAGGCGAACAACATCTCAGTGATTGATGGAGCTAGTGAGACCACTCGCGATGGTATATGCTTTATTGTAACACTTCTTCCCAGAGCATCAATTATAGTCAGTGGGTACTTTTTTGTTATTGTTGCAGTTGTTGTTATCATTTCTGTCTGTGTTAAAGTTCTCGTCGAAGTCAAAGTTGTTGTAACGGTATATGCAGTGACTGTAGTACGTATCGTTGTGATAGTATACTTCTTAGTCTCTACTATAGTCTTAGTTACTGTTGTGGTTATTGTGGTAGGCTTTAGTAAGTTAGCATATGAGAGGGTACCAGCTATTATCAATAAAACTATTATTAAACCTATAGCGATATAGCTTCTCTTCACCATATGGTCACCCTAACCATATAGAGTGAGAGCGAGAGATAAAAACATAACTACCATACACTCTATTTGTGTTTATCATAAGGAAAGGTGATTCCAGAAACAAATTAATCATATAATATTATTTGATAGAAAATAAGTGTTAAATCTAATAATATCTTATTGTGAAAGTGTTAAATCTGCCACTAGGCTTTCTGTATTCTACATCCATTCTTTCCACTCTAGCTAAGAATGGGCCTCGCTTTAGATATTCTATTAATGTTTCTATTTTGTCTTTTGGGCCTTCTACGACTACTTCAACACTACCATCAGGCATATTTCTTACATATCCTTTTAAACCAAGTCTTCTAGCATGCCTTTCAGTAAAGAATCTATAGCCTACACCTTGAACTATACCGTATACTCTAATATATGCCTGCACTTCCTCCATAAACCTATCACCTACTAGGAAATAATTTATAGTAAACGATATTTAGGACTATCTCAACTGTAATTTATCTCGTGGTCTTAATGGGTATACGATGGATTATTAAGGGCAAGCTTGCTGTATCACATATCCCACTTAGTATTATGGATCTAGAAATATGGTTAAAGAAAGGTATTAGAGCAGTAGTTATACTAGTAGAACCTCATGAAGTAGGGTTATACTGGGGATCCTTTAGAAGCTATTTAACCACATTAGAGAGTATGGGATTCGAGTATTACCATTCCCCTATAGTCGACTTTCACGTACCAACACTAGACCAGTGTTTAGACATTGTAGCATGGATTGATAAGAAAATTAATGAAAATAAGCCTGTTATAGTACATTGTAGAGGAGGCATTGGAAGGTCAGGTATGATAGCCATATGTTACTTGATGTACAAGTACCACTGTGAACCCCTTGAAGCCTACAATGAAGTAAGAAAAACCCATTGTAACCTCTCTTTAACTGTGGAGCAAGAGGAATTTATAGAGCAATTTTACCAGTATCTCTTCAGAAGGTTAAAAAGGTGGAAATGAAAAATAGCTAATTATTAACGGGTTTTAGGTATTTGCGGTATTGGTGGAGTTTTTCTTTTATGTTCACTGTTCTTGTGCCTTCCTAAAATTCTCTCTACAATATCACGACTAACTCCTGTTACTTTAGGAACATCCTCTGGTTTTATTCCTAAGTCAAAAATGCTATAGAGAACTAAGTCAATATCTTCATATTTCATACCTAACTCTTTTTCCGCTTCGTGACCTCTCCATAATCGTGGGCTACTAGGTTTATGAACTATACGTTCGGGTAAGCCTAAGTAAGCTCCTAGCATTCTGACTTGAGTCTTATATAAACAGCCTATTGGTAAGAAGTCTACACCTCCATCGCCATACTTAGTAAAGTATCCTATCAATATCTCACTTCTATCACCAGTACCTGCTACTAGATAGTTAAACCTGTTAGCATAGTAGTATAGTAGACTCATTCTTATTCTAGCTCTAAGATTACCATTAGCTATTGTTGCATTCTCACTATAAACTGGGATATTCTCAGAATACGCCTTGTATATCAAGTGGATATCTATTAGGTCATGTCTTATATTTAGTGATCTAGCGAGTTCTAGTGCATCTTCCACATCGGCTTCTGGAGTTATTGTTGTGTCAGGCATTATTAACCCATAAACCCTCTCTGGACCTAAAGCTTTAACACATAAGGTTACCGTTACTGACGAATCTATCCCACCACTTAATCCTACGACAACTCCTCCAGCACCACTCTTCTTAACAATATTAATTATGAAGTTTTTTATTGTCCCAGTTACTTCTCCCCAATTTAATTTTAAATCATCAAGAGTTACCCTCATGGTCGCAGTAAACACCTGCCCGGCAGACATATAGTACGGTTGATATATAAATTTGCTACTACAATAATAGATAGTGAACAATTTTCGGTTTTTCCATAATACTCCTCTATCACAGTTATAATAGTATCTATGGTCCTTTATAGTACAGTTTATTTAGTATTTACCCTCTAAAATACTACGTCGTAACCTAAGTATACCTAAGGGTAATAAAGTATGGAGGATTGCTATTCCAGCATAATTAATGAAATATATAGTAGGCTTGCAGGTAAACCTGTACTTGACATTGTATACTACTATTACTTAAAGGAATTAAGACCCATAATAAATGTTGATAGCTAAGTAAGCTATCTAATCCCCTCTTCTTAATTTAAATCAGTTTAATTAGTGTTAATCTTTCTCTCTAAAGTTTTTGTAATGTTAGGTTTATGTTATAGTTGTATGAATGTTGCCTTTAAGCTAACTAGATCTAGTATTGCAATAGTGGATGTACCACTAAGGTATCCAAAGACCTCTCCTGGATTTAAAACTACTACATCATTTATTACTTTGTATTCCCTTTCATGAGTGTGGCCATAAAGGATGATATCATATTCACGTGATTTTGCAATAGAGTGCACTATTCTTTTCGTCTCTTCTTTAGAGCCAAAACCATGAAGTATAAGTATTCTCTTTCCATTTATTGTAAGTGGATATGGCGGATTATGTAGTTCAAATCCGTAATTTAACGCTATGTCTTTTAGTAAATCCTTGTCACCATCGTTATTGCCATATACAGCTATTAATTTTGACTTTAACTTACTAAGCCTCTTCATGATGAAAGGAGATATTATGTCGCCACAATGAACAACTAAATCAACATTCATTTCATTTAGTTTTTCAATAGCTCTCTCTGTCAAGGGTATATTGTCATGAGTATCTGACATAATACCTATTATTGACATATCTTCCACCACAATACTTAAGTTACAGTTGGTCTTTGTGGGTCTCCTGTGTAGAAGACTAGAAAAGGTATTTAAATTCTATGGTAAAAACTATTCAGCATAGAGTAAAGCTAGGTTGAAAAAACATGGAGAGTGAAATAGAAGTATATGGTCATATAATGTTCTTGAGGGATTTAGGGAAAGTTAGATTCATTATCTTAAGAACCTTCACTGGCATTGAACAAGTAGTTATTAAGAAAGGTAAAGTCCCTGATAGAGTATGGGAAGTATTCACTAGTTTAGGACCTGAATACTTCATCAAAGTTAGGGGTACAAAGGTTCAAAGTAAAATAGCTAAACTGGGATACGAAATTATACCTGAGGAAATCGATATAATAGCGACATCAAAGCCTTTACCCATAGATTTATCTGAGAAAGTTATAGCTGAATTCCCAACAAGAATACGATTTAGATACCTTGATATAAGAAGACCTAAGGTAAAAGCTATATTTAGAGTAAGAGCAACAGTCGTTCAGACAGCTAGAGAATTTCTAGTTAAAAGAGGATTTGTTGAATTACAATTACCAATAATTATAGGTAGTGCTAGTGAGGGTGGGGCAGAACTATTCCAAGTAAAATATTTCAATAGAACAGCATACTTGGCACAAAGTGGACAGCTCTATAAGCAATCAGCAATACCAGCTTTTGGTAAAGTCTTTACTATAGGCCCATCGTTTAGAGCTGAAAAGTCTCGAACAAGGAAGCACTTAACAGAATTCTGGCAGATAGATGTAGAGGAGGCATTAACAACAAAAGATAGGCTAATGCAATTACAATTTGGACTTGTAAAATACATTTACGAAAAAGTAAATGAAAATAATGCTGAAGATTTGAATACCCTTGGCGTAAAAGTTGAAGTTCCAGATTACTATCATAAAATACACTATGATGAAGCTATAATGATACTTAAAAATAAAGGGGTCAGTATAGAATGGGGTATGGACTTTGGAGCTGATGAAGAAAGAGCGTTGTGTATGGAATTTGACGCACCCTTCTTCGTTACAGAGTTCCCTGAAAAAGAGGTAGCTTTCTACTATAAGGTCATGGACGAGGATCCTAGACTAGCACATAGAATAGACTTCTATGGTCCTGGAGAATATGGTGTTGAATGGTCAAGTGGTGGACTAAGAGAACATGATCCAGTAAAGTTAGAGAAAAGAATGAGAGATAAAGGACTAAACCCAGCATCCTTCGATTGGTATTTGGACATGTTTAGGTACGGCTTCCCACCGCATGGTGGATTCGGTCTAGGAGTAGAGAGGTTAATGCAGACACTGCTCAAGTTAGAGAAAATACATGAAGCCGCACTATATCCCAGAACACCTGATATATTAACCCCTTAAGAGGTGTATTTTTCTTCGTGGAAGTAGAGGTTAAATTCAAAGTAGATGATGACGCTAAAATAAAGAAGAGACTTAATGCCTTAGGTGCCAAGTACTTAAAGACCGTCATTGAATATGATCACTATTATCAGCATCCCTGTAAAAACTTTAAGGAATCAGATGAAGCCTTGAGAGTAAGAGTATATGATAGCAAATGTGAGCTAACATATAAGGGTCCTAGAGTTTCAGATAAGGCAAAGGCTAGAGAAGAAATCTCAGTAGATGTTTCACATTTTGAAAAGTTAGATATGATACTTATAAGATTAGGATTTAGACGAATCGCAACAGTGATTAAAAAGAGAAGCATCTACTTACTTGGCGACTTCAAAGTATCCATAGACAAAGTGAGAGATCTAGGCATATTTGTTGAAATAGAATACATCAAACCTGTTAGTCAACAATATTTACAAGAGGTGATCAACAAATTAAAAAAGGTAGCTAAAGAACTTAGAGTAAAGGGTCCAAGTATACTTAAATCTTATTTAGAGTTACTACTTGAAAAACAGTGTTAACATCTTATAAGGTATTTATGTTTATACTGTCACTATAACCTCTAAATGGTTTACTATCATGTATATGAGTTAGAAGACCCAAATGTGCAACATTAATCCTCTATCACTTTTATAATTATTTATATACAGTATTCCTTTACCTCTTATGGGCTACTTTTGAAAAACTCTTACCCCCAGACTTAAGAAAATTAAGTTAAAATAAGTTATTATGTACTTTTTATCACTGTACTGTAGTGCTACTTAGCCATAGCATTAGCGATGACATAAACTAAGTGTTATCAGTGTTTGGGTGAAGACGGATTTGAGTCTGGATCCTAAACTACGTGAAGAACTTAGAGAATTCGTTTATGATCAATTGAAAATATTAAAGGAAATAGTATTAATGGTCAAGGATTACATAGACTTTACACTCATGGACGCTAATATGGAGGATCTGGATCAAGTTGACAAGTCATTCTATTATGCATTTATCCTAGAAGTTAGTAGAAGCATATTTATTAATTGGAGTATCCATAGACGTAAGAGGTTAGAGCAAGAATTAGGTAGCGTTATGGCAGCACCAGTCATTAGAAAAGTTGAGAGTAAGGATGTAAATTATACAACGTAAGCCTTATCAGAGACCCCAATTATATACAAAAATAGTTTTCTATCAATCCTATCACGAAACTTTCTTACTGCCACAGGTTTCCACCCTGGTATTTCAAAGTCTAAAGTTACAACTCTTGCTCCGGGTCTTAATTCAGATTCTAGTTTAGGTCTTAACAGTTTATTAACTGATGTCAATAGATACGCATAGACTATTGTGGCATTGTATAATGGTATTTTAAAGAAATCTCCATATATTATTTCTACTTTATCTGATACTCCTTCTCGTAAAGCTTTCTTTCTAGCCATTTCCACAAGGTCCAATCTAGCCTCTATACCAATAGCTTTTATACCGAATCTCTTAGCAGCCTCTATAACTACTCTTCCGTCACCACAACCTAAATCATAAAATATATCAGTTGATTTAAATGTAATAAAGTTGAATAGTTCATCTAAAGCTCTCCTTGAAGTTGGAACCCATGGTACACTTACTGGCATTGATAGAAGTGGAACGTATATTATTTGAAGTAACCTTCCTGCATTTGATATACTGTGTATTAGGGACCTGTATACTTCCCTGGTTGTGTACTCGTACATCTCTATGTAACCTCAGTATCATTATATGCGTTTTTACCGCTTCAATAATTTATTGATCTACATGTAGTTTAAATAGTTTAACTATGTTATTACAATGTAGGTTAAGTATGTATTAGAGTTAGCCCTCTAAGCCGAATATTTTATGAAGTATATAACGTTTACTTATAATACCCAGTATTCTATTACCCTCCATGACTATGATGTGCGATATTTTTAGTCTGATCATTAAATCTACAGCATCTCTAACTGTATTCCCTCCTTCAAGAATTATTGGATGCCTTGTCATAATGTCGCTAACCATTATTTTACCTTTCATTCTCCTTAATGGGAGAGACATTAGCCTATAGAGTGGTATATGTTTTGGTTCTTTAAACTCTAATATTTTAAGCAAGTCAAATAATGTCACTATACCTCTAACCTTATTATCCTTACCTATTACTACCGCACACTCTTTTTGACCTCTCTTAATGGAGTCTATGAATATGTCTACTGGCATGTCTTCCTCTATTACTAATGGTTCCCCGAGTTCACTGACTATATCCCTTAGCTTCATATTGAGTATACTCTCAATATCCTCGTCTTTTACTGTAAATAACCTAAAAGACTTAGAAGATGACATATACTATTGCCCATTATATTCTATGAGAGCTAAAGTATTAAGTTTTCGTTATAACATTCCATTATGTTATTGAAGGATTAATTTTATTTACTTGATCCACCCTCTTAAGGTTAAGGTATACTACATTAAGGGTGGATGACTTGGCTAAAAAGCTTAAAAAGATAGTATTAGTTTCAGGAACATTTCATCCACTACATGCAAAAGCTGAAAGGGTAGCAAAGGAAGTAGCTAGTGAATTAGGTGTAGAGTTAGAGATAAAATTAGAGGATTACGTCTATCTATCAGAACATGGGGTGAAGGATGAATTTGGTTTTGCTAGTGTACCTCAAATATTTGCTGAGTTTGATGATGGAGCAATTAAACCTGTACTTTGGGAGTTCCCCTTAAATGAGAAATTAAAACCAGATGTATCTAAGGCTAAAGAACAGGTAATTAGTAGAATAAAAGAGGAATTAGAGAAATGATATAGCATGGCCACATAATGCTAAAAACTATACTATTAATTAAATCATCATTATCTATTTTTCAGAAGGAGGGTTCGATATTATGCTACCCCCTAAGGTCACACTTTACTGCTCCAAGTGTGGTAAAGGATACCCCTTAGAATATCGTGGTTGGTCATGTTCTCAGTGTAAAAGCCCCCTCACTATATCTATTGATACATCATTTTTGACTAAAGAGACATTTCATAATAAGGGTTTTAATGTGTGGAGATATAGGGATGTAATACCAGTTGATTATAGATATGCCATAAGTCTAGGTGAGGGCTGGACACCTATAATTGAAAAAACTATCTTCGATACTAAGGTTCTCTTCAAACTTGAGTATCTAAACCCTACCGGTAGCTTTAAGGATAGAGGGTCCACAGTTGCCGTCTCGAAAGCCTTAAGTTTGAACGTTAAATCGATTGTTGAGGATTCATCAGGAAATACAGGGCTATCTGTCGCAGCTTATGGGACTGCGGCAGGATTAAGAGTTAGAGTATATGTTCCAAGCGATATACCTACGGCTAAAAAGATTATGTTAGAGCTTTTCGGTGCAAAAGTTATACTCTCCGGTACGAGGAATGATGCCTCAAAGAGAGTTTTAAAGGAGCTTACTAACGAAGATTATTATATCGGGCACACATGGAACCCATTCTTTATTGAAGGAACTAAAACTATAGCTTATGAAACTTGCGAGCAACTGGAATGGGAACCTCCTGATATCATTTTCATCCCTGTAGCTAGTGGTTCCTTACTTTTAGGATTCTATAAAGGATTCATGGAGCTTTTCTCTTCAGGCCTCATTAAAAGCGTACCTAGGCTAATAGGAGTTCAGGCTGAAGGTTATACTCCGGTATACAATGTATTTCATGGTAAAGAGCCTAAAAATGGAGTAACCCGTCTTGCAGACGCTCTTAGGGTATCTAATCCGCCACGTTTAAAAGAGATAGTTAAGGCTATAAAGGAGACACACGGTGACGTCATTATTGTATCCGATAATGAGATAATTGATTCGTTAAAGACTCTTGCAAAAATGGGATTCCTTGTTGAACCTTCCTCGGCTACGGTGTTAGCGGCTTTTAAAAAGGCTTTGAGTGAGAGCATCATAGATAAGGGAGAAAAAGTATTACTTCCTTTAACTGGGACAGGATTGAAAATGGTTTCTAAACTTCATGACATAATTCACAGGAGTGGTGATATATAATGCAAAAGTACGACGTGGTCATTGTTGGTGCTGGAACAGCGGGATGCTACAATGCCTACTTGCTTGCAAGTAAGGGATTTAATGTCGCATTAGTTGAGGTCAAAGACAAAGAAGAAATCGGCAATAAAGTGTGTGGTGATGCCATAGGTAAGCATCATTTTGATAATTTAGGATTAAGCTACCCTAGTGGTAAGGAGCTTGAAGGAGTATTCAAGGGCATAATTATATACTCACCAAAAGAGGATAGAAGCATCCTTGTAAGAGGTGAAGGATTCGCTATTAATAGATACTGGTTTGGGCAAAGACTACTTAAAATGGCTTTAGATAAAGGAGTAGACTTATATGATAACCATCTTGCACTCGAGCCAATCATAAAAGACGAATACGTTATCGGTGTGAAAGCTAGACCCAAGGGAACTTTTAGTGTAAGAGAGATCCATGGAAAGGTTATTGTGGATGCTTCTGGCGCTGTACCAGCTTTACGAAGTAGGCTCCCAACAGAGTGGTGGGTTTCTGAAAGAGCATCTAAAGAGGATTATAACATAACCTATAGAGAAATAAGGAAGATACCAGTAGATGTTGACACACGTTATGCTAGTATATACTTATCAAAGAAGATAGCTCCAGGAGGATACTGGTGGTTCTTCCCTAAAACTAAGAATAAAATTAATGTTGGTCTAGGTTTACAGTGGAGTATTAGTAATGTTAACCCAAGACAACAATATGAGAAATTTATCCTAACAAGAGAGATATTCAAAAATTCAAAATTAATACATGGTGGAGGAGGCTTAGTTCCCACAAGGAGATTTTTAGAATGCCCTGTATGGAATGGTTTTGTAGCAATAGGTGACGCAGCATACACAGCTAATCCAATACATGGTGGAGGTATAGGTCCATCACTTATAAGTGCTAAAGGCGCAGCAGATGCCATAGAGGAGGCTCTGGAGCGTGACAATCCATCAATAGAGAATCTCTGGGAGTACCCACAAAGCTACATTAATCTTTATGGTACGAAACAAGCAAAGCTTGACATTCTTAGAATATTTCTACAAAAACTCGACGATGATGACTTGCAATTCATATTCGACAAGGAAGTAATAACAGGAGATGAAATATCAGATATGGGATTTACTGGAGAATTAAAAATGAGCATACTTAATAGAGTATCAATAGCATTAAAGCTTGTAACGAGGCCATCACTCTTAAAGAAGCTGAAGATAGTAAAAGACTACATTGGTGTAATTGGTGAAATGTACGCTAGGTATCCGCAAACTCCACGAGACTATCTACGTTGGAGACATAAGCTTGGTGAAAAAATCAAAGAATTCAAACTTAAATTAGAAATATAGGGAAATATAGGATAACTCTAATCCTTAGATATTTTTACTTCAACTTCTTTATAATCCTTGGGTACACCTTTTAATGTGTTAATGAGAGCTTGAATTACGTTCATAAAGATACGTTTAGGATAAGGGCCTAATGGTACATCCTTTTTATCAACCTTTAATACAACATCGAGTCTTTGAGGGCATGGTTCACGAGTTAACGAGAGTACTAGAGCTCTAGCATAATCCATGCATGTAGCATATCCACAGTGACCACAATCCAACTTAGGCAACTGACTATGTACATGCTTAATAGCATCTTCTACTATAATCTTGGCTAATGATCTAGCAGTTCTCTTATTTATACCTATGAATACCCTTTGAGCTGTGGTATACAATTTATCCTTAATTTCTTGTGCTATACCCGTACTAGTACATACTAATGCAATAATAGATTCCTTATAGTCTAAATAGTACCTTACATCATTAGATGATGAAATTAATCCGATAATTTTACCCTCTCTTTCACTTTTAAAGCCTTCAACTAATATTATTGGGTATAAAGGTTCTAAGAGAGCTAATGCTGAATTAAGAGATTCATCACCTTGCTTTATGAACAGTACGGTCTCTCTAGGCGACACGAATACTATCCTTTTAACACCTACAGAAGCAAACCTACTAGTGTCTTTACCTTTTAAGTCAATGCCCTTAACCGAATGCTTAATCACCGCAACTTCTACTCCTTGTGCCATAAGTTCCTTAGCTAATAGTGTAATGAGTTTGGTTTTACCTGTCTTCTTACTTACTGATACAATACGGTAGATTGCTGGTTTAACCATAACTTACTGCACCATGCAGAAACTCTTTACATACACTCTTTTACTATAACTAATCTTAGTATAAAGTATATTACCTTTTTCTTCCCTTTGATTCGGAGAAATCTAAATACACTTAGTTTTTATCATTAATGGTGTTAAGTAAAGAATAGGGGAGCATAGCTGAGATTTTACTCTTAACAAGAGAATAGAAAATTAAATAAAACCTTTCTTAGCCATTAGTTCACCTATTAGTATTGCTGTTCCTGCGGCACCTCTAATGGTGTTGTGTCCTAGGACTATGAATTTTATACCATTAAGTGCCTTGTCCTCACGTATTCTACCTACAACAATGCTCATGCCTTTTCCTTCCTTTCTATCTAGTCTTGGCTGTGGTCTATCTGGCTCGTCTCTTACAACTATAGGTTTATTTGGTGCCGATGGTAGATTGAGATCTTTTATCTTGTTCCCTTTAAACTCTCTTAATGCCTCTTTTACTTGATCTACATCAGCTTTCTTTACGGTTTCAACAAATACTACCTCCATATGTCCATCTAACACCATTACTCTATGACAACTGGCTGAAACTTTCACATCAGCGAATTCGACCTGATTCTCCTTAAGTTTTCCAAGAATCTTTAATGATTCAATTTCTACCTTTTCTTCTTCTTTTTCAATATAAGGTATTACATTATCTAGTATGGCCATAGAGGGCACTCCTTTAAATCCGGCTCCAGATAGAGCTTGCATAGTTGACACTATTACTCTCTTTATACCGAATTCGTCCATTATGGGTTTTAAGGCTAAAGTTAGTATTGCCGTTGAACAGTTTGGAACTTTTGCTACTATTCCTTTCCATCCTCTATTCTTCTGATATTTTACTAATTCAATATGGTCAGCATTTACCTCAGGATTTAATACTGGTACATCCGGCTCCATTCTTAATGGGCTAGCATTTGACACTACAGTTATACCCCTCTTAAGTAGCTCCAGCTCTATGTTTAAAGCAACGCTTGAAGGTAATGCTGAAAATACTATGTCTGGCATCTCTTTAGCTATCATTTCAGCATCTATCTTAGATACTACGATATCACCTAAGTTCTCTGGAAATGGTTCATCAATGATCCATTTTACTGCTTCTCTATACTTCTTACCAGCAGACCTCTCTGATGCCGCTAATATTTCTACATTAAACCAAGGATGCATTGATAGTATAGATACCATTCTTTGACCTACAAGACCTGTGGCTCCTAATACACAAACCTTATATCTCATATCCTTCACTTCCCCAATAACAGGTTATGGAGTGTATTTAGAGCTTTTTCTAAGAGTTCATTTTTGAATAGAAAGACTATTGAAGGCCTGTTTTTGAATGTATAAAAACCTTCATAGTTTAAATTTGATTTGTTAACGTAACTTATGATCTCGCTTATAACACTATGTTCATGTATGCCTTCTCCAATTAAAGCTATATAGACATGGTCTAATCTAAACTTATATGTCATTAGCTTAGGTCTGCCACGTTTAGCTATATCTAAGGATTTTACAATTGCTGTCCCCACGTTTTCTAATGAACCTATTCTAACAGTACTACTATAGATATTTATGAGTGGATGGAATGTCCTAGGATGTAATCGTTTACCACCATATAAGGATGCTTCAATAGCCTCAACATAGCTGATTTCTGATACTACCTTGGCTGATGGAACATATTTCGGGTCAGCAGTCATGATTCCAGGCATGTCTGTTATAAGGTATACCTCATTTATTCCTAATAATGCAGCAATAGTGGTTGCAGTATAGTCTGAGCCACCACGCCCAAGAGTGGTGATGACACCATGGCTCGTTGAACCTATAAAACCTTCTATTACTGGAACCACATTCTCGTTGAGCAGGATAGGTATACTGGTAACTATTCTTTTATACGTATCTCTATACTCTATTGATGCATTACCATGTGTGTCATCAGTTTTTATCAATTCAATCGCATCTAGACTTACTGCTTTAACACCACATAATGTTAATGCCTCTACTAGTAACTTTTTGCTTATTCTCTCTCCATATGATAGTATTAGATCTTTTATTATAGGGTCTTTTGTGAAAGCTAGTTTAAATGTTGCTTCAAGTCTTATCAGCTCTTCACATACTTTCCTCTTTAGTTTTGAGCCCCCTATGTGTTCTGCTGCTTCTTCACATTTATTGGTGACTTCTTGTAATGCCCCTATGGAGCCATTATACGCTTCTATTAGCTTATCAGTTATACCCTTCATTGCTGAGACAACAACTATCAAGTTAGTTCCTTTCTCGCTAAATTTCGTCTTCAATTGTTCAGCTATTTTAATGTACGATTTCCCATCCTTTAATAGGGATCCTCCAATCTTTACTACTACTGCTTTATCCTTTAGCATGGTCATATCACCTTTATAATGCTGATTAAATCATCCAGTATAGCATGTGCTGTTTCAGCTCCCCCAGCGCCTTTTCCTATTAAAGTTATGTTGTTTACATCTGTCCTTATCTTGACAGCATTTAGTGTACCATTTACTGAAGCTAAGATATCTTCTCGAGGTATTTTTGTTAGTTTTACTGAGGCTTTCTTCTCTTTAATATTGAGGCCGGCGATGAACTTTATTACCTTGTTTTCTTTGATTGCTTTATAGATCTCCTTAATGTCTAAGCGTGATAGGTCATCCCTATCTACCCTGCTTAACTCGATAGGTTGTCCTATGACATTTGATATTATGACTAGCTTTGCCGCTGGGTCCCAGCCTTTAACATCTAGATCAGGATTTGCCTCTGCTATTCCAAGGGCTTGTGCTTTCTTTAAAGCCTCACTGTATGATAGTAGGTTCTCGTGCATCTCAGTTAAAATGAAGTTTGTTGTACCATTGAGTATACCCTCTACAGATTCTATATCATACCCTTTTAGTCCATTAAGCAAGTCAATTAATGGTGTTCCAGCCATTACTGTAGCTTTGAATCTTATTTGGACGTTATTCTTTGACGCCATATCCATTAAGCGTTTATATGCTAGGACGAATGGTGCCTTATTAGATGATACAATGTTTACCTTATTTTTTAATGCATATAGTATATCACTTAGTCCCGGCTCGCCATTTTCATAGTTTGATGGAGTTACTTCGACCTGAACATCTGGTATTATCTTTGAATATACATCTTTGAGTTTAGCGCTAGGAAAGCCATAAGGTTTATAGGAGCTAACACTTGACCTTGGTAATTCACATAGTTTTAGCAGCTCGTATGGTGTGAATCCTCCCTCCTTCATTACTGCCCCTCGAGAGTCTAAAATGGCGCTAACGTTAATACGGGTATCATATTTATCTTCAATTATTTTATTTCTAAATGCTATTAGTTTGGCTAAGTTTCTTCCAACACTTCCAAAACCTACTATTATTATACTGGCTTTTTTCACCACGACTTTCACCCTATAACTTTTACACCTTGATTTGATACTCTAGTTATGTAAAGTGAGGCATCAATGTTGATGCTTTTTAGATACTCTATCATTTTCTTACCAACTCTTTGTGCATCGAGTTTACTTCTATATATGGAGAACACTGAAGGACCTGCACCAGCAATATTAAATCCTAACGCCCCATTTCCTAATGCTATCTTCTTTAATTCCCAGTAGCCTGGTATCAATCTCGCTCTATTAGGCTCCACTATATAATCTGTTGATATTGCCTCTCCTAGAGCCTCTAAGTCTCCTGCTTGAAGAGCGTATATTATTTTAGCTATATTTGCTGACTGCTTAACATGAATGTGTAGTTCTACTTCTCGTGGCAGAACTGATCTAGCTATCCTAGTCTTCTTATATCCTCTAGGTATGTTTGGTGTTATTACTGCAATCCAAAATCTTATTCTTGACCTAACCTTATACGCTTTGAGGGATACAGGATCTATTATTACTATTCCTCCAAGAATGCTAGCTGAGACATTATCGTAGTGTGGTGTTCCGGCAGCAACAGCCTCTCCGGCACCTGCTAATCTTATTATGTCTTGTACATCTAAGTCTAAACCAGCAAGTATCGAGACCCCGTAGGCTGTTGCTGCAGCGGTTGCACCAGAGCTTCCAAGGCCTGAAGCTAATGGTACTCTCTTAACAATCCTTACATAAAAGTCTACGTTTGAAAGGCTGTATCTTTCTATAGCGTCTCTTATTACACCGTAGGCTACATTATCCTCATTCTCAGGTATTTTCATACCCTCAGCTTTGATTGATATGCGTCCTGACCCTGGTTTAATGGTTATTTGTACTTTATCCTTGAATCCGTCAATAGCCATAGCTAGTATATCGAATCCTGGCCCAAGATTGGCTATTGATGCCGGTGCCTCGACTATTACGCTATTTAAGCTTTCATCTATATTGTGGTATGGATTTCTAACACGTAACATACACTTTTCACCTCATTGTGTTATGAGTTTATGTAGTAATGATAATGCTTCATTAACGTCTTTCACTTCATAAGATTTAACATAGTGAGAAGAAGCAGTGTCAGGATCTTTTAATGCATGTCCAGTAGCTATAGCTACGACCCTTTCATTACGATCGATTACTCCTTCCTCTCGCAACTTTCTCAGACCAGCTATTGAGGCGGCACTTGCAGGTTCAACGCCTAAACCTTCACGTCTTGCCAGTAATCTTTGTGCTTGAAGTATTTCATCATCGCTAACGTCTATAAGTACTCCTTTACTCTCTTTTATGGCTTTTAGAGCTCTAGGCCAATTTACTGGTTTACCTATTCTTATAGCAGTTGCGATGGTCTCTGGGTCCTCTATGAATACAGGTTTATCTAAGCTCTCTCTATACGCTTTAACAAGTGGAGCAGCTCCAGAGGCCTGTATTCCGGCAAGTCGTGGTAATTTATCTATTAAACCAATCTTTTTAAGTTCGACAAGTCCCTTCCAAAGAGCGGAAATATTACCAGCATTACCGACTGGAATGACTATCCAGTCAGGTACTCCTACTTCATCCACTATTTCGTAGCCTACAGTTTTCTGACCTTCAATTCTCCATGGATTTATTGAGTTAAGTGGATAGATCAATCCCTTTTTTGAAGCTTCTATTATAACCTTTAAGGCATCGTCAAATCCTCCTCCAACAAATACTATTTCAGCCCCATGTAGTATCGCTTGAGCAAGCTTACCTTTAGCAACATTACCTTTAGGTAAGACTATTAGCGGCTTTATATTAGCTCTGGCAGCATAAGCACACATCGATGCTGAAGTATTTCCTGTAGATGCACAAGCAACAACATTTACCCCTAAATACTTAGCCATAGATATTGCTACGGTCATACCCCTATCCTTAAAGCTTCCAGTAGGATTAGCTCCATCAAACTTTACGTAGACTTCATTAACCTTAATTTCATCATTAGAGTTCACCAGTTTTATTAATGGTGTTCCACCTTCACCAAGAGATATTATTTGGGCATCTTTAGGTACTGGTATTAGCTCCCTATATCTCCATAACTTAAATGGTCTACTCCCTAGTAAACTCCATGAGATTTCAGGATTCTTCTTAAACTCTATCTGAAGAAGACCCCCACAAGAACAGAGAACTCTTTTATCAAGTAGGTTAAACTCAGAAGAACACTCAATACATTTTATAACGGCTATACTGTTTGGCGCAAGGATATCACCACGGGTTACTGATTAAGAATGGGGGGTATTTAAATGTTACATATGTGGGAAACATAATAAGATATTTTGCTCCACTAACATTCTTCTAGGTGAATTGAACAGATTAAAATATCTGATTAAAAGATGTATATTACATTGCTATTTTGAGGGCTTCCTCTATTGTAATATTGTCATATACTATTGCACCTAAAGCTTCAACAAGTTTAACTGGGTCCTCATGCTTCCATATACTCTTACCCACCACTATACCTGATGCACCAGCATGTATTGAGTTATATGCCATTTCTAGTATTTCCCTTACATTAGCGAGCCCCGGTCTTTCACATACTAGAATTGGAACTGGTGAAATGTCTATCAACTCTTCAAGAAGGGCTATAGATTTAATGTAGGGTATCTTAATTATGTCAGCTCCTATTTCTGACGCTAGCTTAATACCTATAGGTAACATTTCATACTCTTTTTCATCGCATGCTATCATTACTTCTGTTATGAGTGGTAAGCCGAATCTTCTACAATACCTAGCTAGAAAGGCTGTGTTCTCTATCGTTTCATCTTCGTATTCCGAGCCTATATATAAGGCGTTTAATATGGCATCTGCACCTAAAGCTAAAGCTTCCTCAACGTCAATTATTAACTTCACTTTAAGCTTGTGTGGCTCCTTTATTCTTGTTTTACTATCAGCTCTCACAATTAATGCTTTATCTCCAGGTATTCTATCGATTAGCTTATCAACTATTCCTGGGTCAAGTATTATTCCACTTAACATCTCTATGACTAATAAGCCCTCCAAAACACTATATACATAGTTTAAGTTCGAAGGGCCTTTCAAATCTTCATAAGAATCCATGGCAATTACTAGAGCCTTATTATCCTTGAATAACCTTTTTAGTCTAAAAGATTTCCCACTCATAAATCGTCACTTCCTCAACTATTTAGTTCAATATTAAAAAGGATACTTATATCTTGGGGATTATGAGTTAGTAAGAGAATCTTAATTCGTCTTAGCTTTTCCTACAGAGCATCCTCTTAGCCTTAGCCATATCATGAATATCATCTATATCGTATAATACTTGAAGGCCTCTTTCCACACTTACGATCTTATCTCTATGTCTCCATTTAACTGCCTTTAGCCCAAATGTTTCCTCTTTTATTTCTAAAATTTCATTAAATAATGATCTATCGAATAATATTGGGTGCCCGTGTCTGCCCATGTATGATGTTACAACTATAGGGGCTTTTGTCTCTCTATATTTGTTTATAACCGCATTAATATCATCCTTTGATATTAAAGCTACATCAGCTGGGTGTATTAGTACTGCCTCTGCGTATTCTTTGACTACCTTTACACCCTTTCGTACACTAGTACTCATACCTCTTACATAATCTTCGTTGTATACTAATTTCACCTCACACCCTTTTAGGGCATTCTCTATTCTTTTAGCTTCAAAGCCTATTACAACGATAACCTCATCAACAATAGACGATAATGCTGTTTCTACCACTCTGCGTATTAGCTTTTTACCGCAGAAATCCTCAAGTAACTTATTGCCAGGGTACCTTGTTGACATACCTGCAGCTAATATTATCATTGGTATCATAATTGCTCATCACTACTTTACTATTGTTAAGTGTTCTCCAGATCCACCTTTAATGATCTTTAATACTTCTGCTATAATGCTTATAGCGACTTCCTCTGGTGTATCAGCGTTCAGATCTAAGCCTATTGGTGCGTAAAGTCTTCCTTTAAGTTTGTTTATGTCTATTCCTTCACCTTTTAGCCTATCTAGAAATATACGTACTTTTCTTCTACTCCCAAGTAATCCTATGTATGATACATTAGTCTCAATGGCCCTTTTCAATGCTTTATAGTCTTTTTCTATTTCACCATAAACTATGATTATAATGTCTCTTTCATTAGGTTTAATCTTTCTTAAAGCCTCTTCCCATGTGTCAACTATTATATCCTTGGCATAAGGATATCTATCTCTATTAGCGAAATCAGGGTTATCATCAACTACAATTACAGGGAAACCTAAAATGTTAATTATGTCTGCTAAGGGTTTTGCTATATGCCCTGCTCCTAGAAGGTATATTGTTGGTCTAGGCTTTACAACATCGATATAAACTTTAGCTAGACCCCCACAAATTAACCCTGTAGGTATGGTGTTTGGGGGGCTCTGCTCCATAAAAGAGAATGTTAACACTTTTGATTTACCCTCCTTTAGAGCTTTAATAGCTTCACTAATAACCAGTCTTTCAAAGGCTCCTCCCCCCAATGTGCCGATTTTTGTTCCATCCTCAAACACTATCATTTTTGACCCAACATCTCTAGGTGCAGATCCCTGCTTTTCAATAATAATACATAGTGCAAAGCTTCTTCCGCTCTTTACAGCCTCACTAGCGGCTTCATATATAGAGATGGGAGTTGACATGAATTTCACCTATTCCAATATAACTTTAAACAAGAATATGAGGTTAAAGCTACCTTATACTACGGTAATAGTCTATAGTCTCTCTAAGGCCTAACTCTAGTGTATATTTAGGCTTCCATTTTAACTCGTTTACAGCCTTAGTTATATCAGCCTGACTATACCTAATATCACCTGGTCTAGGCCTCTGATATACTGGTTTAAGATGTAGTTTATTAAACATCTTTAGAATTATTGAACAGAGATCGTTTATTGATGTTTGTATACCTGTACCTATATTAAATGGTCCTGTTTTTGTGCTTCTAAGTGCAGTAATATTAGCTCTTACGACATCTTTTACATAGACAAAATCCCTTGTCTGTCTTCCATCCCCATATATTATTGGTGGTTCATCATTAAACACTCTCTCAATGAATCTTGCAATAACACCAGCGTAGTATCCGCCTTTCATTCTCGGTCCGTAAACATTAAAATATCTTAAAGCTATTGTCGATAAACCGTAATTACCTTGATAGCTATGGACTAATGCTTCAGCAGCAGCCTTTGTAGCCCCATAAACATTTATAGGGTCTATGATGTGATCCTCGCTTATAGGTAGCTTTCTTGGTTCACCATAAACTGCGACACTACTAGCATAGACAAACCTCTTGATGTCTCTTTTTCTAGCTACCTCGAGTAAGACTAGTGTTCCCTCGACATTTACTTTAAACGCTAGTTTAGGTTTTAGGAAGGCTTCTTCGACACTAACTTTAGCGGCTAGATGAATAATTGCATCAACGTCCTTACATAATTTCATCATAACTTCCTCATCACATATATTGGTGTTAATGAAGGTGAAACGGTTATTACCCAATACATTACTTAGTCTAGAGATTGAACCATCACTTAAGTCGTCAACACCAATAACATAATAGCCTTCTTTGAGTAATTCTTCTACAGTCCAGCTTCCAATAAAACCTGCAGCCCCCGTAACTAGGACTCTCCACATAAGTGGTTGCCCGTGCATTGTCTTTTGGGGATTATGAGTGTTTTGGAATCTTGCATAGGCTTCCCCCTCTCAACCACCTCATCCCTGTCGGTGGTTCATCGGGAGCTACATTGACCGCCACCACTTGGGCGGTCTTACAGGAGGGTGTCGTCATCGGCGAAGGCCTGATGGCTTCACCATCTACAATGAAGATGCAGATATAAAAGTATAGCGTTACCTAAAGTTCCTAAAATACCCTAAATACTCAAATAAGCGAATAATCTAGACCTAGTTTAAATTTGTACACATTTTCCGTAATTAAAAATAGAGAATATATAGTTTTATCGTAAAGTATTCTACGGTGTAGATATCATGTCTAAGAAGACAGGTATTGTGATACCCGAGGATTTAGTTGGTGAGGTGGATAAACTTGTAAAGGATATGGGTTACACTAGTCGTTCACGCTTCGTTCAAGACGCCTTGAGGTATTATATCTCAGCTCTTGCTTGGAGAACTGAAATAGGGAAGGCTGTTGGTGTATTAGCAGTACTATATAATCATGAGACTCAAGGTGTTGAAGAAAAGCTCACAGACGTTCAGCATGACTATTTGAATATAGTCGTGTCATCACTACATATACACTTGACCAAGGAGCGGTGTCTTCAGTTAATCGTTGTAAGAGGCAACATATCAGACATCAAGAATTTACATGCACGACTCAATGCCATTAGAGGCATTATAAGCATTACCCCAATAATTGTGAAGGAAACCTAACATTAATTATACCGTACTACTTGACTACATGAGCTGGTTCGAAGGATATCTCAGATACGACAACCTGTGCCCCTAAGGATCTTAGTATAGAAGTAATATTCTCTACGTCTTCAGGATAAGCTAAGACAAATACTGAGTCCCCTATCATAGCTTGTGACACGCCGACTACATTTAGCTTTGAGAGAGCCTTAACGGCACGTACAGTATTGACTGTAGTTACACCTATATTTTTAGCAAACTCCCAACAGCAATCCATGAAAGTTTTAGATGTCGGATTGTTTATGATCTTTTTCAACGTCTTATAACCTTCAACATATACTTTCATTAAATTTATTTTTCTTATTATGTCGGTTTTGCTCATAGACTTAAAGAATCCTAAAACAACTCTATAGTCGTCACCAACAATTATTCTGTCAACTTTGTCTAATCCTGGGGGACCAGGCTCTAAGACTATAACGAACCCTCCAACAACAAGCCCTGATATTGTTCCTAGTCCCGTGCCGCATTCAATTTCCACTATATGTGCTTCCCTAGCTACATCAAGGTATGTTAATTTTAAGTTTAATGCCCGTGCCAATGCTAATCCTGTAGCAATAGCACTTGCACCACTTGTACCAAACCCTCCTCCCATTGGAACCTCTATTTTCTGGTTCACAATCACTTTATACTCTTCATTAACTCTCTCTAGTAGTCTCTCACATACTCTACGTGCTACAAACATGTCTCTTACATATCCGTTAACTAGAGTGGTTATCTCAGTTCTATCACTATCCTCGACTGTTACCTCAACATAAACACCCTTCTTGAGAGCTATACCTCCTCCCTGAGCTCCAGAGACTAAAGGGGAATCACGGACATGAGGTATAAAGAACCCAGATACACCAGCTGGTGAAAATGCTTTAGCATAACCCTTCAAGAACATCCCTCCAATGGAACTATTAAGATATGTGGTTAAGAATTATAGTAACTTTATCCTGTTAAATTTGACTTATTTTCATTCTTTGAGCTATATTAACTGTTATTGGTGTTAAAGCTATCATGAATGGTATTTCAGTTACATATACCCATAACATCCATAAGAGTACAGCCTCTGGTGCTAGAGATCTAGCGCCACTTGGTAGTACAAAGTACTGGCTGAATAGCCAGACACCTAACCCAATGATTATTGAGCCTACTAGTAGTCCTGTACTACACGAGAAGGTTAATAGTGGTGCGTATGGTGTTTTCCTTCTACCTATGGTATATATTACGATAGCCAATGCTGTTACCACTAACCCTATGGCATAGGCAACTGCTACATCGTAACTCATTAGACCTAATACAATAGATGCTAAAAAGACTAGAAGTGCTATTATTAACAGTTCTAAACCTACTGCTATAACCCATACTATACTGTCCCCTTTCTCTTTAAGCTTTAAGACTAGATAGCCTACAATATAGAATCCTATGAAATTTGCTGGTACACCTACACTTAAACTTAATAGTGCATTACCATGAATCAACATATCACTAATGAATATTCCGACTGCAGCTCCTAAAGCACCAACTAGTGGCCCGTAGATGATGGCAAATGATGCAGGTATAAATACTGATGGCCAGAATCTTACGACACCAATAGCTGGAGTAAATATACCTAGGTAGCTCATATACCCTATTACGGCATATAATGCTGCACAGAGAGCCGATGCTGCAATATCCCTAGGCTTCATTAATGACACCAAATTTAAGGTGATATTTTTGGAATTTAAATATTATGTTATATATGGTTTAAACTGTTTAAACAAGATCCACTATGTCACCCACAAGATCGAGAATACTACGATAGCCTCTCATAATATTTCGTGTCTCCTTCGAACACTTCCTAAGAGAGTCTATTAATAATGATCTTAGTAACCCATATTCTATGAAACATTTTTCTGCTTTAACATAATCTTCTGTTAGAACCGCCTTAAATGCTATATTGTGAAGGTGACTTAGCCTCTTAATGAAATCCTCGAATAATTCCGTTTCCTCCCTAATTCTATCAACGATGTTGTTATTTAATCTTACATAGTTTAGCATAACTTTTGCAGTCTTCTTTGCTTGGTCACCTATTTCCTCTAAGTTCTTTAACAATAATCTATATGTTAGAAGTTTTATTGATGATATTTTAGGATGATATGACTTCATATATCCTCTTATAACTCTAACACCATAGAAGTATAGTTTATCTAATGTTTCATCGCGACTAATTATTGAATGTAACATTTCTTTTAATGGCTTCTTTAGCGTATTATAAAGGTCAGTGTACATTGATATGGCTATGGTGTTGACTTTGTATATTAGCTCCTCTAGTTCAATTCTAGTTGTTGTGAATACTTGTAGTGTAAGCATATCTTTTCTTTCATCAATTACTCCTAAACCTAGAAGTATTGAGCATGCTTTTCTAGCTGCATCCTTATGCTCCAAGGTTATACCATTCCTTGAGTATACTCTAATAATATCATAGCCTAAGAGGTAAGATCTTACTATAGCTCTAGTTAAGTTAGGAAATCTAGAGACATCCAGTATTATTTCGGAAGATTTTTCGAGCTCTATATCTATGGGCGTTACTATGAGAGCTCCTCTAGGATCTATAGATAGCCTTACTAAACTTCCTTTCTTAAGCTTTAATTTCCTAACCCACTCCTTGGGTAACGCTATGTAGAGTGAATTTCCTATTTCCTGTACCTTTCTAATTTCATATATCATTTACTCTATCCCTTATTGTGTATATGGTTATCCCGAAAAATAAAACATTTATTTCTACCTACAGCCTTTAGATTTACGAAGCTAATATAGGAATGTGAGGGAAACGACTTTGAATGCTGAGGGTAAGGGAGTATTTTTTATGGAATGTAGGGAAATAAAGGATCTATTAGCTTCAGGGAATCTATGTGTCTCTGTTTATGGTTTAGGTGGTGTAGGTTTAGCTATAACTGCTGTATGGCTAAGAGCTGGTGCTAGAGTTATAGGAGTCGATATTAACGATAGTAAGGTAGACCACCTTAATGAGGGAATAGTTGACCATCCTGAAATCGTTGTGAAAGAAACCATACAGAAAGCTGTAAGGGAGGGTAGATTTAAAGCAACTACTGATGGAGTCAATGCTTCAAAGAATTCAGATATAAAGATAGTTATTGTTCCATTATTGTTAACTAAAAGTAAGGAGCCTGACTTCACAGCCATAGATAGTGCGGTTACAAGTATAGCCAGAGGCTTAAAGAGGGGAGATATGGTCATTATTGAGACAAGTCTTCCTCCAGGAACAACAATGTATAGAATTAAGCCATTACTGGAATCTATAAGTGGGCTTAAGGCTGAAGAAGACTTTGGCCTAGCTTATAGCCCTGAAAGAGTAATGGTAGGACATGCAGTTAGAGATATCGAAGAAGCTTACCCTAAGATCGTTGGAGGAGTTGGTCCAAGGAGCAGCGAAGTCGCTAAAGCACTTTATGAGAGAATAGCTAAAAGAGGAGTTATAGTCGTATCTAACCCTACAGTTGCTGAGTTTGAAAAATTGGCTGAAGGAATATATCGGGATGTTAATATTGCATTAGCTAATGAGCTAGCACGATTGGCTCAAAAACTTGGCGTTGATTATGAGGAAGTGAAGATCGCAGCTAACTCACAGCCATATTGTCATCTTCATGACACCGGATCAGGTGTTGGCGGCTATTGTATACCTGTTTACCCCTACCTCATGTTATACTCTGCTGTATCAAATGGCATACCGTTAGAGTTAACTATTACTGCAAGAAGAATCAATGAGGAACAACCAGAATACGTGGTCAAGCTCATACTGGATGTAATTAAAGAGTTAAAATTAAATTACAACGATGTCAAGATTGCTATTTTAGGTTTAGCTTTTAGAGGTGATATTGGAGACTCTAGAGTTACACCTGTACATGATATTTTGAGAGGTTTAGCTAAGAGTGGTATAAAGAATATTGTTGTTCATGATCCATTCGTAAAGAATGATATTGTTGTTGGAGAATTAGGACTTAAATTAACTAGTGACCTCTCAGAAGCAGTTAAAGACGCTGATATAGTAGCTATCCTAACAAAGCACTCTTTATACCGTAAGTTAACAGCCGAATATCTTAGAGATCTATCTGGTAAAGATAGAATATGTGTTGTTGATGCTGTTCACGCACTCAATCCTAAATTTACACCTAAAGGATCACTATATGTAGGTGTTGGCAGACCGCTAGTAAAAGTCGAGTAATTAAATAAAGGGATTTAACCGAAAACTGCAGTTTCATGTATTAACCTGCCCTCCTCTATTCTCTTTAGTGTTAAGTTTTCAGCTTGCTTCACTGAAGGTTTACCAGTAATAATCCACTCAGCTAATACTTTACCCACAATTGGAGCCATCATGAAACCATGTCCACTAAAACCAACAGCTAAGTATAGACCTTTAATTTCATCTACTGGACCAAGAATTGGATGGTGATCAGGACTCATAACATAGTATCCCATCCAGTACCTTAATACATGAACCCTAGTTAGCCATGGGAAGTACTTAACCCAGATCTTCACTGCCTTATTTAAACATTCCATCCTAGGCGTCAAGGGTATATCATGTTCCTCTGTAAGGTTTACCCCCATTATAAATCCTCCATCAAAGGTTTGTACTATGTAATCCCCTGTAGCCACGTTGATAAGTAACGGGTCAAATAGTCTATTGTAAGACTCGGTTATTATAATGTGTCTGGGTAAATTATGTAGCGGTAAGTCCAAGCCAGCAGTGGAAGCTACCTCTCTTGATTTATAGCCTGCTGCTATTACAACAGTTGAAGACTCAACTATGCCATTACTTACTTTAACGCCTTTTACTTCACCATGGCTGACTATCATCTCATCAACTTTCGTATTAGTGTAAATCTTACCTCCATGAGCCTTGATATAGCCCGCAAGAGAGTGTAATGCTTCGAACGGACATGCCTTACCAGCTAGTGGATCATGTAAGGCTGCTATAAGCCCGTTCTCGCGAATTGATGGAACAATCCTTTTTATTTCCTCTACACTAATCAATCGCGTTGGTACACCTAATGAGTTCTGATATTCACGTATCTTCTCGAACCTCTTGACCTGCTCTTCACTCGTTAGTAGCCATAAATAGCCCCCTCTAAGGTACGGAAACCCATGTTCTTCTGAGAGCTTCTTCCATAAGTCAATACTATATTTCATTAACACGATATGCTCTTCAGTAGTAAATGATGCTCTTATACCTGTTGCACACTTGAATGTTGAACCACTACCAAGATATGATTCCTCAAATACTATAATGTCTTTTATACCCATCTTTACTAGCCAATACGCTATTGAAATGCCTGTAATACCACCACCAATAATGACTACGTTAGCCTTCACTCTTCCCATCCTCCTCTTCTTTGGTTAAGAATAATCCTAATGGTAGTGGTACTATAGGTGGTCTAACTTGTGGTATGAGTAGTTCTTCTGGTCTCTTTCTCAACTTTCTTGAGAGAATTCTTATGAGTAATGGAATACATGTTCTACCCTGACACGGGCCCATACCTATCCTTAGCAGCCTCTTGATGGTCTCTAAATCCGTTACACCCTTCTCTATGAGTTTTTCAACATCTTCTAATGTTACATCTTCACATCTACAAATTATTATTTTACTCTTATCTACTCTTTCTTCCATATTGCCTTAACCTCCAAGGCTAGTTCTCTTGGTACTTCAACAGTAACAACTTGAGTTTTATTTCTCTCATAAACTCTAATCGCCCTTCCTATGCCAACTCTTTCTCCTTTACGATTTAATAGGTAAACTTCATCACCAATATTGATTTTCGGTAGAAACTCATGAGGAATAGTTACATGAGCTTTACCATCATTTCTACTTAGGTCTACAACGAATATTGCTAAACCAGGGCATACTGCCACACATAGTGTGCAACCTATACATTTATCCCAATTTATCTTTGGAAGAGCTGTTATATTTTCCATCTCGATCGCCTTAAAGGGACAAGCTCCAACACATATATTGCATGGTATTTCTTGAGGACACTCAATAATGGCAACGGGCCCTTTTTTCAACCTATCATCAGGTGGTATGTATCCTAATTTCCTTAGTTCCTCTGTTGTAATGTACCCTCTTTCAAGTATTCCTTGAAGAATGTTCTTCATGGTTCACTTCACCTCTTCAACTATTATCTTTCTTAATCCTTCCCTAACTCTAGCACTTACATCAGCTTTCCTTAGCTCATTAAGGAACTTTAACAATTCTTCTCTCTCTTTACGAGCTTTCTCAATATCACCTTTAACTCTAAGAACAGCTGTTAACGCTGCTATTGCACCTTCAATCATAGCTGTACTTGCCTCCTCTATACCAGCAGCATCACCTGCAACAAAGACTCCTGGAATGCTAGTTTCCATATACTTTGTCCTGTAAGGTACGTATCCTCCCAGCTCTGGAACCCAAGCCATTTTTACTCCTAATTGTGCTAGTAGTCTAGTATCAGGTGTTAAACCGACAGCCAACACTAAAAGGTCGCATCTGTACACCTTCTCAGTGCCTGGTATTGGATTGTATTTTTCATCAAATTCTATTAAGATTACTTCTTCAACTCTCTCTTTGCCACGGGCCTCCTTAACGCTATGCCTTATAAGTATTGGTACACCGTATCTTCTAATTTTGGCTGCATGGACAAACCATCCGCCAATAGTTGGGGCTATTTCGGCTATGGCATGGACCTTAACGCCAGCCTGTAACAGTTGATAGGCAAGAATCAAGCCAACATTTCCAGAGCCAATTATTACTGCTTCTTCTCCAGGTTTAACACCATACTCATTCATTAACGTTTGTACACCACCAGCACCCATAACACCAATGAGGTCGTTGCCTGGGAATGCAAGGTAGTTTTCTGAAGCACCTGTTGATACAAGTATGTTCTTTGCCTTCACACGGTATACCTTATTCTCTCTTTTACATGCAAGCCCAACCCATAAATCCCTAAAGATGCCAAATGCTATGGTCTCAGCAAGTACCTTGATATTACTCTTCTCTCTAACCTTCTTTGATAGAGCTTCAGCTATTTGAAACCCTCTAAGACCACCAAATAATTCTTCTGAACCAAAGAACTTATGTGTCTGCTTAACAAGCTGCCCCCCAAGACGAAAATGTTCATCGACAAGCACCACGTTTAGACCATAATCTGCAGCTTTGATTGCTGCAGAAAGTCCTGCCGGACCAGAGCCAATAACTAGGAGGTCTGCTTCTAGTGTTTCTTCAGCTGACTCAAAAACCTCCTTGACATCTGGTACATCACTTAGCCCCTTCTGTCTGCAAACACGAACACCTTCTCTAACTGGTTCTCGGCAAACTCTAACATTAGGTACCCCATCAACTATCATGAAGCATGAGCTACACTTACCAATCATACAGAATGGTCCACGAGGCCTACTAAACCTCTTAGAATAAGAGAATGCATCAATACCGTTAGCGTAGAGTGCTGCAGCAATACATTCTCCCTCATATCCCTCTATCTCCTTATCCTCAAAGTAGAATCGTAGCTTACGTCCACGTTTAAACTCTAGAATAGGGTGACGCCACAAACGTCTATTCACAAAGACACCACATATTCACTATAGAAGATTAAAGATATTAAACGTTACCTTGATAGATGTGGTAACGGTGAGTGGGGTCATGTCTATAGAGTTTCTCCTCTCTAGAAGATCTATTAGAAAGTTTAAGCCGGAACCGATACCAAAAGAGACCTTACTAAAAATAGTAGATGTGGCACGATATGCGCCTAGTGCGAGGAATTCTCAGCCATGGGAATTCATAATAATAACGGATAAAGATACTATTAAAAAGCTAAGTAAGACCAGAGGATTAGCTTCAAAACCCTTAGAAGGCGCTACTGCCGCTATAGCCGTAATAACTGATCCTTCAATAAGCCCTAACACTCATATGATTGATGGAGCATGTGCAACAATGTATATTCTACTAGCAGCACATGCCCTAGGGCTAGGAGCAGTATGGATTAATGCACTAGACCATTCAGAAATGAAGAGAATACTCAAAATACCGGAGAACAAATTCCTTCTCTGCATTATCGCCTTAGGATATCCAGATGAAAAACCGGAGCCAAAACCAAGGAAGCCGCTAGAGAAATTAGTTCACAATGAAACCTACGGATAAATGTATGGACTTTAAGTTAACGTCTTGGGTTCTTTTTCTTTTTAACTTAAAATATCTAGAAATGGTAAATGTCAGCCCTGGCCACTTAACTCATCCTATCGGTCAAAGGGTGTGTAGTCATCATCCATTTTGTCTTATAGAACTCTGAACATTATAACTTTTTCACATAATAGAAGTAAAATTGGTTAGGATTATTGCTTAGCATGTTTTGCTAGCTCCTTAGCTAATGTTACATTACCCAGTGTTATAATGTGGAACCCGTTAATGTTTAATGAGGAGAGTTCATCTATTAGCTTTGTAAAGTACTCTATATTGTAGTTTAATACTTCCTCCTTACTCTTACATTGTTTGAGCTTTTCCTTGTACTCGTCTGGTAATGGTATTTTGAGTTTCTCCTCTAATAGCCTAGTTATTTCACTATTACTCAAAGGAGTTAATGTTAGTATTACTGGTATTTCCACCTTGTACTCTTTAAGTTTATTTAGGAATGTCCTTGCTTGACTATAGGAGTAGACTGGTTGTGTTTGAGTGAACTCCGCACCAGCTTTAACCTTCTTCTTAAGCTTCAATACCTCGAGATCTAATGGGTCAAAGTGTAGATTTGCTACAACACCTACATGAACTATCTTACCTTTAGTCCCTAATGGTCTACCTGAGAAGTCTACACCAAGATCACTAATTAACCTTATGAGATAGACCAGTCTAACAGAGTCAAGATCAAAGACTGGTTTAACCGATTTAGGACTACCTATGTGTGGCCAATCACCAGTTGCAACAACTATATTACGTATACCTAGTGCTATCAGGGATAATACGTAAGATGTTAATGCCGCTCTATTCCTATCCTTACATGTAAGTTGGGGTATAACTTCTACATCTAGCTCCTTCATAATAGCATAAGCTAATGGTAATGGGTTGCTTTCAATAACGCCTGCAGGATTATCAGTAAAGTTGAATGCATCAATATATTCTTTCAATTCCTTAACTAGGGAGGCCAGGGCATCAAAACCTTTACCTCTACCTGTTTCAACCTCGTATGTTAATACCCTTTTACCATAAACTATTTTTCTCATAAGTTCGCTTACTGGCTCTCTTTTCTGTGGTAAATAATCTCTTACAGTAAATCCTTGATCGAGAATTACTTCGCTAAAGACTTTGGGTATTTCACTCTTATTATTCTTGAACATTTTAGCCCAGGGGCATATTCTATTATCTACTTCACAGTATCCTCCACTACCACCGCCACATGGACCATTTAGCATGTTTTTAGGGCATCCATTAACTATTAGTTTGCTCATTTTCACCAACCCCAGTTAACACTTGTTTTACTGAATAGGCGGTGTAGTCTCTTCAACACCCTGCTTAAGGGGTGATCTTTTCCTAAACGTGTACCCTCAAGTCTTAAAAGATATCCTAAAAGACTATCCACCATTGACAAAGCTGGAGCTACATACTTTATTCTCTTTAATGGCCCATAGAAGATGAAGTCAGCACCCATAAGCCTCATGAAGACAGCTGAACCACCCAGTATGCCTACAACACCTTCTACACCAAAGTCCTTCTTTGAAACTACACCTAAGGCATTAGCTGGTGCTGCTCCTGAGGGGAGACCAAGTTTATCCTTGAATAATCTTATAGCTGATCCGCAAAGGCTGATACTTGAAGGATCAAGTACAACAGCATCTAAAAGTAACTTATCAATACCGTAGCTTCTGGCTTTTGGTAGGAGCTTTTCCTCTAAAAGTTTAAGTCTAGCATTTGGAGTAAGAGAGGAGACGGCTTTAGCAGGATCAAATCCCATAATAACACTTGCCTCAATATTGTAGTCTCTTATGGCCTTGTATTCCTCTTCAGGTGAGTTAATGAATAGGCCATTGGCAATACACTTATCGTTTACACCTATCTCATATGCTAACTTATATCCGACAATTCTAATCTCTGGTGATGGTGCATCAATGAATACTGGAACCTCAGCAGTATCAACTATGAATGCTAATGTATTTTCAAAAACCTTAACATTATTGCCAATAAGGTCTATGGCCAGAGCTATACCATACTCTTCTGCTATCTTCTTAGCTGCTTCAATCTCCTTAATTGTAGCCTCCTTATCAATAATGCCTTCATCAGCGCTAATTAGTTTTTTATCACCAATGTAGAATAAGCTTCCAACTGCTACAACAGGGTTAAACCCTGGTAACCCTCCAAACCTTACACCACAAACCTCAAAAACCACCTGCTTAACATTGAAACTCAGTGGGTAGAGTTTTTCACCCTTAAACATTATTACTGCCCTCAACACACCATACTAATTATCATATGAGCCTGAGTAATAGAGGTATAGTATGTAGATAAGTTTTTCCCTCAAATAGCATATGTTTAGGTTACCAAAACTGCTCATTAAAAAGAATTCTTATATACTATGGAGTACTCTACAACACCATAGACAACAAACAATACACTCTAATATATCTACCACTAGGTGTTAACACATGATATATGATAAACTTGGTCCTGGAAAGAACCCTCCAAATGAAGTCTATGTTGTAATAGAGATACCTATGGGCGGATACGTCAAATATGAGATTGATAAGAAAACAGGAGTAGTAATGGTTGACAGAATATTATACACATCAATGGTGTATCCATTCAACTACGGATTTATACCAGCAACACTAGAGGAGGACGGAGATCCAGTAGATGTGCTAGTACTAAGCTATGAACCATTACACCCAGGAACAGTAATACCAGCAAGACCAGTAGGAGTCCTAGTAATGGAAGATGAGGAAGGACCAGACAGTAAAATAGTAGCAGTACCCAAGGACAAGATAGACCCAAGATTCAAAAACATAAAAGACGTAAAAGACATACCAGAAGCAATAAAAGAGAAGATAAAACACTTCTTCGAACACTACAAAGAACTAGAACCAGGAAAATGGGTAAAAGTGAAAGAATGGCTAGGAGTAGAAGAAGCGAAAAAGAAAATCACAGAAGCAATAAAAAGATACCAAACAACACAATAATTGTATCATTTATTTAAATCTTCATGGAAACCTCATAGCCAAGATATCCCACCTTAAAACTTATTTTTAGTTATACACTTATTTTCTAACATTTTTTCCTTCACAACAATTCCACTAGGTAAAAATACACAACAATAATAAAGAACATTATTCTAATCTGGTGAAAAGAATGGACAAGAAATATTTACTTGAGTTAGTAAAAATAGCACGAGACTACAAAGTATACAAACTAGTACC
>CAZTBM010000007.1:0-70691 GCA_964611985.1 uncultured Desulfurococcales archaeon | reverse complement strand
TCAGCTACGTCAATATCTTTAGGCTCTACTCTAGCCATTTTATATGCTTCTTTAGCTGCCTTCACTGTAGCATACAATACTGTTATATCGGGTCTATCATGAAGAGCTATTGTATCTGTGGCCATTCCTGAACCGATAACGTACACTGGTGTGTCAGAGAACTTTCTTGCAATCTCTGCTTTACATATTATAACGGTTGCAGCACCATCACTTATAGGTGAACAGTCAAGCAGTCTAAGTGGATCAGCTACTATAGGTGATTCTAGTACATCTTCTATTGTTATTTCTCTCCTAAATTGGGCTTTAGGATTATATAATGCATTTTTATGGTTTTTAACTGCAACTTTAGCTAATTGCTCACGTGTGGTACCATACTGGTACATGTGTCTACGAGCTATCAACGCGAAAAGGCTGGGAAAGGTTGCACCATTGAAAGCCTCCCATTCACGATCAGCAGCACAGGCTAAATGATGTGTACTTTCGGGAGCCGTAACATCTGTCATTTTTTCCGCTCCACCAACAAGTACTATATCGTAGAGTCCTAGAGCAACACTCATGAATGCTAGTCTAAATGCCACGCCTGATGATGCACAGGCGCTTTCAGTCCTATATGTATGTATGCCTTTTACTCCAAGATAGTCTGCTAGTAATGGGCCCACGTGTTCCTGTTCAACCCATAGTCCTGCGGACATGTTACCAATAAATAATGCTTGTATGTCTTTTAGATCTACGTTAGCATCATCTATAGCTTGTATAGCGGCTTCTACAAATAGATCTCTAAGCTGTTTATCCCATAATTCACCAAACTTTGTCATACCAACTCCTATAACTGCTACATCTCTCACAGGTCACCACCCCAACTACATGAGTATTTTGCCCCAGAACTTACAATACAAACCATAATCAACATACGCCTTCCTACGATTAATGAATTCTTCAACTGTTGGGGCTAGGTGCCTTTTCTCTTCAATGGCATCTTGTACTATCAAGCTGAAGGCGTCAGAGCCTGCACCTGAGCCAAAGGATACTAAAAGTATTCTTTGTCCAGGTTTCGCTTGATCAAGAACTTTACATAATCCAGTAATTGATGAGCCTGAATAGAAGTTTCCAACCCATGGAGCTATAAGGGCAGGTTTAACTTGTTCAGGTTTAAAGCCTAACATTTTAGCTACTCTTAGAGGGAACTTGCCATTAGGCTGGTGAGGTGCGAAGTAGTCAAAGTCACTTGGTCTTAAGCCAAGTTCTTCCATTAATCCTTTGGCGGCCGCGACTATATGTTTAAAATAGGCTGGTTCTCCAGTGAATCTACCCATATGTCTAGGATATTTTACTGTATCACGCCTCCAAAAATCAGGGGTATCACTCGTGACAGAGTACTGTCCTTCAAAGTATGCTACCGTGTTTGAAGACTTACGTCCAATGATGAATGCTGATCCACCACTAGCAGCAGTATACTCAAGGATGTCATCAGGCCATGACTGTGAGCAATCAGCACCTATGGCTAAACCGTATTTAATCATGCCAGCCCGCACTTGGGCAATACAGCTTATTATAGCCTCTGTACCAGCTTTACAGGCAAATTCGTAATCAGCGGCTCTTAGGGCAAAGGAGGCCCCAATAGCAACAGCAACTATAGATGCTGTAGGCTTTACAGCATAAGGTTTAGACTCAGCTCCTACATATATGGCTCCAATGTCCTTTGGGTCAACTTCTGGTGCCCTCTTTAAAGCGTTACGGGCGGCCTCAACAGCAATGGTAACTTGGTCTTCATCTGGACCTTTTACACTAATTTCTTCGACGCCTAGACCTCTCTTAATACTCTTTGGGTCATCTCCCCACACTTTAGCTATTTCATCAAGCTTAATTCTGTATATGGGGATATAAGCGCCATAACCAACTATTGCAACTTGGGTACCAATCTTTAAATTAGACAAAAGTCGCCCAGAATTATTAAGATAGCTCCTTCTTATTATTAAGTTTTTCGACAATTTCCCAATAGTATAATGACTATCCGACTATTCACTACTACCTTAAACTCTGGAGAACAAGTGTAATGGTTATTAGGTGGAAAATTTTCCTTCAGTACCCTCTTAACACTTTTAGAACCTTCTCATTCTTTAATGCTTCCTCAGGTGTACCTTCGAATATTATTTCACCTCTCTCTATAACGAAGACTCTGTCAGCAAGTTTCGGTACATGGATTATATTTGATTCGGCTATAAGGATTGATATACCCTTCTCCTTAATCTTCTTAATTGAATCATAGAATCTTCGTACAACAACAGGAGCTAAGCCTTCAAGTGGCTCATCTAGTAGCAGTAATTTAGGTCTTAAGGCTAATGCTCTACCAACAGCTAGCATTTTCTGCTCACCACCACTTAGGTATCCTCCTCTTCTCTTCGATAGTTTTTTCAAGTCAGGGAATATTGAATATACTTCTTCGAATATTTCATCTCTTTTACTGAGGTCCTTTATTGCTATCTCAATGTTCTCTTCAACTGTTAAGTCAGCGAATATTTTCCTATCTTCAGGAGCATAACCTATACCCATTTTTGCTATATCATGTGGTTTTAGTCTTGTTATATCCCTACATTCGAATATTATTTTTCCAGCCTTAACTGGGACGATACCCATTATACTCTTCATGGTTGTGGTCTTGCCAGCACCATTTCTACCAAGGAGCATTACTATTTCTTCCTTATCAACGTCTAAACTAATGCCCCTCAAGACGTGTACTCTATCTAGGTCAACATGTATCTCTCTTACTTCCAATATCATTTTTACTCAACTCCAAGTAGTATTGACTCAACTCTCTTATTGGATTTTATCTCATCAGGTTTTCCATCGGCTATGATTTTACCTTCATGCATTACGATTATTCTGTCAGAGTATGAGAATACAATATCCATGTCATGTTCTACTATTAGTGCTGTTATTCCTATTTCCCTTATAACCTTCTCAATAGTTCTCATAATCTTACTTTTCTCACTAGTACTAACACCACTAGTTGGTTCATCAAGCAGTATCAACTTTGGTTCAAGAGCAAAAGCCATAGCTACATCTAGGAGTTTTCTATCCCCATGTGATAGATCTTGCGCTAGAAGATCCTTCTTTTCATAAAGTCCAAAGGTCTTAAGTATTTTAATCGCTCTTTCATATACCTCTTTATCTTTATCAACAAGGCTAAAAAGACGTCTAACCTTGCCCATATGTGAGAGTATTGCTATTCTGACATTATCTAACGTTGTTAGATCATTACATACACATGGTAATTGAAAGCCCCTAGCAATACCCATTTTAACTATTTTATATGGGGGTAGACCTGTGATGTCCTTATTCATGAAGTATATTTTTCCACGTGTAGGTTTTATTACACCACTAATCATGTTCAGTAATGTGGTTTTACCTGCACCATTAGGTCCTACAAGTGATGTGATTGTTCCCTCATATAAAGTTAGGTCTACGCTATCAACTGCCTTAAAGTCTCCAAAGAACTTTGTTAAGCCCTTAGTAACTAGTATTTCTCTCATGGAGTCTTAGAACCCCTCCTCTTTAGCACTACATATATTGTTCCAATGATTCCATGGGGGAAGAATAATGCAGTGATAACTAACATTGAACCTAAAACGAGAGGCCAATATTTTACCGTTGCGATTATATAGCTTTTAGCAATAGTGAAGATTATAGCTCCGATCACAGGGCCAAAGAATACTCTATGACCACCCAGTAATGTCGCAAATAATACTTCGCCTGAGAATGAAAAGTGAAAAAGGTCTGGATAAGCATAACCTAGTAAAGGTGCAAAAAGCGCTCCTGCAAGTCCTGAGTATGCTGCTGAGATTATGAAAGCATACCACTTATACCTTTTAACGGGTATACCTATAGCTTCGGCTTTTAATGGATTATCTCTTATAGCTTGTAATGCTTTACCAAATGGTGAATTAACTATTCTCCAGCCTGAGCAAACTGATACTAAGAAAAATATCAGTGTAAGATAGTAGTAACCTATTGGGTTTTTTATAGCACTGACTTCTACACCAAAAAAGTCTAAAGACTTAACAACTATACCATCGCTTCCTCCAGTCCAATGGTATAATTTGAATGTCAACGCATAAAATAGCTGGCTAAAGGCAAGGGTCAATAGTGCAAAATATTTTGCTACATGACGGGCACATAAAAATCCTATTATCGCACCAAAGAATGTTGCTACTAAGACAGCTATACCTAGGACTGGAAGGAAGGGTCTAAAGGAATACTTTGTAACAAGCATTGCTACAGTATATGCCCCTAAACCAAAATATGCGCCATGACCAAATGATAGTAAACCTGTATAGCCTAATAGAAAGTTGTATCCTAATGCCCATATAGAATAGATTAACGCCATACTGAATAAGAAGTCTAAGTAGCTTGAGCCAAGTAGTGGAATAGCAAATAATATCAATAATCCTATGATCAATAGAGTTTTATAGGATAACATATTCCCTCTTAGCCACATAGTTTAGGCCACCCTATACTCTTTACCGAATAGGCCACGAGGTCTTATTAGAAGGACAGCTGCCATGACAAGATAGACTATTGCAAGCTCGATTTCGGGGAATAAGGCTATACCAAAAGCCCTAATTAAGCCTATGAGGAGTGAGCCTATGAATGCGCCCTTAATACTGCCAACACCACCTATGACTATAACTATGAAAGACTCTATTAATGCATCAGCATCGATACCTAACATTGCAGCAGATTGAGGTACAACTAGGGCTCCACTAATTCCTGCGAGAGCTGACCCCATAAAGAACGTTAATGTAAAGACTCTGCTAGTGTTTATCCCTATAGCCTCACTCATCTCTCTATCTAATGCGCAGGCACGAATAATTTTACCAGCTCTTGTCTTATACATTATAAACCACATTAGACCGCCTATGAGGAATGTCACAGCCATGACTATGAAATTGTATACCGGGTATGGGCTACCAAGTATGTCGATGATTCCAGCATGGATATATAGTTTAGTAACGTATATAGGTTCGGTTCCAAAGGTAATACGTGTGATATCACTTAATACTAAGGCTAAACCAAAGGTTAAGAGAAGTTGGTATACAAATTCTCTTTCATAAATCCATTTTATAAACCCTCTTTCAATAATAATACCTATTAATCCTATTATGAGTGCTGCTATTGGGAATGCAAGTATAGCATATGGTGTATTTATCAGAGACTTTATTAGAACTGCGGCAATATACGCACCTAACATGTATAATGCTCCATGAGCTAAATTGATTATGCCAGCAACGCTAAATATTAGAGTTAAACCCGAGGAGATGAGGAAGAGGATTGAGGCATAGAAAAAACCATCTAATATAAATCTTGTCATCTCTATCATTGGGTATGACCCCTACTGGTTTTTCTACTGTATTACTCTATTTTCCAGGACTCTACCCATTCTTTCCATTTCTTGCCTGGTGGTGGTGCCATCTCTTCTGGTGGTACAGCCCACACTGGGTCTAGTATTGCGAAGCCAAACTCCTTTGATACCTTTGTGAACCCTGAGACAGCATAGCCTAGCATCTGGTGGTCTTCTTTCCTAAAGTATCTGTAGCCTCCAGGTGTTGGTACCATGAGGTTCTCCATTGCGGCTATTATTTCTTCTGTTGTTGGCCATCCGCCGGTTATTGCATAGGCTTTCTCTATTGCTAGTTTAAGTGCATGTATTGCTGTATATGCTGAGTTACAGTTGAATCCTGGATATCCTCCGTGTGAGTCTGGGTATCTCTTATGGAATTCTTCGTTAAACTCTTTGTTTATGTGCCATCTATCCCATGGTGGGTATAGGAAGTAGTATCTTGTACTACATAGTATTCCTTCAGGACATTCTGTACCTAGGCCCCAGACGTATTCTCCACCAGTTACTGATGCTACTTTACATTGCTTGAAGAGTCCATAGCCTATACCCTGCTTTATACATGTTACTAAGTCTCCACCCCATAGACATAACTCTACCACATCAGGTTTAGCGGCTAGGACTTTGGATATATGAGCTGAGTAATCCTTAGCAAAGAGTGGTGGCCATGCTTCAGCAACAATCTCCATATCTGGAACGAGCTTCTTAAGGACTGTGGTGATGATATTCCATTCGTCATGGCCCCATACGTAGTCTGCACCTATAACGGCAAACTTTTTGGCTTTTGGCCAAGCCTTATGTATAGCTATTGCATGGCTTATAGCATCTAATGCATCATAATTGTTAATTCTGAAAACGTACTTGGGATGGGGATCAACTTCTTCGAATAGTTTTGTCGCAGTACCTTCCTGAATTATTGTTAGTACCTTTGATTCTTCTGCTATTGGTGCTAATGCGCAAGCCTCAGCACTTGTAGCACCAACTGTTATAAAGTCTGCTTGTTCTTCGGTAACTAATCTCTTATAATGTTCAATACATTTATCGGGTTTACCACCTGAATCTTTAACAACAAGTTCTATTTTCCTACCAAGAATTCCTCCTTGAGCATTAATCTTTTCAACTTCCATTTGTAAAGCTTTAAGCCCAGGATCGAAAAGCATAGCGCCAGGTCCAGTAAGTATAGTGATAACGCCTAACTTAATAGGCTTAGAGGGGATCTCCCTAGGTTTAGGTTTAGCTGTAACTGTGGTTGTTGTGGTTTCGGTTACTGTTTTTGCTCCTGGTGCTGCTGCTGTTACTGTTTTTGTAACAGTTTTCTCACTAGTCACAGTCTTAGTAGCAGTAATAGTCTTCTCCTTACCAGGAGCAGCAACATAACCACCAGCAACACCAATGACGCCACCAACAATAAGGCCGCCAACAAGACCCTTTAGAAAATCTCTTCTAGAAATTCGTTCACCCATAGGGCTCCACCCAGCAATCCACTACCATTCCGTAGTTCAAGAATAATAAATTTTTCTCTTATAATACATCACTCTTAGTAAAATTATTAGATCAGAAGGGGGCAGGGAACTATAAAGGTGTAAAGACTTAGCATCTCTAGTTCTTAGCTCTGTCTATTGTTAGCCTTAGGGGGGCTCTCTGTTTGAGTTTTGAAGAAAGGTGTTAGTGATAGTATTTGGTTTTTAGGCTATACCTTTGCCTGCGATTTGTATCCTTAGTATATACTTTTGTGCGAACAGGAAGAACACTACTACAGGTAGCATGTAGATTATTCCCACAGTAGCTGTTATACATGGGTCTACGTAGAAGTATTCACCGCTTGTAAAGGCGTAGACTAACATGCTTAGTGTCCAGTATTTCTGTGATGATATGAATGTTAGTACGAATACGAATTCTCCCCATCCGCTAAGGAATCCGAATATTAGTACTGCCATTAATCCGTTTCTAACAGCTGGTAGAAGCACTTTCCACCATGCCTGTATTCTGTTACATCCATCTATGAGAGCGGACATCTCTAGATCCCATGGTACGGTATCGAAGAAGCCCTTCATTATCCATATGGCTAATGGTAAGTCGAATGCGACTCTAACTAAGATTACACCTATTAATGTATCATAGAGGCCTAGCATGTTTAGTATGTAGAATACTGCTATAAGCAATGTTATTGCTGGAAATGAGTGTAGCACTAGAATCAATCCTAGAAGGGTGCTTCTGCCTCTGAATTTGAACCTAGAGATAGCATAGGCAGCAAGCGATGATATGAATACTTCTGCACCTGCCACTGATAATGCTAGTATGAGGGTGTTGCCCATGACTAGATAGAGGTTAGGATACTGGTACTCTGCTCCGGGAACCTGTAGATCGCCTGTTAAAACTTTTTGCCAAGCCGATAATGAGAATTTTTTAGGTATTATACCTTCAAGCTCTGGGCTAATGCTGGCCATGAAGAGTAGTATGTAGAGCAGTATTATTATGGAGGATATGCCTATTACAAAAATGTAAACTAGTGCACTGCCTATTTTCCGCTTAACTGTTACCTCACTTTTTATTGTTCTCATACTTCTAGATCTCACGGTTATTTCACCTCAATCTTTGGTTCGATCATTAACTCACGGAACCTAAAGACCTTAAGATAGGTTACCGAGGCTATGATTCCAATAATCACAAGGAACACAGCGAGGGAGGCACCGTAACCAAAGTATGCTGTTCCACCATACTGTCTAAATGCCAGATCGTAGGCATAAAGCGCCCATACTTCAGTAGTGTAGAATCCTGGGCCTCCACCTGTTGTTAGTAGTATGTACTCGAAGCTGGTGAGTAATGAGAGAGTCTGGTATGCTGTAACGAAGAGTAAGGGCCACTTTATTAGAGGTAACTCAATATGTCTTATTACTTGGAATGTACTAGCACCATCAACTTTGGCTGACCAAATGATATCACTAGGTATACTCTTTAAAGCTGCTGTGAATATGATCATTCCGAAGCTGGTTCCTACAAATCCATTAACAAGTATGACTATGAGCCATGGGTATGTGAGTTTCCAGTTTATAGGTGGTAAACCAAAGAGACCTAACACCCAGTTAAAGAGACTACTAGCTTCTCTTCTTGTTGCCCATAGCCATAAGAGTGCATAAACTGCTGGAGGAGTTATTCTAGGTAAAAGCCATATGGCTCGTATAGTTGCGCCAACTTTTTCGTTTATATGGGTTGTGGCTATTGCAAGTACTAAGGCTAGACCTACGTTGAAACATGTTAATGTTACACTTACATAGAAGAAGGTGTTGGAAAGAATCTTTGGAACCCAGGGGTCAGTTAATATCCTAATATAGTTGGCTAGGCCTACCCAGTTCCATTCAAAGGAGTAGTCCATATCAGTTAAGCTTATCAAGAAGGTTAAGATCACAGGTACAAAGAAGAAAAGCCCTATAAGCATAAGGCTTGGTAATAGAAACGCCCATAATGCGCCTAAACGTACCTTAGTTCTTCGTGTCCTTTGCATCGGCCCACCCCAGAGAACCCTGTATAAAAATTTGTGAATGAAGATTTTAATATTTTTAATGGAAAAAAGATAAAAGAACTTTGATTATTAGTTTTTTACTCTTCTATTATGACTGCGTCGCCTAATGCTCTTTGTATCTCTTTTAGTAGTGTGTCAAATGCCTTATCTGGTGTGAATGACTTGTCTCCTTCAACAGCCTTGAGTACTGTGAAGACTATTCTACTGTAGTCGCCCCATTTCGGATGGTTTGGTATGAATGTTGTATACTTTAGCATATAAGCTACGTCACGTAGGAACCAGTCTTGAGCGTATCTGCTATCTAATATTTCGCTGTTGAGAATGGCTAGATGAGCGCTCTTAACTGCATGTATCGCGTTAAGGTGTGGGTCTGTTACTAAGGTTATTAACATGAAGGCTATGTCGGCAACACCATCCTTAACTGCTCTCTTAGTTATTGTGTATACCAGTGGGTGGCTTAGTGTAACTGGCTTCTTACCGGGTTCGCCAGCTGGGTGTAAAGCGAATCCGATATTGTTCTTGAATAGTTCCTCAGTAAGTAGTCCCTTGCTTACCCATTCACCTTTATGCCAGGTACCACCGGAGCAGAATAGCGCTTTACCCTTAGTGAATGGGCCATGGAAGTCTTTGTCCCAGTCACCACTGAACTGTGTTGGTATTATTACTCCATACTTCCAGACTGCATCATGGAACCATTGTAGGGTCTTCTTCCAGGCGCTCTTTGTGAATACCATCTTGCCCTTCTCTGGATCCCATAGTCTACCGCCGAAGCCTAGGTAGAACTGGAAGTAGTCATAGCCTTCCTTTACTCTATGGACTAATCCTCTCTCTACTAATCCCTTGTCTACGGCCTCCTTAGCTATCTTCAAGATATCGTATAATGTTATCTCTCCCTTCTCAATCTTCTTCGGGAAGGCCTCAATCTCCTCCTCGCTCCAACCCATCTTTCTTAGTACATCCTTTCTGAAGTATAATGGTCTTGCCTCAGTATCTTGCGGTATAGCCCATATCTTACCCTTATACTTGACTGCATCCCATAATGTTGGTATTATATCGTAGTATACTACGTCCCAGTATTTCTTTACATAATCATCTAATGGGATAATGTAGCCTTTCTCTGCTAAGAACCCTAAGTCCTCATGTCCTGTTAAGTAAATGTGGGGCTCCTTACCTGCCTTAGCGGCTAGATAGAACTTGTTCTTATATTCACCCCACTCTACAGGCCTTACGAAAAACTCTCCCTTAATCTCAACTTTCACACCAGTGCCAAGAGCCTCTAACCATGAGTTCAACACTTCTGCAGCTATGTAGAAGTTCTTTAGTCTATACTCGCTTGGTGGATCAGGCCCAATAGTCCAAATCTCTATTGTTATAGTCTTAGGCTTACCTGGTGCTGCTGGAGCAGTTTTAGTTATAGTCTTAATTATTGTGGTTGTTAACGTGGTTGTAACAGCAGGAGCTGCACCTGCGGGAGCTGTTACAGTTTTAGTTATAGTTGTAGGAACAGTAGATGTTACAGTGACTGTTGTTGGTGCAGCCTTTGGTGCAGCCATGTAGCCTATTGCTCCACCAATAATGAGGCCGATTATAATACCAACAATAGCGTATAATGCAATCTTATTCGTCACAGTGAAATCACCAAGATAATAAAGTTGCCATCAAATATATTAAAATTTACTTATACTTTTTAGTAGCGAAAAATATAACAAAAATAATAAGGAAGAATAAGTGATTACATAAAGTTTTTACCAGACTTATACTCATTATGTGAACAGTTGTAGTGGAGACCAAATTGCCTTGTATAGCCCTGTCTAATATTAGATAGCACATTAAAATTAGCAGATTAATAAAGTAGCTAAATTTAAAAATAGCGTTAATTATTGAGTTTATCAATCCTTTTCATGATTGAAAATTTTATATATTTGTTTAAAGAGATTTATCAATTCTTTTAAGATAGATATCTTAGTCAAGATATAACGTAGTCTTTTGAAGTCATTTCCAGCTTAATTACCACTGAATAGTGGTAGTTTATATACCGTATGTTCATGGATAGTATATTACACCTTCATCCTTTAGCCTTTGGACATCATTTTCTGATAGTCCTAACAACTCCTTTAGGATTTCTTTGGTATGTTGTCCTAGTAAGGGAGCGGCCCCTCTAACCTTACATTCTATGGGGTAAGTTTTAATTGGCGTTCCTACAATCTTAACTTTCCCTACGCCTGGTTGGTCTATTTCAACCACCATTTCTCTAACTTTAGCTATGTGTTCATCTTCGCAAACATCTTTCATATTGTAGACTGATGCACATGGTATTTCGTACTTTAACAATGTACTAAGTGTTTCATTAGTACTTCTTTTGGAGGTCCATTCTTCAACTATCTTTTTCACTTCTTTATAGTTCTTGACTCTCTTTTCATTGGTGTTGAATCTCTCATCATCTATAAGTTCAGGTTTACCTATAGCCTGGCAGAATCTTTTCCACATTTCATTATTACCTACACCGATAACTACCCAGCCATCTTTTGCTCTAAATGAATCATAGGGATATATGAATTCGTATCGGTTACCTATCCTTGTTGGTATCCTTTTTTCAACAAGCCACATTTCATTATATGCTTCGCAAGATGCCATAACCGAGTCAACCATTGCGATATCTATTCTCTGTCCTAAACCAGTTATTTCCCTAGCTCTTAGGGCAGCAAGTATCGCTATACAGCAATATAGTCCGGCAAGAATGTCAGCTATGGCTGTACCTACTCTAGTAGGTGGTGTTTCGGGCCAACCAGTTATACTCATTATTCCTCCCATAGCTTGTGCTATAAGATCATATGCTGGCCTATCCCTGTATGGACCATACTGTCCAAAGCCTGAAATTGAGGCATAAATTATACGCGGATTAACTTTCTTTAGTACCTCATAATCTAATCCTAACCTCTCCATAGTACCAGGTCTAAAGTTTTCAACTACAACATCGGCCTTCTTCACTAATTCAAGGAATAATTTCTTCCCCTTAGGATGTTTAAGATTAATAACTATGCTCTTCTTCCCTCTATTGATATTTATGAAGTAGGCGCTTTGACCTTTAATGAAAGGTGTGAAATATCTAGAATCATCACCTACACCTGGTCTTTCAATCTTGATTACTTCGGCTCCTAGATCAGCTAATATCATAGTACAGAATGGTCCAGCGAGTACTCTAGTAAGGTCTAAAACCTTAACTCCATCTAAAGGACCTTTAACGTTCTTCAATTCCACATCACCAGGTAAAGCATGTGATTTCCTTCTATTTGAATTCATTTAATTAAGAGTAGAACATAATAATTACAATTTATTATGTCAGGGAACTACGGCTTCTCACGACGATATGCTAACATGTTTTTGATACTTTTCGGCTAAGATCCCCTTCATACATCATATTGATTATTGTCTCTAAGTCCTTCTTAGTCGTTATTCTGGGGCTGTGTATGAGTAGTCGTTGTGCCTTATATGCTCCTTCTGCTAACTCCGGAATGTCATCCCTTTTAGCACTTGGTATATCTTTGAGTTTTGTAGGTAAACCTATATCATTTTCGAGGTTTAAAACCGCTTCTATAGCTTTAAAGGAGGCTTCATAAGGAGTTAGACCACTAACATCCACGCCCATCAGCATAGCAATGTAAGCTAGTCTTTCAGGAATAGCAACTCTATTAAACCACATCACATAAGGTAATGCTAATGCCACGGAGACGCCGTGAGGTAGATTATATTTTGTGCCGATGGCTAATCCTATAGCATGCCCCTGGCATACACTAGACTGACTCCATGCCATTGAGGCTAATGTAGACGCTAATAACATGTTGTATCGTGCTATAATGTTCTGTCCCTGGAATACGGCTTTTCTTAAGTTGTCAGCTATGAGACTTATAGCTTTCTCAGCAAAAGCTTCAGAAAATGGTGTTGAATCGATTGACATGTAGGACTCTATTGCATGGCTTAGAGCATCCATACCTGTAGCTGCTGTAACTTTAGGTGGAGCAGGGAGGGTCATCTCGGGATCTAGTATAGCTACTTCAGCTGGAGCGTACTCACTATATATTACGGCTTTAGTACTTGAAATTTTACCTTTTAAAACAATGGCCTCCGTTACTTCAGAGCCTGTACCAGCTGTTGTAGGTATAAGTATTTTTGGTATACCTGGCTTCTTAATCTTATACATTCCGATATAATCTTCTACATTACCCGAATTGGTTGCCATGAGAGCTGTTATCTTACTTACATCAAGTACACTACCACCGCCTACACCAATGACTAAGTTAAACTTGCCCTCTCTTACTATGTCTTTTAGTTCTTCAGCAGTTTCTATATGAGGCTCGGGTTCAACTTTATCGAATACCTCGAACTCGACGTTTAACGTTTTTATTTGCTCTATTACTTTATCTACTAAACCTATCTTTCTAATTGTTGGACCACAGATAACTAGTATCCTTTTAGCATTATAGTATTTTACTTTCTCTGGAATTTTCTTTATGGACCTTATACCAATAATTATTTCTCTTGCTGTAGACCATCTATAAACTTTGAAGAATGAGTGTAAACTAGGTAATGAGGACACTAGGAAGCTCCTCCACCCACAGGGTGATAAGCCGTAAAGTATGTGGGGATTCTCGAATAAAGTTTTTTCGTCTTTTGGCGATTGAAATATAGAATTATAAATTATCACCCCATATTTTGGCATTCCACAATTGTAGAAGATTTTATTCTATAATACGTAGAGGGTTACTTCTTAGGAGGAGTAAATTTATGGTCATATAGCTTTTATATTGGACCTAACTTTATAGTTTAGGGAGTCCTAGTAATGGGAGTGGGTGGTTACACAGGTAGAATTCTTCTGATTAACCTGTCAGAAAGAACTACAAAAACCATAGAACCCCATGAGTCTGTATTAAAAATGTTCCTAGGTGGAAGTGGCTTAGCCTCAAAGATACTTTACGATATACTACAGGAGCCGGAGAAAATTGACCCATTAGATCCACGAAATCCACTAATATTCATGACAGGGCCTCTCACAGGGTCACCATTTCCAACCTCTGGCAGATATAGTGTCGTAGCTAAGTCACCTCTTACCGGAATTTATGGTGAAGCAAACGCAGGTGGATTTTGGGGCGCGGAATTAAAGTTTGCGGGCTATGATGGGATAATTTTCATAGGCAAGGCGGAGGAACCTGTCTATGTGACGATATTTGATGGTGAAGTCAGCATCCATAAGGCAGATCACTTATGGGGTAAGGACACTATTGAAACCGAAGAGATAATTCGTAGAGATCACGGGGATCCTCAGATAAAAGTGGCTTGCATAGGTAAGGCTGGCGAGAATCTAGTACCAATGTCATGTATTATATGTGATGGTGGTAGAGCCGCTGGAAGGACAGGCCTAGGGGCTGTAATGGGCTCTAAAAACCTTAAAGCTATAGCTGTAAGAGGCTCAAAAGAGATAACATATAATGATAAAGATAGGCTTGTTGAATTCTGTAAAGGAGTTATAATGAAAATAACGAAATCGTTATATGCCCAAACAGCTCGAAAGTATGGTACAGACGGCTACATGCTCGTAGGCTACAAGTTTGGAGATGTCCCCATTAAGAATTGGACTAAAGGGGTATGGGATGACATAGAGAAAATCTCTGGAGAAGAGATGGCAAAGAGGATATTGAAAAAGCCCGTAGCCTGCTATAATTGCCCGATAGCCTGTGGAAGATATATCGAGGTAACAAAAGGTCCTTATGCTGGTATAAAAGGTCATGGACCAGAGTATGAGACATGTGCGTCAATAGGTGCACTATGTTTACTTGCTGATATTGAGGCTATAGCTAAAGCTAATGATCTATGTACACGCTACGGCATTGACACTATATCCGTCGGGGGAGCCATAGCGTATGCCATAGAATGCTATGAAAAAGGATTGATAAGAAACAAAGATACAGAAGGTCTGAAACTCGAATGGGGTAATGCTGATGCGATAATAAAACTAATAGAGCTTATTTGTGAGAATAAAGGAATAGGCAAAATACTAGGGCAAGGAGTAGCTAAAGCATCGAAAATCATAAAGGGTAGTGAAGAATACGCGATTCATGTTAAAGGATTAGAAGTACCAATGCATGATCCTAGAGCGTGGGTTGGCTTAGCATTACAGTATGCTACCATGCATCGTGGTGCCTGCCATTTAGCCTTAGCTTATACTATTGAGAGAGGACTTGTAATATCTGATCTAGGTTTTACTGAAGAATTTGTTAAAAGTCTTGACAGATTTTCGCCTGAACATAAACCATACATAGTTAAGACTATGCAAGACTATACTGGAGTATTTGACTCATTAGTGATATGCAAATTCTCAATGTTTGCAGGGGTAACACCAACAGACATAGTGAAAGCTCTAAAATACACAACAGGTTGGGATATTACAATACAAAAACTGTTAGAGATAGGTGAGCGAATATTTAACGTTAAGAGGGCATTTAACGTAAAATGTAGTATTAGGAAAAAAGACGACACTCTACCTAGAAGATTACTAACACCGTTAAAAGAGGGTGGAGCTAAAGGTCACGCAGCTAAACTTGAACCTTTACTAAAAGAGTACTATAAGCTTAGAGGGTGGAATGAAGAGGGAATCCCAACAAAAGAGAAACTTGAAGAGTTAGGGTTAAAGGAAATAGCTAAAGACCTTGAAAGATTTACTAAATAACATAATTTTAGTTAACTCTTTCTATCTTTTCATATATCAATCCTTGTCCTCCAATAGTAGTATCAATAACTTTGCCGCCCAATATTCTAATGGCTGATGAGACTTCTGGTATTTTCTCCTTTGACGCCAATGCTATCATTGATCCACCACCTCCAGCACCACTAAGTTTAGAGCCTAATGCACCCATAGCTCTAGCAGCATAAACTAATTCATTAAGCTTCCTGGTTGAGACACCTAAGGCTTCAAGTAATCCTTGGTTAATGTTCATTAACTCTCCAGCTCTTACTAAGTCGCCTTCGTGAAGTGCTTTCCTGGCATCTTCAACAAGTGAACCTATTGTCTTTATTATTGTCTCTACGATTTCTGGATGCTTACATTTTAAGTTGTAAACTTTTTGAACTAGATCTTTAGTTTTTGCTTCTCTTTCTACATAACCTATAATCAATGGTATTTCGCCATTAATTTTAACCGGCTCCATGTGGACATTTGAGCCAGAATACTTAATGTATATGATTCCTCCGAAAGTTGATATTGTTGTATCCATGGGGCTGGCTAATCCTTGTACTTTTTTCTCTGTTTGCCATGCTAACTTGGCTATCTCCTCTTTCTTAAGGTCATGTCCTAAAGCCTTGGCGTAAGCGGCTATTGTCGCAACGGTTACAGCAGCTGAAGTACCTAAGCCTGCACCTACAGGCATGGTTGACTCAACAACTACATCGGCACCTTTATATTCACCTATGTATTCGGATACTATCTTTAAACCTTCATTAACATAACTTATTGCAGATAAGACTTTACCGTAATCTGTCTCGAGAATTATCTCCCCCTCCTTACTATAAGTAACTATAATGCCTGGTACTTGAAGGTTTAGCGCAGAAATACGATACTTCTTATCACTTCTTGGGATACAGGTAACATAGACACGTTTATCTATAGAAGCTACAAGAGCAGGTTCGCCATAAACAACAGCATGTTCTCCATAGAGGGTTATTTTGCCTGGAGCAGAAGCTACAACTTTCATAGTCTCATCAATTAATAAAAGTCCTTTTTTAGGTTTTTAACGGTTTCTATTTCATGTTGAAAAGGTATTACACAAGGTGACGTTAAATCTCTTTGGTATTGGTAATGTGGGTGAGGATATTTCTAATCTCTCTTTCCCCCAGTATGTAATAAAATACTGTTAATAGTCATGGAGAAGGAGTTTAACATGGTAACAAAACTGGAAAATGTTAACTAGCCTGCTCACTGGTTTTATTTCACATCTTCAAACCCAACTTATTTATCCAATATTCACCGGATTGTGAAATAGGTGATTCAATATATGATAACTAAACCTAGTAAAATAATGTAAAATAATAGTTATAGTACTTGTCACAATGATATTAACGTCTACAGTCTTAATGATAAGTATCAATGTCAGTATTGTTAGAGCACAAGTACCCTCATGGGCTAGAAGAGATGTAAGAGCATCATACATTTCGATCTTTGCAAGTCACAAGCGAACAGCAAAAGAATATGAGAGCCAGGTAAGTCATGGCTTTGATACTCTAGTCATCCAAAGCGTGAAGGGTTTTGCCTTACGGAGCTTGGAGCAATACTCCCATCGCCCTACTAATGTCGCCTCCACCTTAACTCTTATTTTTAAATCTCCTCTTATTATGTTCATTAAACTGTAGTAATGTTTATATTTATTCTAATACTATCTCATTATTCACGGAGGATAAAGACAGAAATGGTAGACTAGACTATGGGAGAAATAGATAATAGCAGGTTAATAAAGTTCTATAATCTACTCAAAGAACCCTTCACCTCAAGAGATATAGAAGCTCACGCCATAGTTTTAGCCCTACTTAGTGGCGAACATGTAATACTACTTGGAGAGCCAGGTACAGCTAAAAGTGCTTTAGCTAAGAGAGCAGCATCATTACTTAAAGCACGATACTTCCAATACTTAATGACAAAATATACTGAGCCAAATGAGATCTTTGGACCATTAGACGTTATTGCTCTACGTAGAGGAGAGTATAGAAGGATTATCCAAGGCAAACTGCCAAGCGCTGAAATTGTCTTTCTCGATGAAATTTTCAAGGCAAACTCTGCTATATTAAATACATTACTAACAATACTTAATGAGAGAGTATTCTACGATTATTATGGTGAAATAAGAGTACCATTATGGACTTGTATTGGGGCATCAAACGAGGTACCTAGTGAAACAGAACTTCAAACATTCTATGATAGATTCCTCATAAGACACCTAGTTAAACCAGTAGATGAAACTATGTGGCCAAGTTTACTAAGAAAGGGACTAGCTATTGAAAGGTATGGCGTGTGGGGGGAGCCAGTACTAACACTGAATGAGATTAAGGAATATTCAAACTTAATCTACAAGGTTAATCTAGAACATGCTATACCCTTCATTACCAAAATGTTTAGTGTACTGGAGGAACACGGTCTCCACTTAAGTGACAGAAGGAAAGTTAAATCACTAAAGATTATTGCGGCAAATGCTATCTTCAACGGTAGATTGCATGTAGAAAAGGAGGACTTAGAGACACTAAGATTCATAGTTCCTCATAATATTGAGGATTTTGAGAAAGTTAGTGTAATTCTCATAGAGGAGCTTAAGCTAAAGGAGAGATATAAATATATCATCGAGGAGGCCATGAGAAATCTAAGGCAAATAGAGGAAAGAATAGACAAGAACATTATAACATCAGCTGAAGAACTTAGAGAAATGTTAATGGGGATACATAGAACAGAGCGTACACTAAGAGAAGCAAAAGATAGGATAGGCGATTACGAACTATCTAAGAGAATGGATGAGATATTAGAGTACACTTCAAAATTACTAAGAAAAATTGAGAGTAAACTAGGTGAAGAACATTAACTATGATAAGTCAAGATTATGAAGGAGTATTAAAGATTGACTATGAGAATCCGGTGGTAAAATATAGGGGCCAGAACTTAAGGAAACTATACAATCAAATATTACCAGACACATCCATAGAAACTTACATACTCATAGATCTCTTCTATACACTATACTTACCTTATGCCTTAATACGAAACGAAGTACCATTAAAGAGGCAAAAATGGAAAAAGCTACTTGAAACTTTAAGAAAAGACCCTCTAATGCAAATCATTAGATCTAGGACCATACTAAACACTGATAATGCAACCTTATCCACATTGTCACTAGCGCTAAAGCTCGCTAAGACATTAAGAGAAACTGCAGATAAGATTAGACCTCAGAGTAGAAGACTTGGAGAGACTGGTTATGGTCATGTGACTTCACCAAGAATGATGGAACATCCACTTGCCATTATGGATGAACAAACTATAGCAAGTATTATGAAGGAGACCCTTAGAGATTTAGAAAGGTATATTACCTTAAAGGGCACCGTAAGGCAAGGATACAAAGTAAATTACAGACAAGAGTATATTACATGTAGGTATATGGCCCGCATCATAAAGGTCTTAGAGAATAAAGACGCCAAACGTGTACTTGATACGTATATGAAGATAATAATGAAAAGCAGAATTATGCAAAGTGAGGAGTTAGTAGAGTCAAGCCGTGGTATAATAGAGGGTATAACCTTAGGTAATGATATTGAAAGAATTGTAATAAGTGAATTATTGCTGCCAGATGATCTATTCTTTGTTAAATTTGCTGAAGGTTCACTTCTCATTTATAGAAAGGTAATGTTGCGTGAGAAGAAACCTATCCTAATATTAATCGACAAGTCTAGTAGTATGGAAGGAGAAAAGACAGTTATAGCTAGAGTTCTAACATTACTCTTAATCAAGAAATTTATTAATGAGGGTAGAAGGGTATATATAAGATTCTTTACTGACAGTCTATATAAACCACTAACCTTAGAACCAAGTAAAACGCTAGATGAAATGATATCTCTTCTACCTTACGTCTTAACTGCAGCATGTTATGGTGAAACTGATATAGATTATGCCATAATAGCATCAATAAATAATATACAAAAAGGAATAATGAAAGATGTAAACCACATAATATTAGTCACCGATGGTGCTGATGATATAGAGGAAAACATACTTAAACATTACTTAGAAAAAGCTAATATGAAATTATACACAATATTAATTAAGGGAAGAAATGAGGCACTTGAAAAAGTGTCAAATCGATTTATAAGAATTAATAAGATAGATGAATTAGAAAAACTTACATAAGAATAGCAAGATGAAATTTAATCTTCTATGTGTACTTAACCGCTCCTAGACCATGTTTATCTATGTCTACTGCTTTTTAGCAAACTTAAAGATGCCATGAATAATTTTAGGTTTATTCCGAAACAATTTAACCCACTCTATCTAGTATAGCACAGAACAAGTTAATATATGCACGAACATAACTATACTATGATAATTTACATAAGTGGTGAGCCCATGGTGAAGAGGGCAGTTAAAGTAGTAATCTTAAGTTTACTCATTATATTACTAATTTCAAACTACATTATTACACCTAGTATCATAAGAGCTCAAGAAACATCTAAAATTATAGTTATACATGCTCCTGCAGTTTCAGAGATTAAGGGTAAGGAAGTTGGAGCAATACTTAACATAACTATTAGAATAACTCCAGGAACAGGCAAAGTCTTTGTATCAACAACTCCCCTCTCTATGATTGATATGCAAGCTTCAGCTAAAATGGCAGTACTAGTTGCTTGCCGTTTAGCCAATGTCAACCCATTTAAATATAACTTTTACTTTGAAATTAATGCTCCAGCATTAATTGTTGGGGGCCCAAGTGCAGGAGCTGCTATAACCATTGGTGTTTTCTCGCTATTAACAGGTATACCGTTAAGGGAGGAAGTCATGATGACGGGTATGATTAATCCTGATGGAACAATAGGGCCAGTAGGTGGTATACCAACTAAGATAAAGGCTGCAGCAAAATTTGGTGTAAAAACATTCCTCATACCCTTAGGTCAGAGATATTGTACTGTTAAAAAAGTGGAAACTAGAACCATAGGACCGATAATAGAGCAGAGAATAACAACAGAGAGAGTTGACGTAGTTGAGTACGGTCGGAAGCTAGGGATTCAAGTAATAGAAGTGGGCAGTATTAGCGAGGCAATTAAGTATTTCACAGGGTACGAACTTCCCGAACCTAAGGCTCTAACGGAGCCCAAATTACCAACAGAGATAAATGAAAAATTAAAGGAAAATGCAGAGTTAGAGCTTACAACTGTTCGCTCAGACCTTGAAAGTTTAAAGAAACTAGCGCCTTCCAGTTTACAGGCGTATTTAAGAGAGGCTAATAGACTTTACAGCTTAGCAGTTAAGGCCATGGATAAGGGAGATTACTATACATCATTAAGCTACCTTTTTAATACTAAGATACACTTATATTTCGTAAAGTTTTACATGGAAATTAAAGATGAAGAGGATGCAAAAAGAGTATTTGTCGATGTTGAACACTTCATAAATGAGACAAGAAGGACTGTTTACTCAGTTAAAGTAGCAAACATACTACTCCTAGAGGTCATTACTGCTGCTTCATGGAGAGTTAGAGTTGCGGAAAGTTTGCTCGAAAAAGCTAAGAAAGCCTGGAGTAGCAGAAATTATAGAACAGCATTGGAGAACCTGGCATTTGCTTATGCAAGAGCAGAGACAGCTCTTGACTGGTTAAAGCTTATCGTACCAGTTGAGACTGTAGGTTTTAACATGCAAAGCTTCAGGAGAATCGTTGAAAGCTATCTTTATGAAGCCCGTACAGTGGTAGCTTATGCTGAAACAATAATAAGCGAGATGGGACTTTCATCACAGTTATCTAACTTGTTATCTCAAGCCGTAGACAATCTATCATGGGCTGAGGAGGCATTAAATGAAAAGAACATGTTCCTAACGCTTGAGGCCTCAAGTGAAGCCATAGTTTATGCGACGTCAGCCTTAAGTTTAGCTGTAGCATCGAGGGAAGCTCTTCAATACCAATTTGAGCATAGTAGGACTGAAGCATTAAAAGTCATAAATAAAGTCCTTCAACATAAGATAACACCTTTAGCTTCAGTCTTATACTATATGAGAGCTAAAGCTGAGGGAGACCCTGTCTTAGCAATTATATTATACAAAATGTCAGCTATTCATGCTAATACTATTCTCTCACTACTACTATTCGGTAAGGAAGGCAAAACCGTCGTTTCACCTCTAACTATACCAACAAAAATCATAAGAAAATCTACCATCACTTATGTCACAACTAAACCTATTCAATCTATTATTAAAGAGAGGACATTGGTGATAATACTATCAGCATTAGTAATAGCAGTTATAGTATTAGCCATAAGGAGTGTAATAACAGTGAGAAAGGAACATTCATATCCTTTTAAGGTCTAATTCTTAATGTTAAAGCTATAAAGGTGGCATTAGATAATATAGGTAGTCCGCTAATGAGATTACTGTACCTCCTAAATCTTTTATCACATCCATATAATATTTTAAGAAGCTCCTTAGAGTACGTAGTATACTTATCTAACATAGAGCTTACCATCTTAATATCGCTAGTAGATAATCCCAGTTGTTGACCTACATTCTTAAGTAATGATAAATAACCCCTAATTATAGCATAGTTTATATCATGTGAATTTTCGTAGCCTAAAATACACTCTTTAACTATAGTGGCTAAAATACTATAATTAATTATGGTGCTGTATACGGGTCTCTCTTTGGACAAAGTACTTAGTAAATCGTATAAGTTATAGGATTCTATTTCGATTTTACCTCTTGATATACCATATTCGTCCATCAGTCTAACGTAGCTTTCAATATTCATTACTCTTATAGTGTTATAGAATTCGAGGGCATCCTCCTTGGTTGAAGCTGTCAGTAACATATGTACTGTTGAAGGTAGAGATGCCTCACTAAGCTTACCTTTATGTTTAAGGTATGACATTGCCGAAGCCAACAATGGATATAATGTTACTAATTCTAAGGTTGTTATGTCTAGTCTACCAAACCATGTAAAGGCTTTCTTTAGGGTAACACAGATTAATTTACCAAGCTGAGCTTTACTAGCAGGAAGGTCTCCTTTAGATATGCTAACTCCCCTCTTGACCGCTTCGACTATGACATCATATATGGCAGGTCCTATGCCGATGATATCCATCAACTCCTTATCAGGAGAATACCTATGGTATACTCCAGGCTTTATATATGCTAAGAGGGTTAAAGTTGGTGATATCATAGCGTTTCTAACAATTTCCGGATAAATACTCATAACGTGCTCAACCTAGGATACGAATGTACAGTTTTAGTAGAAAGGTTTATCGTTTAGAAAGATCTACCCCTATCTTATGCGTAAGATAATAGTATTCGCACCAATACATCCACTAATGTTAATGATTATGCTATTCATAATGATAGTCTCTGTTTCAGCTTACACTCTAATCATATTTACTTATTGGAGAATTTTCGAAGAAGAAATAGCATTAATAGGACTAAGGAGTATAGAAGCGGTGGCATTGGCTTATGTGATATCGTTAGCCTCGATAGCCCTAAGTCCTGTAAACATAGTCATTAAGGAGTTTAGAGAAAAATATTTTGAACCAACGATAGAAGTAACAGAGTACTTTGGTATACCAGTACCTGTCCCTAGACTAAAACTTAGGGAGACAGCAAGTCTTTTAACAATCAACGTTGGCGGAGCATTAATACCTATATTGATATCTTTTTTTATAATGTTTAAATTATTACAGTTTGGCTATGTAGACCTCCTCTTGAGAACATTAGCTGCATTATTAATAGTCACTGTTGTAACTTATTTAGCTTCAAGACCTATACCCGGCGTAGGTATAGTTTCACCAACGTTTATTCCTCCATTTACCGCCACAATCATATCACTACTTGTTACGCCAAGACCTCTCTGTGCATTCCCAATAGCATATGTTTCTGGAACCTTAGGAACACTAATAGGTGCAGACATTTTCCATCTTATACTAGATTGGGATAAAATAAGGGCTCAAATAGTAAGTATTGGTGGAGCAGGCACATTCGATGGCATATATCTAACAGGTGTTCTATCAACAATACTATTGGCAATATTAATATTATGATGATGTGGTTGTACACTATAAAATTTATTCTTATGAACACTCTGTAAAAATACCATGACTTAAGACCATGATATATATATAACAAATGGTAACTACGTATTAGATGGATGAATGGAATTTAACGGAGACAAGCAATTTCTTAAAGTGAAATCTTTAGAAACCTTCTATAATGAACTGGCAGTAGAGGTCTCCAATATTACCAGCAGCTTTTGTGATCTTCTACATCTGTTGTCTCTTTAGCTAAATCTGCTAATCTAAGTCCTGTCTCATAGCCAGCATAGTATATTAAGGCTCTTCTCGATAGCAGTATAATTTATTTCTATAGCATTCCATTTCTGAAATTATTAAGCTTATGTTGACTTTCATCCTCGTAAATGTGATGTTATTTCATTAATTATTCCAATAGTTTCGTTAAGCAGTTCTATGGCTTCAATTACACCTTTTCTTCCTAACTTAAGTTTATCTTCGATTTCGGAAAGAGATTCAATAACAGTATTTAGTAATGGTTTAAGCGTTGATTTGTACTCTTCGTCCTTAACTTCTCTAAGGGCTTTGCATATTTTCTGCAGATTCTTTTGAGCTTTCCTAATATCTGATGACGCACCTGATAGATACATACTAGCTGTGAATTCAGGAAGAAGAGGTATACCAGCCATAGCAGATACTAAAGTAGATTCATTAAGAGCTTTACCTTTTGTTGAGTTTGATATAACATTATATGCTGCCATAAGTTTAAGTCGAGCATAATTTAAAAGATTACCAGTTGATTCTAAAAGCTCGGGTATACTCTTACGCCTTAATATCATTAGTCTTACCCTCAGGTATATTATGTATTCAAACTAGTATATGAGTATGGTATGTCAATGTCAGAGTAACAGTATAACCTACATTTTCAGATAGAGTTGTATTCTTTAACTTCATACTGGCTAGAAGAAGTAGAGACATAATTGAAGTAGACTTAGATCCCATTGAAAGAGAGGAATTTATGAGATTTATTTATAAAGAATTCAAGAAGAGAAAAATTAAAATCTTGACAGCTGCATCCCAGTATGGTAGAGGGTAGAGTAGGGTCTCCACCTACATAAAAGTATGCGATGTGTCACCTTCTATTTCTCCACTTAGTTACAAGGCCATGGTTAAGGCCCTAGTAGAATTTATTGGAGTATGTGGTGCAGGTAGAGTATACGCAGCCTTGGATCCTGACTACTCCCTCATGCCTTGCGTGTTTATGCCTATAAGGATAGGGAATCTTAGAAAAATAATATTTTTAATAAACTGTGGAATAAGTCGTCATCGTTTAACATGTTAAGAGATAGAAGTAGGCTTAAAGGTTTTTGTGGTAGATGCCCTTATAGAAATATTTGTGGTGGATGTAGGGCTAGAGCATATAGTTATTTCAATGATGTATTAGCTCCTGATCCTGGATGCATATATAACATTAACACATGGTATAAAGTTTCAAGTCATTAATAGACATCACTAACATACTGTCTTCTTTATTCATTCTCAATTCCAGTATCAGAAACCTCTTTAATACTTCCATATATTTAGAGAATCAATGCTCCGATTAGATCATAATGCCGTATATTTCCTTAACTAATATTCTCAATAATGGTGTGAATTTATTAATTAAGCTAAAATCTATGTGCTCTCTTTGAGGACACTCTGGATCAATAATGATGCTCTTACTTGTTACATCATAAATAAGAGGGTATAAGCGACAGCCTAATGGCCTATAATCATATATTTTGCATGCTTTAGTTATTGAGTCTAAAAATACACAATGACCATTTACATTCTTTAAATGAGGAATATCATCATAATATACTACGAAGTATTGCTGTTGATATCCTAGGCTTCGTATTCTAACTATATCATGCTTAGTTAGTGGCATTTCAGTATTGTAACAGCATTTTCCACAATATTTATCATTTGTTTTACAATTTACCGGAAAGTTCCACTCATCTAAATTAGATACAATCATGTATTCATACCCTTATTAACATAATACTGGGTATCGATTTATATTATTATTCTACTAAAGTAGTATAAAGGAAGATGGTGAAGTCTAATGCTTAGACCTGTCCATATAGTGCGATTGTCTGGAGAAATAACATTAAAGTCCGAAAGGACAAGGCCAATATTTGAGAGGACGTTACTTAAGAATATAGAGTACGCTCTTAGGAAGCATGGTTTTACGAATTATAAGATTAGAACTGTTCCTGGCAGAATATTTATTTATGAGGCTGAAGGTGCTGAAAACATTTTAACTAGAGTTTTTGGTGTTCATAGTGTCTCACCCGCAGTGGAATACGTGTTTAGTGATCTAGAGGATTTAGCGGCCAAGGCTGAAGAATACTTTAAAGACTTTGTCAAAGGTAAAACATTTGCTGTTAGACCTCACAGGTTCGGCTCACACGACTTTACAAGTATGGATATAGCTAAGGTTGTTGGTGCAAAGCTGAAACCCTATAGCAAAGGTGTAGATTTAGAGAATCCTGAGGTAGAAGTTTTTATTGAGGTTAGAGGTAATAGAGTCTATTTCTTCAAGGAAATCATTAAGGGACCTATGGGTTTACCTATCGGTACCAACGGGTACGTCTTGGCTCTTGTCTCTGGAGGGTTCGATTCGCCAGTTGCAGTATGGTATACATGGAAACGTGGAGTAAAGGTGGATATAGTGCACTTTGATCTAGCTGGTCCGGTACAAGTCTACCACGCTCTAAGAGTTATAAAGAAACTTGTTGACGATTGGTGTTATGGCTATGAACCTAAAGTTATAATAGTCGATTTTAAGCCCATCGTAAGGCTCATTTTAGAGAGGGTTAAACAGAGTCTTAAACAGGTTGTTCTAAAGAGGCTTATGTATCGTGCTGCATCATTACTAGCTGACAGACTCGGTGCAGAAGCATTAGTTACAGGTGAATCTCTAGGACAAGTTTCATCACAGACTCTTAGGAGTCTCTGGGTTTCAGAAAAAGCATCAAAATACGTGATCCTAAGGCCACTGCTTGGTTTTGATAAGGAGGAGATTATAGCTAAGTCTAGAGAACTAGGGTTATACGACTTATCCTCTAAGGTTAAAGAGTTTTGCGCTTTAGTTCGTGGAGCTGTGGCTACATGGCCTGAAGTTGAAGAGGTTGATAATGAAGAAACTAAAATACCCTTTGATGAAATCATTGAAGCTGTTGAAAACGCCAAGGTATACAGAGTTTCAGAGATTAAGCTTGAAGAACTATTGCCAACAGAATCCCTGGAGATCGACTTTATCCCTGAAGGAGCGATACTAATAGATGTTAGGTCAAGAAAAGAATATGAAGAATGGCATCCCCCAGGGGCATTACATATAGATGATGTAGATTTTGATAGAATGGATAAGGATAAAGTGATTATAACTTATTGTGATAAAGGAGTTATTAGTCTCATATTAGCTAAACAGCTTAGAAATCAAGGTTTTAGAGCATTCAGTCTTCGAGGAGGATTAAAGAAATTAAAATCCTGTCCTCTAACAATCTAGCCTAGCAGATATAGGTATTCTCCTTAACCCTTCTACCTTGTCAAAAGCGGGGTCATCTGATACTATAACACCGTCTACAAGTAAGGTTGCTGATGCTATTAGACTATCGAAATAGCTTAATCCATAATCAGTCATTAGCTCAAGGTGATTAATGAGCATTATAGTGTTCACCGTATTAACCTCTTTGATATCATAATTGGTGAATATTCTTTTCAGAGCTAGTAGGGCTTGTTTTATTTCATCCTGACTCTTTCCACGTGACTTAAGTACTATTTCAAACTCTAATAAAGCTACATCAGGTACATAGAGTTTTCCTCTTAACTCCTCTATAATTCTTAGTGCACCCTTATACCTAGGATCCCTTGGGTTAAACGTGAATAGGAGCTCTGTATCAGCCACGGGCATTTCTCATCAACCACTCAATAGCCTTCCTTTCATCAACTTCTTCTTTATAAGGTTCTCCGATAGTTCTTTCTAAAACTTTAAAGGGGTCATCAGGTAAGACTTCTATGATAATTCTATTTCTACATACCCTCATTAACACCTTTGAATGTTCTTTCAATTTCACTCTTTCACGTATCTCCTTCGGAATAACTATTGTGTACCTTTTACCGACTTTAACTATAGCTGACATTCACCTTCACCTGTCAGACATATATTAATATCTCTCAGAATAAATATAGTATCATCACATATATATCAATATTACTCTGATTACATCTTAGAGTAAAAGAAGATAATGTTACGAGTTGTTAAGTTTTTATGTGGTTATCTTTATATCTTGGGTAATACCAGATATGATTAGTTGAGGATGTACTGAGGTGTATGGTACTGCCATTCATTCATACAGCTGATATTCATGTTGGCGCCTTTCCACATAGTGTACTTAAGAGAATCTGTGTCGACGCTTTGAAAAGAATAGCTGAAATCGCCCTTACCGAGAATGTTAAAATGCTTGTTATCGCAGGTGATCTTTTTGAATCTTCTAGACCAGGCTATGAACTAACTGTTGAAACCGTAAGGATACTTAAAGAGCTAAGAAGTAATGGTGTTGAAGTCATTGTTACGCCAGGCTCCCATGACGTAACACATAGAGGCTATGGTACATTAACCTTACTTAATGAAGTAGGTTTAGTTATTATACCACCTTTTGAAGAAAAAGAACTAACCCTTACACTTAAACCTGTTGAAGTTAATGGTATAAGATTTTATGGTCTTCCCGGATTTAAGGGCGGTAAAGAACTGGATTATCTTGAAAAAGGTCGCGTAGTGTTTAGAGATTTCAAGGAGAATGAGGAAAATGTACTAATCGCTCATACAAGTCTGGATATTCAGGGCTATAGCCTTTCAGATATAAGTAAAAAGTATGTTGCTATAAAGCTTTCAAAAGACGCTTATAATATGTTGTTAAACTTTAAATATGTAGCTCTAGGTCATATACATTTTCCCGTCCCCGTTGAGAACGAATTTCAAGCTACATTAGCTTACCCTGGTGCACCTGTAGGTAGGGACGCCAATGATATTATTGAGACATTTAAGCTTAGAAGGTCATTTAAGAGTGATAGAAGAATACTTATGGTTGATCTCTCCTATAATCCACCAAGAGTTAAAGCGGTTCTAGACGACTTTGGACTCAGTGTGGATACACTTGTTATTGATAATGCTTCAACAGCTGTTAAGGATGCACTATCTAAACTGAAAGATATGCATGGTAAATATAAATGTCTCATAGTATACACTGGAAGAATAGACTTTGACCAGTATGAGAGAGTGAGGAGACATTTAAGTGAGTTAGCTAAAAGGTATAATGCATGGATACATGTAGTCCATAGCACTATTGAAGAAGAGGACACAATAAGCCTACTAGAAGGATTTAAGGTTGACCTTTCAAATATTGAAGCATTGGAAAGAGAGGCCGTAAAGAATATTGTGAAAAAGCTTGGACTAAGAGTTGATGAGGGAAGACTATTAGATCTAATTAATGTTCTGGGTAGAGAATATCCTGAAGAGGTAAGGAAAAGCGAGTTCGATGAAGAAGTTGTAGAAGAGGCGATGAAAATACTAAGTGAAATACTATTTAAAGGTGGCTTAAAGTGAGCTCTCTTCTCTCTGTATTAAATGAGCTACTTGATAATATAGCTCAATCAGTATTAGACGTTTCAAGAGACTACCTCACTCAGTTAATTGATGAAGCTTATAAGAGATATTACAGAGTTAACCCCTTTACGAATACTAAAGCTTCATTAGTGGCATTTGTTGATGCAGGGATATACCCATTGGATTTTGACGTAGCATCCTTAGTCTACATACAAATAGGTTCACTCATCAGGGATGAAGCTGGTAAATTAAAGAGTATAGCTTTCCTTCCCCAGCTTAAGAGCTACCCCTTCATTGAGAGGATAATACTCTCGGTTAGTAGGAAAAGAAGAATAGAAGAAGGTAGACAAGTATACAAGTTCGATGTAACAATAAGAACTCCTGAGAAAAGGTCAATACTATTCGGTGACGATAAGGGAGCTATCGAAGCCTCAAAAAGGATTACCCAAACATTAGACTACATAGGGTTAAGAGTTAGATATAAGAGTCCATCATTGTACATTAAGCTCACGAAGTATATTGAAGGACTAATAGAGATAGCCTATGGTATAAGGCTTATCCAATACGCTAACGAAATAAGTAAAGCCGTAATTGATGGTACATTAGTAAGATGGCTTAGACCTAAAAGAGAGAAATATGAGATAAGCTATAAAGGTGATGGACTAGATGTTCTAGCTGCAATACTAGATGAAGACCTTTCTCATGTGAAAAAAATTTGTCTTAAAGGTATTGTAGGATTAGCTAAAACAACTAGCTTTACAACCCTTACGAGAAGTATGAGTGTTTTCAGAGAACACATAAAACCTAGTAAGAGACTTTATGAGTATTACACTACAGTTAAGACGGAAGAGCTTAATAATTTAAGGAAAATGCTAATAATGGCTGAAGTTGGAGGTTTCGAAAATAGGCCTAGAATACCCCATGAGGTAATAGTCTCAATAATTAAGAAGTTTAATACATGTGTATTCCCAGAACATGGTGTTTGGGTTGCAAGATTTCCTCTAACAATGGATGGCACATATGTCATGGTATTAGACATGTACATGGATAAGCCTATTATAAATTATGAGATTCAAGTTAACGAGAACATGGCACGAGAAGTTAACAAACGTGTAGATGAAGGTGTTAGCGAAATATTCTATGCCAAAAGCCCACTAGGTGGAAGACCTCCAACAGGCTTTATGGAGCTTGATGAAAGTGTCAGAGTTACAAGTGAAGTAAGAAGAGATGTCGAAAATCACTTACTAGCTGTAGTGCTTAGGAGGCATGCAATAGATGACCCAGTTAAATGGATTATACTCCAGGCAGTACTAGGTGCTTCAAGAATGAGATATGGTTATACAGGGTGATAACGTAATGGGCAAGCCTATAGGTAGGATTTATGAGTCCTCTATGGAGAAGGTTCTAATATCACTCTATGAGCATTCAGAAGTTAATGTTGGAGACATTTTATACGCTAAGCTCAGCAATGACAGATTTATGCTTTTACATGTTGACGACATAGTAACTAAACTACCTAGTGGCGCTAGTCGAGCTCTAGGCTTACTTCCTGAAACAATTGAGCCTAGTGGTGCAATAATAGAGACCGCTAAGGAAAGAGCAGCAATCGCCTCACCTTTATTTATCATTATTAAAGAGCCAAACGGAGAAATCAGTGTAACTAGACCATCAATGCCGCCAAGAGTAAATGAACAAACATACCTACTTGAAAATGGTGATCCAGAATCTCAAGAAATAATGTTAATGTTTAGTTATGGTATACCACGAACCACCAATAAACGTCTTATACCTATAGGTGTTCTGCGCAGTGGTACAGCATCAACAAGAAGTGATAGAGAGAAGAAATACTTCAGAGAAGCCAAGGTAACTATTGACCTCGAAACATTAGTACCTAAACACATTCTTGTCTCAGGTCAGACTGGAGCTGGTAAAACAACAGGTATTATGGGATTGATAGTTAATTGGGCATTAAATGCTGAAAAACCAATAAGCTGGCTAATAATCGATAGACATGGGGAGTATAGTAAATACTCTGAAGGCCCTCAAGATCTATTTTTAAATAAGCTAATCGACGCTCTAAGAGAGAATAAATCTATTGAGGTAAACAGTGTCGAAGTACATGTTTATAGTCTAACACCTAAAACTAGCAAAGGTTTCCAACATGGCAACCTTATAGTTAAATACACGCCAGTCAATGTAGGAAGTTTAAGCTTAGACGATATAGCTATGGCCCTTGAACTTAAGGATGAAGAAGCTGCATGGCTTGAAATCATACTTGACACGCTAGAAAACATTGTAATGGCTAGTGATTTAGATGAAAAATGGAAACAACTATTTCAAAGAAGAAAAGACGGCAGCATAAGTGGTCATCTCCTACCATTACTAATAGTAGTTGTTGATAACATATGTAACTATGAAGGTGTAGGTGAAAAAGAAAAGAAGGGAGTTTACAAGGAGTACGTTACACAAGGCATATACATAAATAAACTTAGAGTATGGAGGAACAGGATAATCTCAGTACTAAACCTATCGGCAAGAAAGATATCATCAGGCCCTTATGTAATAACAGTACTCGATGATACAAATAGCATATTCAAGATAAGCGGAATATTCAAGGATAAAGGGGCATTAAAGAAACTATTGAAGAGTATAGTTACAAGTAAAGCTTTAACATCAAAGCAACAACCATCTAAATACAAATGGTTCAGAATAGAGACTCCCGAGGAAACTATTATACAGTTAGAGAATGGTATCGATATCCAAGAAATAATAGAGAACCTTGAAAAAGGTAGCATCGTTATACTAGATGTCTCATCATCTGTATCCTATCAAGCTGACGCATTAGTACTCAATCTTGTTAGAAGAATACTTTTAGAAAGATTAGGGCTACCGCCAGATGAGATTAAGAGGAGAAAAACTATAGTAATAGTGTCTGAAGAGGCCCCCCTATACTTGTCACCAGACAAAGTTAAAAGCCCTAGAAATGCCTTTGCCAGAATAGCTAGAGAGGGTAGAAAGTTCAATATAGGGTTAATTGCTATAACACAGCTTGCAACGATGATTGAAAGACAGCTATTAGCAAATATGAACACACTAATAATCCTTAGAACAAAGTATAAGACCGATATTGATTACTTCTCATCTATAGGAGTACCAGCAAATGAGATACCAATACTAAATGATAGAGAGGGGTACCTTTACACACCGGACATAAAAGTTAGAGAGCCGATACCAGTATACTTCACTGGATGGTTTGAAGTAGAATTCAAGAGTAAAGAGGAGAAAGTAGCGCCAAAGAGTTTTGAGGAATTAGCAAAAATGGCTAAGGAGGTGTGATCATAAAGTGATAATCAAGGGAGTATGGCTTCATAATATAAGATCTTATAAAGATAATGTTATAGCGTTTCCTGAAGAAGGTATAACAGTAATTTACGGTGATGTAGGTTCAGGGAAATCAAGTATACTTAGCTCAATAGGATTCGCCATATTTGGTAATGTACCGGGCCCTTCAAATGACCCCCTAGCTAGATTTGCAGCACCAACAGCAAGAGACCTTTTACGTAGAGGAACATCAAGAGGGTTCATACAGTTATGGATTAGAAGCGGTGGCAAGGACATAATAATTCATAGAGAGATTCAAGCAGTAGGCGATAGAGCGACTGATAAGGGTGGATGGGTTCTAGTTATAGATGAAAACAAAAGATATAGTATAAAGAAGCTTACAGCAACCGAAATGAGAGGATACATACTAGATCTCCTTAGAATACCTGAAGAAAAGACTAGAGCTAGAAGTAGAGTCTTTGCATCAGCCATATACATACCACAGTTTGCAACCCATAGCATTATAGCCGCCAGCCCTGAAGAGAGAACTGAAATCATAAACCGTGTACTGAACCTAATGAAATACTCTCTAGCAAAGAACAGAATAGACAAGCTGAGAAGAAGAATAAAAGAGGAAATAGATAGAAAAGCTGAAAGAGAAAAGGAATTATTAAGAGACATAGCTATTGAACATGAATATAAAAGAAGAATCAAAGACATTAAAGTCGAACTAAAGAAAGCAGTCAAAGAAAAGGAGAATTTTGAGAGTAAAATAGCAAGTCTAGAAGAACTATTAGAAAAACTCATGAAGGAAAGAGATGAACTCAAAAAGACAATTGCCGAATTAGACGTTAAAGCTAAAAGAGCTAATGAAATAAAAAGCAAGTTACTCGTAATCAGAAGTAGACTTAAAGATATCGATGTGGCCAAGGTTAAAGAAAGAAAGAAGGAGATAGAGAAAGAAATTGAAGAATTAAAAAGGAAACTGGAGGAATCTCTGAAGGAGAAGGAGAATATCACAAAAGAACTAGATAAACTATCATTACAAAGAGAAGAAAAAGTAAAACTTAGAGATAAAATACTGGGAGAGTTAGAGAAGGCCAAAGGTCAACTTGGTAGTAAGCTTAGTAGATTAAAAGAGGTAGAAGGTTTAGAAAGAAAGAAATTATGTCCTGTATGTTTACAGCCAGTAACCAGCTCTCACGCTCAAGAGCTTAAGAAGAAATTAAATAATGAAATTTCAAGGCTTAAAGGGGTTATTGATACATTATCTAGAAAACTAAGAGAAGTCAGTGAAGAAATAAATAGAATTATGACTCAAGAAAGGGACTTCAAAAGTAAAATTAGAAGCATGGATGTAATAGTAAGTCAACTCAATACTAGAATTAGTGAGCTCAATAGAAAACTATTAAAAATAGTTGAAGTTGAACAAGACATTAAAAGACTTGAAGAATTCCAAAACGAATATGATAAGCTTAAAAAAGAGATTGAAGAAAGGAAAGCTATAGTAATGAAGGCTAGCGAAGTAGAATCTAACATCTTCAAGGTGAAGAGACAACTAAATGAAACAAGAATAGGCTATGAGAAACTATTGCAACGCATTGCAGAATTAGAGAAAGAGCATAAGTTAATAGAGGAGTTTCTATCTCAAATTGATGAAAAGAAAAAGCAATTAAATGAAGTAAGAGAGTTAAAGAGAAAATACATGTTATTGCTCGACTTCACTAGAAGGTACATACTAAACGTTATAAGTGAGGTTGAGAGATACGTCAAGGATAGTGCTTATAATGCGTTTAGAGAGGAGTTCACAAGAATTTTTAAAGCCCTAATGACAGGCTATGAAAACATTGAAGTTGAAATCAAAAGTGACTTCACACCTGTATTTAAGGTTAGAATTGATGGAGTCTATACCACTGTTGAGAGTCCCAGCGGTGGACAGTTAACAAGTATAGCGCTTGCATATCGTTTGGCACTTAATCGTGTAGCACGTAGCATGATACCACAATTGAGAGAGGGCTTACTCATACTTGATGAACCAACTTATGGCTTTTCACCTGAAAGAGTCGAACTATTAAGGAAAATACTTTTCAGCCCTGGCGGACCTAAACAGGTGATAATAGTTACTCACGATAGAACATTTTATGAAGATACTCTTGGAGGCAAAGTTAAGACTATAAGGTTAGAGCTTAATCCAGAAACTACAACAACAAAGGTCTACTATGAGGGTATAGATAAAGACTATGTTGATAAAGTAAAAAGTGTTATGGAATTTGCTAAAAAGCTTGTCTATGAATATTCAACTAAGCCTATAAAGCTAGAAACTGAGAAAGTGACTTTCAAACCTATAGTAAAGCCTGTTGTAAAGAAAGAGAAACCCCCAACTAAACCTAAAAAGCCTAGAACTCTAATAGACTTCATCGGCAGTGAGGAAAAATAGTTTAAGGAATAAAAGAAATGTTATTTTCATTCTTATACTAACTACCTGTTACTCCTTCTTTTCAATTGCACCTACTGGACAAACTCCTACACAGCTAAAGCAACCAGTACATTTCTCTGGGTCAACAACAGATTTGCCGTCAGGATTTAGTGATAGTGCTTGTGTAGGACACACTGTTGTACATACACCACAGCCAATACATTTCTCATGGTCTATTTTTATAAACTTGCTCTCTACTGACATCGCAATAAACCTCCAAATTCCTTTTCGATGTCTGGTAAAAGTAATACTGGTAAATTAATTTATCTCTAGAATGTAACGTGAAATAATACAAGAAAAGTTTATAGTAGAGTACACTATATCAACTTCAAAAATACTCAAATGGGAATGGTGTCTATACATGAAGCCGCTAATATTAGTGACAAATGATGATGGAGTTTATAGCCCTGGATTAAGGATACTTTACGAGGCTGTACGCGATTTAGGTAAAGTTGTTATTGTTGTTCCTGAAACACCGAAGAGCGCTACTGGACTTGGGCTAACATTGCATAAGCCTTTGAGAATAATGAAGATGAAAGTTTTCGGTTTTGAAGCTTATCTTGTAAGCGGAACTCCTAGTGATATAATTCATATTGCACTATCAGAACTATTAGAAAGAAAGCCTGACATAGTATTATCTGGTATAAACCTAGGTGATAACACAAGTATACAAGTTATACTATCCTCAGGTACCGTAGGCGCTGCTATTCAAGCTGTATTACTGGGAATACCTGCAATAGCGTTCTCTGTGGCCGTTAGTGAACCTGACGAATTAGTAGAAAATAGTAAACTTAAGTCCATTATGGTTAAGATCTCGAAGTTTATAACGAAGTATGTTCTGGAAAACGGTATACCTCAAGGTGTGGAATTATTGAACGTAAACTTTCCATCTAAAGTCAAAGATGATATTAGGGTAAAAGTGGTTCCTGCGGCTAAGCTTAGATTTAAGGAGAGAGTTCTTAAAAGAGTTGATCCACAAGGAAAACCATACTATTGGGTTTATGGAGAGCCTTTAAGTGCTGAACCAAACACGGATGTTTACGTAGTTTTAGAGGAAGGGAATATAGCAATTACGCCTCTAAAGTTAGATCTTAACACAATCCTGAGCAATGAAGAGTTCAAATATTTTGAACCATTAGTTAATGAATTAAATAAAATGTTAACTGGGTAATATCCTTACTCGTATCTTAATGCTTCAGATGGTTTAAGCTTAGAAGCTTTGTATGCCGGATATAAGCCGGCTAGTATACTCACTAGTAAAGCCAATCCTAAAGCCAACAATACTATCTCATAATTTACAGTAGGGGCTATTGGGTAGTATGGAGAAGCAGATGGTGGTCTCTTACCTCTCATACCCATCCCAATAGGTAATAGTGTGTTACCTAAAGTGAAAGCAATCATATACCCTGAAACTAAGCCTATAACTCCGCCTATTACGCCTATTAAGGCTGATTCAGTTAGAAAGAGAGACATAACTCCTCTTCGACTTAGCCCCAAAGCTCTAAGTAAACCTATAATTCTAGTTCGCTCCATAACAGAAATGTACATTATATTAGCTATTCCAACGGATGCGACAACCAATGAGATCGTGGCTAATCCTCCTAGAAATATTTGAACCTGGCTGAGAACATTACTCACATGTTCAAGTATTTGTGTGGGAACAATAATTCTTATACCTCTTCCAAACTTCTGTTTTATAGCATCAGAGACTGCATCAACATGATCTATATCGTCGACTATTATAAATAAACCTGTGTAAATTTGAACCCTTCTAGCAATAATTGAGAGCATTGCTGACGGAACTATTATTGAGTCGTCTACTGGTATGAATAGAGTTGCGCCGATCTTATCTAGAATACATTTAACTATGAAAGGTCTTGAAACCTGTACTTTTTGACGGCCAACCTTAGCGGTAGTCATCACGATAACCTGCTGACCTACGGATAGGGGCATGTAAGTCTCACTTGACCCTTCACCTTCCTCTAAAGGCGAAGGAAAAGCAATATTATATCCTACAGCTATTAATGAATATTCATTAGCTGTAGGCAATTGTCCTTCAAGCACTTTTAGTGATGGAAATATTTCAGTAAGCTTCATAGGATCAATACACACTAACATTACATTGCGTGTTATACCTCCTACGCTGATCTGCACTCTACTTATAAAGAATGGAACTACATCCTTTATGCCATTAATTCCTCTTAGTATAATGACGTCTTTGCTTGTGAGTTTATAGCTACCTGATAGAACGACTATTGTAGTAGCACCTATTTTCGATATTGTGCTTTCAACATTAACTCTGAAACTCTCACTAGTTGACAGTAGATAAGTTAAAGTCATGATGCCTATTACAACACCGGCTACTGTTAATATTGCTCTAAGCCTTCTATGAGTTAATGCTTGAAATGAAAAAAGGATAATATCAAGTATTCTCATTACTCCTCACTTGTACTCTTCTTAATTTTAAGAACTACAGGAACCATCACAACTAAGCCTATCAGCACTCCCAAGCCTAAATAGAACAAGTTACTACTATATGGTATAAACTCTATTGCAGGTTTAGACTGCACAGATTTAGTTTTACTTGGCATAGTATGTGATGATATTACTACTGGTAACTGTTCAGTCTTTTTAACTGGCATACCTCTATCATCAATATATTCAATGACTATTTGAATTGTATATCTCCCCTCCTTAGCATCTTCGGCAATATTGCATGATAACGTGAAAGGTAACTGGACACCTGAAGGTATATCGCCTACTACTGTTCCGCCTAGTATAGCTATGGGTTCAAAGGGGGTCTTTCTTAGAATACTTAATGTAACTGATTTTGCAGTGGTTGTTCCCGTGTTTATTATTAGTCCGCTAATAGTTAATGTTGAGCCTGGGGCTACAGGTGTTGGTGTTATGGTAATACCTGTTAGTTTTAAGTCTATTTTACCCCTAATACTAAGTCCTATAATCCTATTTTCAGTGTAAACGTCACCGTATCGATCAGCATAACTTATGGTTATAGTTAACTTGCTTGCCTGTCCTATAGCTTGTTGTGCCGCATAAAGCGCCAGCTTTATTGGAATTTTCTCCTTAGCTTTAAGTACCGCTATATAGAATCTATTATCTATCCCCATAAGTGAGACTTGCTGCGGTGTTGTTATGATTACCTGTACGTCCAGTAAGTCTTCATCACCGTTATTCTCTATGAACAATGTTATGTTATTTAGCAATCCACCATAGAGGTCAGGAGTGTTAACGTATATGCTCACTGGTGAAACAGTAATGTAAGGTTCTACAATAAGCCCTTTCTGTATACTCATGCTCCTTTCTTGACCAGAAATATCACTGTACCTAATGGTGATTGTTATTTTACCTACACTTCTTGACTGAACATTCCCGACATAAAGCATTAACTTTTCTATAATAGATTTTCCAGCGCTTATTTTATCTATCTCTATATGTGATGATGGTTTTATTATAGTGATTGTCGTGGGGGTTTGTATATCCACTCTTATGTCATATGCTTCTTCTAGTCCTATATTCCGTATTAGTAAGTACACGGTGTTTGTCTTTTTTGAGTATAATGTTGAGTTTAAGATTTCAACAACAACTCTTGGTTCGCGGAGGGTGATGTTTTGGACATAGAAGCCTAAGTAGTGTGTTTCAGTATAGCTTTTGCCTTCAACTATATCCTCATATGTTATTTGCAATGTCAGGTATGCCACAGTATTAACGATGTTAGCCATGGGATAGAGCTCAACTTTTATTTGCTTTTCCTCGTTACTATTTATTGTGCTGAATGAATACACTCTTCTACCAAAGATTTGTAAACCTTGAGATCCAGATAGCATCATCTTAACGTTGCTCATTGTTTTTCCAGTATTAACTAGAGTGATATTAACTGTATTCATTGTATTAGCGGTCAAGTAGAGCGGTGAGGCTTCGACAATGATTCTACTATATTTAGCTATTCTACTCACATAGAATCCTATAGTAGCAGTATCAGAGAATTGAGAATATAATGTCTCATACTGTATATTTAATGTTATTTTCCCTGATGAGCCAGCTGCATTTACTGGTACATATATTGTAAAGCTTAGATCTCTCTTCTCGCCTGGTTCTAGCTGGTCAATAATAAGTTCACTATTACCTATTATAACGTATTGTGGAGATTGTGCTTGAACCTTAATATTCCTTAATTTCTCATTTCCAATATTCCTTAGTATCACATGAATACTATTAATAACTCCTGCCGTCACGTTTGTAGTAATAGCTTGTATTACTAATTTGCCTCCAGCTACTTTTCTTGTTTTCACAATAAATCCGATGTAAAATGCTTTGTTTTCGAGGGAGCCGCTTATATCCTTATAGATTACATTTATGGTTAAGTAGCCTGTTGAGCCTAATACACCATAAGGTACATTCACCTTAAGATTTATCACTGCTTTCTCATTCTGATTTAAGCTTTCAATGTAAAATGTGCGGTTACCTAAAATTGTAAAGGACTGTGATACGGAAGTTGATAGTATAACGTCATATATTGTGTATTTATAAGTGTTGATTATAATTAGCTGTATATTATTAATCTCTCCCTCCATCAGCTCACTAGTATTAGCATATACCATAATGGATCCTTCAGATTCTACTTCTCGTACTACTTTAAGAACAAGATTTGTTGTTGCAGTGTATTCTATTCCTATCTCATCGTGATATTTGATGTAGACGTTTATTGTTAGTGTCTTTGTGTTCTGAAAGACGTAAACTGTTAAAGGTATATCCACTACCTCGTCGGGGTTAAGCTTGCTTAATATATAAGTTGGTGTCTTCTCACGTATTATTATACCATTATTTACGCTTGTCGATATGGTTACATTGTATATCCTTGTTACTCCTATATACTTTAACTGTAGCTTGATATGATTGTCCTCGCGCTCTTTTACATTTGTTGTATTGGCTCCTAATTCAAAATCTCGTTTAGGAAGGCTTGTAACTATCGTATCAATGGTGTATTGCTCTGTTCTTACTACCCCATAGGGGGAAATATATGTAACGATTATTGGTATGCTTATGATTTTCTCTTGAACATTATGGTTAACATACATTTGTAAGTGTATTTCCTTTTCTTCACTTGGCTTTAGTAATTCAAAATGGTAAGTACTCTCGTTATTAACTATTATCATATTTTGTAGGAGTAAAGCTACTGAGAGATCTTTTGCTTCACCTGTTCCTTCATTCTTTATAACTAATGTCACATTGTTCATTGTTGCTGGCGTAAGCTTCTTAGGAGATAAGGTTACTTTTATCTCTGGTCTCCCTAAAACCTTTATTGGTATATTAAGTGCTATTTCCTCACCTTCCTCAAGCCACTTACCGTAAACTAGGTAGTAGTTAAGTTTAAGTGTAGCATTGTACAGGCCTATTGATACGTCATCACCAATATTCACCTTGAACTTTAATGTAAATTCAGTATTTGGATTCACAGTACTCGGGTATGTTGCATTAGAGTATGGAGTATCCATAGGTCCTGTAAAGCCTTCTGGCAATTCAAGTGTAGCTCTAATACGTGATATGGGTAGTGACGAGGTTAACATTAAGGTTACACGAAGCTCTAAGTTTCTATCCCCAGGACTTGGATCAACATTACCGCCCCATGATACATCATTTACTGTTACCTTAGCCCTGTATACTTCAGCATTTACGGTCAAAGCTTGGCTTAGTATTGAGAGGAGGAATAACAGTAAAAGAGGTAAGAATAACATTTCTCTTTTCATGCTATCTCACCTCTATTCGTTGAACTTTCCCATCACGTAGATAGACTATTGTATTAGCATAACTTGCTACTTCAGGATCATGAGTGACTACGATTACTGTCTTATGTTCATACCTATTCAGTTTTGCTAGGGCTTCCATAATTTCATGGCCTGTTTTAGAGTCTAAATTGCCTGTTGGCTCATCAGCTAATATTATCTCTGGATTATTAGCTAAAGCTCTAGCAATAGCTACTCTTTGTTGCTCACCACCACTAAGTTGAGTTGGTCTATGGTGAATTCTATTTTCTAAGCCCACCATTTTGAGTAATTCGATAGCTCTTTTACGCCTCACATTTTTAGGTACACCTGCAATCATCATTGGTACTTCAACATTCTGAAGTACAGTGAGCCATGGTATTAAATGGAACAGCTGGAAGACGAAACCCATCTTTTTCATTCTTATATGGTTTATCTTTTTCTCAGGGAGATTTCCTACATCAATTCCGTCAATTAACACCTTGCCCTTTGATGGTTTATCGAGTAGACCAATGATATTAATCAGTGTTGTCTTACCACTACCGCTAGGTCCCATAATGGCATAGAATGAGCCGGTAGGTATCTTTAGGGAGACATTATCTAATGCGAGAACTTTTGATGATCCAACTTTGTATACTTTTGTTACATTAACCAATTCTATCACATTCTATCCCATCCAAAAAGATGATAATCTATCCTTAAAAATAAGGTATGATACGTCTTTGGGACACTTAAGGAACACGATTAAGAGTTCGGCTACTATATGATAATGTACTTAAACTAAAAGATTAAAAACATATATATTTAAATTGTAAGAGAGTTAGCTATGAGAAAATAGATGTCAAAGAGAAATATTTAGGCGATGAATACCATGCTTTTAAGTAAAGATTACCACGGTGTATTCACCTATTTTGGTATATTGCTGATTATTATCGGTTTATTACTTATAGTCACACCATATATTGTAGAATTCTTTATGAAATTTAGTAAGGGAAAAGTACATCCATTAATATACTATCCCATCTATAAAGGTAATGGTATAACTATAGGTATTTCACCAATAATACTTTTAATCCTTTTACTCGTGTACATTGTTTTCATCTTAGGTAGAGGGTTAATACTCAAATAATCAAATAATGTTGAGGTGGCTGTCGTGGCTGTCAAAGCTCTAGTAGAGATAATAAGACCATTAAATTCGGTAATGTCTGGCTTTGCAGTTATAGTGGCATTGTCTATGGTTACTGGTGGAGATTTTCTGTCAATACTACCAGTACCTGTTATCGTTTTCGGTTTTTTAACGGGATTCTTTGTAACAGCCTCATCTATGGTTTTTAATGACTACTTTGATAAAGATATAGATTTGATAAATGAACCTAATAGACCTATACCTAGAGGCGATATTTCAGCTACAACAGCCTTAGCCTATGGAATAATATTAGGTCTGATTGGAATATTCTTTGCAAGCCTAATTAACCTATACTGTTTACTCGTAGCCTTAATAGGATGGTTTATATCGATATTGTACAATGGCTGGGGTAAAAAGACAGGGTTACCAGGGAATATGATGGTAAGTTTTTGTGTAACAATACCATTTATTTTTGCTCAAGCCATGTTAAGGGAGTTTAATCCGATAACTATAATCTTTATAATGATAGTGTTTTTCGCTAATACTGGTAGGGAAATTATAAAGGGTATAGCTGATGTTGCTGGTGATCTAGCTAGAGGAGTAAGGACAATAGCTGTAGTGTATGGGGAGAAAACTGCTGCAAAAGTGGCAAGCCTATTTTATTTAATTGCCGTGGCCTTAACACCAATACCGGTTATATTGAACTTTGTTAACTTATTTTACATAGTTTTAATACTAATAGTTGACATAGGCTTTGTACTTTCATCAATAATAATAGTAAGGAATCCTAAGAGGAGTATTGCCCTAAGAGAAAAGAAGAGAGCAATACTGTTAATGCTTTTAGGATTGATAGCCTTTATGGTGGGAACTATCCGTTAAGTCACTTATATTTCAAGAGCTAAATAAATATGGATTAAAGAGATACCTCAATATCTTATGAGAAGTGCAATAAAATTTATAAACTCTTACATTTACTATCTTAATAGGTTAAGCAGTCAGTTCTAATAAGCGTAACTCGTTCCTATGATACTTAATGATTATAATGATATAGTTCACCTCTACTAAATCTACCCTATCTGAATCTGATCAATACTGTAATGATGTAAAGTAGACTATATTATGCCAATCGTATTGAATACATCTAATCATCTTACTTGAGGTGAGCTAAGTTGAGGGCAAGGAGATACAGGAGTATAGTAAAGTTTGTAGAAAAAGAAGTGAGAGTAAATATTCGGTTAGAAAGAGTGCTCCTGACTATACTACTTTGCTTTCTATACTCTATTATGGGTATACTAATGTACATATTGTATTATAACTCTATTCCAGTAATGTTGATATCCGTGCTTTGGCTTACTACTATTATAGCTTACATGATTAAGCTTAGCATCCTTAAAACTATATCTCTTAAGCAGTCTTATGCGTATAAGCGTAAGATTTTAGCCTTAGAACCTTGGCTTACTCTGTCAATAATAGTCATAATGGTGGGTTTTATCATGGAGCTAATATATGTCAATATCACTAGAGGATTGTCTCTAACTCTTACGCCAATACATCTGATATTATACCTACTTTTTAGTCTTCTCATGATCCACATTTATGCTAGCGAGCTAACTGAAAAGTTCACTATACCTCTCGTAGTTGACCAGTTTATTTCATTAAATCTTAAGTACACTTCAATACTTAGTTTGGGAGAAAGTGTTGCAATAATTCTATCCAACATTGCATCTTCACCATTAATTGAGTCTTACACTACAATGATTTTGGGGGCATATATGGCGTTAAGTTACATAGCTAAGGGTGAAAAAATAATACTTCGACTAAGGGGTAAGGATAGAGAAAGAATGATAAAATTACTTGAACGGAGAATAAGATACTTGGCATCTAAAGTTTCAGGATTAGAAATGTTAAAGATTAAGGTTAAAACCATAGGTACACTAGCAGAAGTAGAAGTACTATTCAGAAATGAGTCTGTTAAATCATTGTTTCAAATTCACGCATTAGCGTGGAATTTAGCTAAGCGTATCATCAGAAAAGTACCTTACGTAATTAGAGTATCTTTTGTAGTTATGTCTACTTCAAAGGTCAAACGTAAAATTCACGGCAAGCATGTTAAGTTAAGTGTTGATGAAAAGTTAAGGAATAAAGAGTGTATACTAATAACTAAGCATACTAGGAGTAAAAGGGCCAATGTATACGCCTAAAAGGAGTGCTTCGTAAACTGTTTCACCTTATTTTGTTAACATATATTTATCTTCGCTCACTTTTTTAAGTAAGCCTTGCTCAATTAAGTATTCTATTGCACTCCTGAAGTATAGTTCTCCTACATCAATACCATACCATTCTAAGAATTTATCTATTATCTCTTTATAGCTCCATTCTTTCTTTGTCTTACCCTCTTCTAATAACATTCTTCTTATGAATTGTATTGCGTCTTCAAGTCTGGTCCATGGATACTGGAACCATGTCCACTCTTTCACCTCTATGTAATAGTAGTCTGGCTTAAATTTAGCGACTGGAGAGATCCACTGGAGGGCGGCAACTTTTAGCTCCTTAGGCTTCCACTCCTTGAGTATGAAGTTCTTAGCTAGTATAAGTGATTCTCCAGTATCGACAATATCGTCTACTAGTAGGGCTTTCATTCCACTAAGGTCTATTTTATATTGGAATTTTATTATTGCTTTTTCAGCCATTTTAGCTGCTTCGGTCCAGTGCTGGCTTTGAATAGAAACTAAATTTTCTATTTCAAGGAAATCACATATTAGCCTGGCTGGTACGTAGCCACCGCGTGCAACAGCTATAACTACGTTGGGTTTATAGCCAGAATCCTTAATCTTCTTTGCCAAGCCATAGGACCATGATACAATCTCGTCCCATGATACGAGTTTTGTTTTCACCTTAACCACAAGTCTCCCTAAATTAATCATTTTAAGATTGTATATAAACCTTATTATAATGGGTGTTCATTACAATTTTAATTAGAGTAGGCAACATTATGTTCATTCGTTTCTATAAAATTTTGTATAGGGCGATTCAAGGAAGAAGCCATTCTTACAAGAAGGACATATAATATATGGTGGTCTTTCTCTCCACTCTTTCTCAACCTTTGAATCTTCAAGATATAAGACACTTTCATACATTATCCAGAACTCTTTTGCTTCACCTTCAAAACCACAATACGGACATTTAATCCTCAATTAAATCTATCCTCCAGTTTAAATAGATGCTTTAATCTTACTTTAGTATTTTCCTATTTTAGAAATGCAATGAGGTAGTTTGATGAAGAAAAATGAAAGAGTGTATTGAATTTTATTTTCCTGACCATATCCCACCTTTTAAGTCTATTTCTCCTTCTGTTTTCGCTACAACTATTGTTCCGGCCAAGTCGCCTGTGACATTAACCATTGTTCTACCCATATCAAGAATTACGTCTATACCTAGTATCATTGAGTATGCTAGTGCAACAGCAGGATCAGTCAGTGGCAGACCTACAGCTTCCAATACCATAGCTAACATTATTGCACCTGCCCCTGGAACACCAGCTGTACCTATAGATGCTAGTACTGCTGTTAATACTATTATTAACTGTTTATCTATAGTTAAAGGTATGCCTAGGGCATTAGCAATGAAGACCGTACATATTGCTTGGTACATTGCTGTACCATCCATATTGATTGTTGCACCTAATGGTAATGTAAAGGCGTAAACTGATCTACTTATCTTAAAGTTTTCTTCAGCAGCAGTCATTGTTATTGGTAGTGTTGCAGAGCTACTCCTTGTAACGAAGGCTGTTAGCATAGGCTCCTTGGCTCCTTTAAGGAACTTTAGTAAGCTAAGTTTAAATGCGGCTAAAATGCCTCCATAGACTATGCCTATATGTACAAATAAGCCAACATATAGTGCTGCTATAACTATTATAAGTGGTCCTAGAACTGCTGGTCCATGCTTTGCTACAACATACCCTATTAGCGCGAAGACACCTATGGGCATGTACTGTAGTATGCCTCTGACAATCTTGTATATTGCCTCTATTAATCCGTCAAATACTTTATAGACTATGGTTCCTGCCTCCCTAATTCTCTCGTTACGACTTTCCATTAAATACGCTAATGCAATTCCAAGGACTACGGCAAAGAAGATTATTTGTAAAACCTTGCCTTGGACTAGTGCAGCGAACGGATTTGTAGGTACAATATTCAATAATACATCAACTATTGATGGTGCCTTCTTTACAGCTATTTGCTTAGCCTCACCAGCTAATTTTAGTCCTACACCAGGCTGAAATATGTTAGCCATGGCTAAGCCTATAAAGACTGCTACAGCCGATGTGATGAGATAGTATACTATAATCTTTACTCCAACCTTCCCTAGCTTTGAGGGCTTAATACTAGCTGCACCAATAATTAATGAGAAGAACACTATCGGTACAACTATCATTTTCAGCAATCTGATCATCAAGTCTCCTAAAGGTTTTAGAGAGGCAATTGGGTGTCCGATAACAGCACCTGCTATAATACCCAGTATGAAGCCTATTAGCACTTTGTATATTACTGGGTATTCAAGATATTTCCTGAAGAAACTCATAATTTTCTCCTCTTAGTATATTAACCAACATAGTGTTAATTGAAACATCAAGTAATATCTTTTACCTTAAATAATCTAAAGTGCATTAGTCAATACTACATTACATGATCCTATTTGGGATGGTGGATACATCTTTATATAAATGCTAGAGTATCTGTTGAGTGGATGAACTTAAAATAATGTTTAGAGGGGTAAGGTTGTGAAGCCATGGATTGAAGCGGTAGCTACAGATGTTGATGGCACATTATCACTAAGTAGAGAGGATTATAGATTAGAAATTGATGCTATAAATGCCATTAGAGAGCTTGAAGCAAATGGTATAAAGGTCATGTTCATATCGGGTAATGCTTTACCTGTGGCAGCGGGACTTGCAAGATACTGTGGAGCTACAGGCCCTGTTATAGCTGAGAATGGTTGCCTCATATACTATAAGAATAAAGTCATACCTATTGTTAGAGAGACTACTAAAGAAATAGCAGACGATATAGCTAAAACATTCAAGGAATATGTTATTCCCTCATGGCAGAATGCTTATCGTCTATATGATTATGCCTTTTATATAAAGCGGGAATATAGAAAGAGAGCATATGAAGTACTCGAAAGAATAACAAGATATATTGAAAATAAGGGTTATAGTAATCAAGTTAAGATAATGTATAGTGGCTTCGCACTACATGTAACACCAAGGGATGGCGGCAAATCCATAGGGCTAAGGAGGGCTTGTGAGCTAATAGGGGTAAGACTAGAGAATGTTGTTGGAATAGGAGATAGTATGACCGATATAGAGTTGTTACAGACCGTCGGCATACCGGTAGCTGTAGGAAACGCCGATGATGAGCTAAAGAAGATAGCCAAGTACGTATCTGCACAACCTAGTGGAAAAGGCTTTGCAGAAATAGCGCGAATAATCCTAACTAAACCCCATCTACTGCTTAAGTAGCTTATATAAACAATACAATCAGTTAAATCTGATACGTCATTTAACTTTAAATATCTGTTCTCACTTTAAATATACCAGCGCTTTACTCTTAATCATCTACTTAACCCCGGCCTCTGAGCTCTCTTGATCCCATAGACTACAGCCTACCTTGAATCTAAACCTAATCATACTATACTCTATACTATAAGACTATAAGGGTGATTTACGTATGGTTAGAGTAAAGGAAGCTATAATACTAGCTGGAGGTTTAGGAACTAGACTCCTAGCTAACGGTATAAGCAGACCTAAACCACTGGTACGTATCAAGGGTATACCGTTAATATTATACCCTGTATTGACATTAAAGAGTGTAGGTATTAGAAAATTCACAATAGTAGCATCTAGAAGTACTTTTACGCCCCTCAAGCGACTTCTTAAAGAGATTGACGCATCCTTTGAGTTTATTTTAAATCCCCATGTTGAAAGAGAGAATGGATATAGCTTTACACTAGCTATCAAGAGAATTGAGTCTGAAGCTTTTCTCTTATCAATGAGTGACCATCTATATACTAGAAGCATACCAAGGAAACTAATAGAAACATCAAGAACTACGAGGAAATGGCATATCCTTATTGCCGGAGATAGAAGACCAGGATACATTGATGTAGATGAGGCCACGAAAATACTAGCCGATGAAGAAGGTAGTGTTAAAGCTATAGGTAAAGGGCTAGAATACTTCACTCACATAGACACAGGAGTATTTCTTGTTAGGAAAAGCGTAGAGGAGATAACTGATTTACTTGAGAAAACAAAATATACAATAAAATTCTCAGATATCATAACTAAAGCTATAGACCTAGGATATAGAGTTAAAATAGTAGACGTAACAGGTTATCCATGGACGGAGATAGATACAGTAGAAGATTTAGTGGACGCTCACTATGGTAGACGTAGTATTGTGGCTGATGTGGTTAGTAGTGAGATAGGTGAAATAGCATGGATACCGGAGTAAAAATATACAAAAGGACAGATGGTATAATATCAAGGTATATTAATAGGCGTATCTCTTCAAAGATAACACTAACTATAGTTAAGTATAATATTCCTCTTACACCAAACACTGTTTCCTTCATAAGCTTTATACTTGGATTGATGGCATCAGCACTGTACTTCATTAACAACCCTATATTAGCTGGTATCATGGTACAGGTATCCTCGATCATAGACGGCGTTGATGGAGAACTGGCCAGAATACGTAAGATGGAAAGTAGATTCGGAGGATTTCTTGACGCTATACTCGATAGAATAGTCGATATAGCCATAATACTAGGATTAACCGTATACTCACTAACAATCTATGATGTGCCTGAGTTTATCATAGTCACTATTGGTATGTTAGCTTTATCGGGTTGCTTAATGGTAAGCTACGTTCATGCTAGAGGAGAAGCATCATTGAAAGTTCATCCAGCACTAATAGGTAAAGTTTCTGGGATAGCTTCTAGGGATGTAAGGTTATTCATAATATTCATTGGCAGCATAATTAATTATACCCTTGAAGTCCTGATAATAGTAATGATTTTATCATACGCATATATAATATTAAAAACTATTGAAATAGCACTACATTACCGTGAATAATAAAAATAATGGAAGAGCAGAACGTATAAAAGGGTAGGCAGAGAATGCTAGTTTTTATCTAAATTATTTCCTTTAGATATTCGTATACTACATTTACATATTTGAATGTATTATCAGGTATTACTGTTACCATATTTTTACCCTGTCCTAGCTCTTGTGCAACCTTTAATGCAGCATAGACGTTCGCTCCACCTGATATTCCAGATAGGATTCCTTCATATCTTATCAATTTAATCAGGGTTTCTATGGCATCTTTATCATCTACCACTATTATGTTATCTATTAATTTTGTATCCATTATTTTAGAGATCTTCCTTACACCAATACCTTCTATAATCGATTGCTTATACTCATTAGGATAGTCGAACATTCCATTCTTAAATATTTTATATAGTTTTGAGCCCTTAGGCTCTACGGCAATTATCTTGATATCAGGCTTCATCTTCTTTAGGTATTTTGCTACTCCAAATAATGTACCACCAGTACCAACTCCTGCTACAAATGCATCAATTTGTCCTCTCATTTGTTCCCATATTTCCCTAGCAGTTGTTTGGTAATGTGCGTCGACATTGAATGGGTTTTCATGTTGATTTACATAATATGCTTCTCTCTCTTTAGCCATCCTCTTAGCTATCTCAAATGCTATATTAGGGTCTTTCCTTATCCATTCCTGAGGTAACTTTACTACATTAACGCCCATTATTTCAAGTAGTTTAATCTTTTCTGGTGCAACATCATAGCCTATAATACAGGTTACTTTGTATCCCTTGAGGGCCCCAATCATAGCTAAACTTATTCCTGTATTTCCAGATGTAACTTCAATAATCTCCATGCCGGGCTTTAGTATTCCCTCTTCCTCAGCCTTCCTAATCATCCATAAAGCTGGTCTATCTTTTACACTCCCTCCAGGATTCATGTACTCAAGTTTAACGTATATTGATGCCGAAGAATGAGGGACAATTTTATTTAATTTTACGATAGGGGTATGTCCTATTAAATCTAGAATACTGATATTTAGCATTCCGACATCAGAATCACCAATACCTAAGACTCACTATCATACTATATAACTTTAACTGTAAAGATACATATAAGAGTTTGAATTGAAAACGTAATTGATTAAAATATTGATTACAATGGTAAAATTAAATAACCCTAGCTTTATCCTAAAAATCATGGATGATGATTACGCTCTTCGCTCGGAATGGTGAAGATGAGCCATTCAGCTGATGAAGAAGTGTCAATAATATATTTGTCACGACTTAAAGTGGTAAAAAAGTTTAGTTTTTTATAATTTTATTTTATGAGGATTCAGCCTCCTCAGAGGCTACGTAATTTGGTACTACTGGCGGTAATTTCACTTGTTTGGCATAGTATGTGTTTATTATTCTATGGGCTATTATCAAAAGCACTGCACCTATCGGCAAGAGTATTATTGGATGCATTAATCCTGCAGCAAACAGCATAAAGAGTACTGCTGATACACCTGCAGCTGTTACTGCATATGGTATCTGTGTTGTCACATGGTCTACGTGGTCTGCAGCACTGAACATTGATGACATTATTGTAGTATCACTTATGGGTGAACAGTGATCTCCAAAAATACCGCCGGCAAATACTGATGCTATACTGGCATACGTTATTATATAGGGGTCTACTCCTTGAGCGTGGGCTAGACTCCAAGCCATTGGTATCGCTATTGGCATGGTTACACCGAAGGTACCCCAGCTTGTTCCTGTAGTGAATGAGATGAAGCATGCTACTAGGAATATTATGAATGGTACCAATACTGCTGGTACACCGGCTGCCTGAGCTAAGCCTACAACGTAGCTTGCTGTTCCAACACTATCACATGCTGTTTTAATGCTCCATGCTAGTGTTAGTATAGCATTTGGTAGTACCATTAGGTACATTCCCTTAATCGTATAATCTATCCACTCAGCAAACTTCATGTACCCACCTACAAATATCATTAATGATGCTATTAAGTATCCTACGAAGCTACCCCATAGTAATGCTGTTGCAGCATCAGCATTCATTAATGCATCAACGAATGGCGTCTCCCACCATTTTGATGGGTCTTCTGCACCAGTAACCCACATGCCGAGGATCGTTACTACAACTAATCCTAGAACAGAGTATGCGAATAACGATGGTGGGGCTCTACCCTTAGCCTCACCTAAAACTGTCTCAGTGGGCATTAATGGAGTTGCTCCATCCCTAATGACCTTGCCTGTATTTACTACTCTATGCTCAGCTTTTAACATTCCTCCATAATGTCTCCTTGTTAAAACGACGGTTAATACTAGTATTATGGCTAATATTGAATAGTACCTGTATGGTACACTCATGAGCCATGCGAAATAGGCTTCAACACCAGGCTTTGGTGTTAATTTTTCAAAGGCCTCCTTTATTAATCCTACCTCGTAACCTATCCATGTTGACACAAACATTAGCCCTGCAACTGGTGCAGCTGTTGAGTCAACAATGTAGCTTAGTAGCTCTCTACTTACTCTTAGTCTATCAGTTAAAGGCCTTATGGCATTACCTACAATAATAGTGTTGGCATAGTCATCAAAGAATACTAGTATACCTAGTATTGAGGCAGCGAAGCTTGCCCCTCTAGCAGATCTTACCTTTCTGCTTAGTGACGTGGCTAATGAGTGCATTGAGCCCGAGGCATATATTAATGCCACCATAGCTCCAATGATAAAGTCGAATAATAGTATCGTAGCATTCCATGAGTCAGTAATGTTCTCGATAATCCATTGGAATGTTGTCGTTGTAGCTGCTAGAGGGTTCCATCCGGCGACTAGTAATGCGCCTATCCATACACCTAGGAATAACGATGGTAGCACCTGCTTCGTCACTATACACAATATTATAGCTAGTAGTGGTGGTAGTAGAGATAGTGGACCAAAAGCCAACGATTTCACCATGATATCTATTAAATAACATGTTATTAAGTGTTACTTTAATGGGATATAGTTAAAGCATGAGATACAATTAACAGTAACTAAAATATAAGTCTACATAATTAATAGGGTGTAGTTACATGGCTACGTTTTAATACTTTCCATTATCTATTTTAAGGGTATTGTAGGCATTTCAATTTCTCATTTCCTCTTTAAATACATGGTTAACTTCAATAGTGATGGAGTAATGAGTGAGGATACATATATGAGTATGAGTATACTGAAGTAGACCTCCTGAGTTATAACCCCTAAGGTTAGACCTGTTACTGCTATTACTAATTCTACGCCAGCTCTAGGGATCATGCCAATACCTACACTTAAAGATTCTGTCCATGTAAGGTTCAAGAGCTTTGCTGTAAGTCCGCAACCTACAATTTTTCCAAGTATACCTAATAAGAGAATCCCCATTATTAATGAGGCTGTAGTTGATAAGTTGATTTTAGGTAAAACCTCCCAAGGATTCAGTAACACGCCTGCATAGCAGAAGAACAGTGGTGTAAGGATAGCCATTATTATTGACAGTCTATCTTTCACAGTTTGTGAACCAGGCATAGATGATAAAGCTAAGCCGGTTAGAAATGCTCCAACTATAGGGCTTAGTCTAAAGAAGGATGAAAGTGTAGCTACAGATAAACCCATAATGAATGTGAAGGTAAAGAGGGATTCAACGGTTTTCAATCTGCTCATCAATGAGGCTATTAAGTTTGAATAGCGAAACATAAGATAAGAGATTAAGGCTAATATTACTAATCCCAAGGATACATGTGCAAGTTCGCTAACTGAGAAGTAACCTCTAGACACCACGGTATACGTTAGCGTAAAGAGAAACAACGCATATATGTCATCTGCAACTGCCGCACTGACAATAACTTGTCCTACACGAGTATGTAGAGTTTTCAATTGAATTAATGTTTCAACAGTAACACTAACCGATGTAGGAGTTAACATTGTGGCCAGGAATAGTGATGAGCTTAAATCATAACCTAATGATAATCCATATACTAAACCTAGTGTAAAGCATGTGATAATTCCTCCTAAGCCCACGAGAAGACCTGTCTTACTATGCCGTTTGAACTCTTTAATTTCTGTTTCTAAACCTGCAAAGAATATTAAGGCTACAATACCAACCCACGCTATAGACTTAACATTATCTCCTACTTTAATAATGCCTAAAACTGTAGGTCCTAAAATAACCCCAGCTAGTAAGTCTCCAAGTATGGGAGGCTGTCTGAATCTAGCAACTAATTCTTCAAGAATTTTAGCTAGAAGCAGTAGTATAACTATGTCAAAGAGTATGTAGTACTCCTCCGTGAAAATCACCTTTAATCTCTTAGCCCTTTACAATCATAGGGTTAACCTACATTAACATTTAAACTAGAGATCCATATTTAAACACTATTGTCTAAATAATTATAAATACTAGAAGAGCCTTTGTATGTTAATTGACATGCTTAGAATATGTAAGGTGTTATATCGTGTCTAAACCTGTAGGAATAATACCTAATCCCATGTCCGGTAAGGATATACGGAGACTAACTTCTCATGCAAGTGTCTTCGATAACATAGAGAAAATAAACATTGTAAGAAGACTTCTCTTAGCTCTTGACTCATATAATGTTGAGGAAGTATTAATTATGCCTGACTCCTTCGGCATAGGTAAACAAGCTATAGACATGTTAGGCCCATTGCTCAAAAACATCAAAGTAGATTTTCTTGATATGAGAGTTACTGACAGTCCACAAGATTCGACTTTAGCTGCAGAATTAATGAACAAACACAGAGTGGCATGCATTATAACATTAGGTGGTGATGGGACCGTTAGAGCCGCCTCCAAAGGCTCACATGACACACCAATACTACCCTTATCTACGGGGACAAATAATGTCGTACCCTACATGATTGAGGCCACTATAGCTGGTCTTGTTGCAGCAGCTCTATCACAAGGAGTCATAAGCAAGACTGACGCCTGTTATCGTAGTAAACTCTCTCATGTTGAGCTTGAGACAGGGGAAGAAGATTATGCTTTAGTAGATGTAGCTTTATGTACTGACTTATTTGTCGGTACAAGAGCAATATGGGATATTGATAGAGTAGAATATGTTATTACAACAAGAGGTGAACCTCATAATATAGGTTTAAGCTCAATTATTGGTGTAGTAAACCCATTAACAGTGTATGATGATTTTGGAGCATTCGTTAAAGTAAGTAGAGAGAACTTTAGACAGCTTGTCTATGCACCCATAGCCCCAGGCAAGGTTGTGGAGGTTCCTTTAGAGGAATTTAAACTACTCAAATTCAATGAAAGGATAGATATTGAGAAATTTGTAGGCACACTCGCCTTCGACGGTGAAAGAGAGATTGTAGTCTACGATAAAGATTTGAAATTATGGGTTAATCGCGATGGACCTTACATTGTTGATATTGTTAAATCCCTTAGGTTAGCTCAAAAGAGAGACTTCTTTCAAGTAAAATAAACTGCTTCTAACATACTCTATTAAGTAAAAACTTATTTCCCGTGGATAACAAAACTATACCTCTGGGCTCGCTGAAGCCCCTCATTCAATAAGATTAAATAGGGTAGGGTTGATATCCTTGGCTGTTGTACCTCAAAAAGAACTACTTCTAAAAATGTATAAAGCAATGTACTTGATACGAACCTTCGATAATACTGCTGGTGAACTCTTCTTCCAAGGAAAAATCCCAGGATTCATTCACACATATGTTGGTGAAGAAGCTGTAGCTGTTGGCGTTTGTGCTAACCTTAAACCTCAGGATGTTATAACAAGTACTCATAGAGGTCACGGGCATTATATAGCTAAGTCAATGTTTTCTAGAAAATCTTGGGAAGAGGTAGTAAATGACCTTAAGGCCTTAGCTGCTGAACTCTACGGAAAGAAAACAGGTTGTAATAAGGGTAAAGGTGGATCAATGCATGCAGCATTATTTGAAGTCGGAATGACAGGTGCTAACGGTATAGTTGGTGCAGGTATACCTCATGGAGCTGGTGCAGCACTAGCCATAAAGTATAAGAAGGAAGGAGTTGTTGCAGTATCATTCTTTGGTGATGGAGCCTCAAACCAAGGAACATTCCATGAAGCATTAAACCTATCATCCATATGGAAGTTACCAGTAGTCTTCGTATGTGAGAACAACCAGTACGCTATCTCAGTACCGTCATCATATTCTGTAGCAGTAAGAGACATATCGATGAGAGGGGCAGCTTACGCTATGCCAAGTGTTACAGTTGATGGTATGGACGTACTAGCAGTCTATGAAGCAGCAAAAGTGGCCATTGAGAGAGCACGAAAAGGTGAAGGCCCATCACTAATAGAGGCTAAGACCTACAGATATCGAGGACACTTCGAAGGAGACCCAATGCATTATAGAACAAAAGAGGAGCTTGAATGGTGGAAGGCTAAAGACCCAATACCAAGACTAAGAACATACCTATTAACACTAGGTATTGCTACAGAAAAGGAGCTTAAGGAGATTGAGGAGGAGGTTAAGAAGGCTGTCGAAGAGGCGTTCAAGTATGCTGAGGAGAGTCCATGGCCTGATCCTAAGGAAGCTTACACAGATGTATTTTATGAGTAGGAGGTGAGGTGGAAGTCATGAGTGAAAGAGTTATAACTTATGTTGAAGCATTAAATGAAGCTCTAAGGCAAGAGATGGAGAGAAATCCCAACATAATAATCATGGGTGAAGATGTAGGAAGATACGGTGGAATATTCGGGGTAACAAAGGGCCTACTAGAAAAGTTTGGACCAGAAAGAGTAAGAGATACACCTATCTCTGAGGCAGGATTCTTAGGAGCAGGTCTTGGAGCTGCACTCAAAGGATTACATCCAGTAGTAGAAATAATGTTCGTAGACTTCATTGGAGTATGTTTCGACCAGTTAATGAACCAAGTAGCATTCATAAGATACATGACTGGAGGACAAACAAAAGTACCTATAGTAATAAGAACTGAGGGTGGTGGTGGACTTAGAGCTGCAGCACAACACTCCAAATGTATAGAGGCACTATTCGCACACATACCAGGATTAAAACTAGTACTACCATCGACACCATATGATGCTAAGGGACTACTAATTACAGCATTAAGAGATGAAAACCCTGTAATGTTCATAGAGCATAAGAAGCTATATGGAATTAAGGGGTCAGTACCAGAGGAGCCCTACACCATACCATTCGGTAAAGCTGATATTAAACGAGAAGGATCAGACGTAACTGTTGTAGCATGGTCATATATGGTTCAGGAATCCCTAGCAGCAGCAGAAGAGTTAGCAAAGCAGGGTATAAGTGTTGAAGTAGTTGATCCAAGAACACTAGTACCATTAGATGAGGAGACGATACTGAAGAGTGTACGTAAGACTGGTAGACTAGTAATAGTCCATGAAGACTACATAACATGTGGTTTTGGAGCAGAAATAGCAGCTATAGTAGCAGAGAAAGCATGGGATGCAATTAAAGCACCAATTAAGCGTGTAGCTACACCAATGGTGCCAATACCTTTCAGCCCAGTACTAGAAGACGAGATACTACCAAACAAGAAGAAGATAATAGACGCAGTAACATCTATAATAAAAGAGTCTAAGAAGTAAACTAATATACCTAATCATTCAATTTTATTTTTCATTCTCTAGTATCTAACTACACCTACTACTTTTATAAACATCGTGAAACACTCTTATGTCTGGGACTCTACTATGCCGGTTAAAATCCTTATGCCCAAACTAGGTTTAACAATGACCAAAGGCACGGTTAAAAAGTGGCATAAGAAGGACGGTGATAAAGTCGAGAAAGGTGAGATAGTAGTAACGATAGAAACTGAAAAAGTCACCAATGACATTAAAGCTCCAGAATCAGGTATACTAAGAATATTAGTGAGTGAGGGAACAACTGTACCTGTAGGACAGGCTATAGGCGAAGTATACTTACCTGGAGAGACATTACCAACAGCAGTTGCTCCACCACCAGAAGCTGTAGCACCACCAGCAAAACCGCCTGTTGCCCCGCCTCCAGTACCAGAGAGAGCACGCATACTCAAAAGGGAAAAGCTTTCAGGATTAAGACTTAGTATTGCAGAAAAGCTTTCAAAAGCTCATAGTGTAATACCGCATGTAACGTTAATGGTTGAAGCTGATGCCTCAAAGCTAATAGAATATCGAGGGAAGATAGCTAAGGATAAAGGGGTGAAAGTATCATATACTGCAATTTTGGTTAAAGCTTGTGCTAAAGCCCTAAAAGATTATCCTCAAGTAAATGCGACACTAGAAAACAATGAGCTAACGATATATGAAGATGTCAATATTAACGTTGCGGTAGCTACTCCTAAAGGATTAATGGTTCCAGTGATTAGAAGTGCGGATAAAAAGAGCATAGTGGAGATATCAAAAGAACTTGAAGAATTAGCTAAGAAAGCCCGTGAAGACAAGTTAACAGTAGATGATGTAACAGGTGGTACTTTTAGTCTAACAAATCTTGGAATGTTCGGTATTGACCACTTTACACCAATGCTTAACCCACCACAGATAGCAATACTAGGTGTAGGAAGAATAGTCAAGAAACTGGTTGTTGTAGATGAAGACAAATTAGTAATAAGACCTATGTTATCCCTTAGCTTAACATTCGACCATAGAGCAATAGATGGTGTGCCTGCAGCAGAGTTCTTAAACAAAGTAAAATATTACATTGAGCACCCTGAAGAAATAGAGTAAAAATAATACTATGGCCAAATTAATATCATAACTAAAAATTAACTCTTTTTCTTCAATTATATATTGAAATACTCAATTGTAAAATTTGACAAAAATCATTTTGAAACGTTGAGGATAATGTATAAGAGTTTTTACGGAAACTGGTAAATAGTTTCTCTGAGTATTTTTAGATTTTGTGAGTGCTATGCAGTTGCTAGAAGCTCTAGGTGGAGTATTATTATTCTTTGCTTTATCTCTAGTACCCTGGGGAGCATTTGGATTAGGTAAGGTAAATGCAAAATCGGCTGGTTTAATATCGATAGTTTGTGGTATTCTCTCAGTAATCTGGGCGGCAGCGTTTATTTATCCGTTAGCGATAGGTACAGCAGCAGTGGTAATGTCATTTGCGTTTGCTTTTATCTCAGCAGGATTTCACTTTTATTTTGATGTAAATCCGAAGGGTCATGGAATCTTATGCTGGACCTTGGCAATGATAGTGGGTATAGCCGCTGCTTTAGCAACAAATCCTGCTACACCATTTCTGACATTCGCTTTCTGGTCTTACTTTATTCTATTAGTACTATTTGGTGGAGGAGCATACATAGGATCGCCAACGTGGGTTAAAGGCTTTGCTTACTTCTCACTCTTTGTGGGTATTGTAACAACAGGGATCTTCGGGACATTATGGGCTCTTGGGGTACTGCCACCATAAAATGAAGTGAAAAAGAAAAATCTCATATTCTTTTTTATAATTTTATCTATATTTACGGCTTCCTAGTGATTAATGTTGTTAATACATGTTCTGGTAATAGTGGTGATAGCAACATTTGATATAGCGGTGGCGGATATTTTAACCCAACCTTCTTAAGTCTCTCGACCATTTTTACTAGCTGATCTACTTTCATGCCAAGCCATAATTCATCATCTTGTGCCTCAGCTATAGCCCTAGCGCCACCACATGGTATTGTCAGCCATGGACTCATACCCTTAGCTAAGGTAGCGACAATTTCACATGCAGCGTGGCCATTAAAGTCTGATTTCGTCTTCTCACCAACAGCATCAAAGTACCCTACTAACGCTAAGTATGCTTGTGTGGAATTAACTACAAGTATTACACCATCAGGCTCAAGATCCCACTGTTTAAACATCTTTAACGGCGCAAATATTGCTGCCTCATATTCTCCTTGAGGTAGAGCATGAATCACTTCAACAAGCTTCTTAAATAACTCTGGTGTATAAGCAAACTTCTCAATCCATCGCTTTCCTATATCCTCAGGTGGCATTTTGAATCCTAGAATATATGTTCCTACAACACACGCATCAACATTATCACCGTGAACTCCAAGAGCTAAACCATACACTGCTGCAAGCTTAATTATCTGACATAATGCTAAGTTCTTATCCAATACTGTAATTTGGTATTTTCCTAGATCATCTCTTTTCTTTAGTAATTTAAACCCTACTGGTTCACCTTTAAGCTTCAATAGGTTAATAAGATCTGTATGTAGAGCTTCCAAATCAATACCACTCATAATGCTAAAAACACCCCCTCAGAACTTCTACAATAGGAATATATAGCGAAGTTAATAAACAGTTTCCGAATAAAGCATGTTAGCTACAGGTTACATCAGGTGTAGTAATGACCGTTAGATTGCTTACATTATGGGATAGTGTGTCAAAGGATCCATTATGGAATTTAAGCTTAGAAGAAGCTATCTTAGACACATTACATCAATCAAAACACACCTACACCTTTATAATATGGTTTAATCCTCCGAGTGTAGTTTTAGGTAGATTTTCAAAGGTAGATAATGAAGTAAACATAGAGTATTGTAAGAGTGAAGGAATACGTGTTGTACGTAGAATTAGTGGTGGGGGAACAATATACCATGATCAAGGGTGTCTTAATATAAGCTTATTAGTAAAACGAAGATTATGGGCAGAAACACTCTATCAAATATTAGGTGATCTAGTAGCCAAAACCATACAGGCATTAGGAGTGAGAAGAGCAGATATTGTCCTAAGGGAGAACAATATTTTTGTAAGTGAGCTCAAGATTTGTGGTATGGCGGCACATATACGCAATGATAGGTCATTAGTGCATACTTCAATATTGATAGAAAGTAACTTAGAGAAGTTAAAGAGAAGCCTTAAAAAACTAAAGTATCCTGTGATGAATCTCAGTAAAATAACTAATGCTAGTATAAATGATTTTGTAAAAATCCTTAGAAAAATCATACAAGAAGACTATGAAGTTATAGATGAAATGGAAATTAATATAAGTGAGATAAATCAAGCTTCAATAGTTTATCTAGAAAAGTATACTAATAAAAAATGGAACATACTCTAACATAATGATAATAGACAAGATAAGATATAGTATCACTTTATTGAATGTGTCTTCTTCTGAGAATAAGGATAGCTAGTATTACTATAACTGCTGAAACTACTATAAGTGATGTCAAAGTTTCAAGTGATACCATGGAAGGTGCTCTGATAATGCTAGTAACAATACTTAACATGGTCACCGTCATGCTCTTAGTAATGAAATTTGTCACCGTCCTCTCCATAGGTAGTAGCTTTGTGAGAATCTTAGTCTTCGTCTTCCCTGGTTGAGTCATGGTTATAGTAGAGACTATAGTCCTAGTTAATGTAAAAATCTTAGTTGTCATTACAGTCTCTCTAATAGTTCTCGTTTTAACAGTGGTAACCGTGATTGTTCTAGTAGTTGTTACAGTAGAAGTAGTAATTGTAGACGTAAGAGTAACCTTAACAACTCCACTTAGATCATAAACGTAAATGTGTTTATCTCGTGATACTACTGCTAGAAGATTATATTTTGGATTAAATGATAAACCATAACCCTCGGGTATCCAGTCCTCTGCTGCTTTAAAGAAATACAGCAACTCTAGTTTTCTTGAATTCTCAAACCACATATAAATATAGATAACCCCCTTTACGCCACCAGTCATAACATAATTACCATGCCAAACAATACTTTTTAAAGGTTTAAACGGTGGGATAGCTTTAAATAATATTTCGCCATTACCTTTTTAAAATGTAGCTGATCCTTTGAGAGTTACTGCTGCTATATAGCTTCCATTAGGGCTAAAACAGACATCGTAAACCCAATCATCTAGTTTTCTTCTCCACAATACGTTACCATCCAGATCAATAAAATAAACATGGCAATCCCTACATCCTAAGGCTATCCGGTCAATCCTCTCTGGATGAAAACAAATACTATAGATCCAGCCTCTCGCTATATTCTTTCTCCATTCTAATTTTACCTCCTCCTTAGTCCACCTATAAAGGTAAAGCGAGCCTTCAACAGAGCCTACCATTATATATGTGCTATGAGGGCTCCAACAGGTAGACCAAACCCAATGTTTCATTTTTGTTTCATAAATTATTTTCCCGATTTTGAATTGTAAAAATACAGAGCATGCTTTCCAACTCCTACTATTAAGTACTCTCCGCTGGGATCAATAGATGGAGCATGAGTATGATTTTTCAGTTTATCTTCCCATACCACATTGCCTGTCCTATCAAAAACAGTAACTCCTTTGAAAGCTCCTACCGCTACCAGCTTTTCACCATCACGACTCCATCAAACACCAAAATCAATCACCTAAATCCCTCTTCCATAATAGTTTATGTCCTTCTTCACTACTAATCATACTAACATGTGGAATAATGGATAATAGTAATATTAAGGTCATGAGAGTTATTGATAATGCGGCTTTTATTATGTTATGTTCTATCATCAACTCCCACCATGTGGTGGGGGATCAATATTACGTTCTAAGGAGGTCGGATTGTGGATACTACGATGTTAACCTCACCCCTTGTGGTTTACTTTATTTTTTGTTAAAGAAATGTGCTTATTTATTTATACTCTATTACTAAGAGTTTATAATCTTCCAGTTTGTCTACATTTATTACTATATGTTCTCTCTCTACCTTGTATTGTATTTCCTTGTCTTCTAGAGGACTATAGACCTTGATTTTTTCTGGTTCCTTCACTGGTACCTTTATTCTTATATTGTATACTGGGATTACTTGTCTTACCGGGTGGACTGCCACTGAACCACTATACCCTGGTGTTTTATATTTTGACCCTCCTGTCGGCCTCAGTAGGATTCTCTGGTTTACTGTTTGGTTTACTAGGTGTATTACTATTCTTTCTTGATCTTTAGTCTTATACATTAATATTCTTACGGTTTCTGGCGCATTTGTTTCGAAAGGTAATCCCCCCTTAGATGCCCATTTCGTGGTATTTATTATTAGTTTTTGATATTCTGCTAGGCCTGTACGCCAGAACATTCTACCTAGTTGTCCAGTAAAGTAGACGGCCTTTCCTGAAGATAACTCATTTACCATTATTGCTGGTGTTTCAGTCTCCCTCCATGCTGGTGGTGGTGACTTACCTAGTGTATATTCAAAGCCGTAGTCATTAATTACATCAACCACTTTAGCTATAGGTACTCCAGTATAAGGGCTAACCAGTACGTAATAGGCTAATCCTTCCTCCACTCTTGTATTCTTAAATTCGTAACTCATATCGCCCCATAGTATGAGTTTAGTACTTAAACTCTTTACTATATCATGTTCCCTAACTAGCTTAATGTAGCTCCATGGAACCTTCTTTATCCCATAGTAGTGTCCTCCTATTAGGTCTTGGAGTGTAAAGTCGTATCTTTCATAACCTTTCTCATTATACAATGATGTTTGATATGTTGCTACTACTCCTCCTCCACTCTTAACATACTTTCTTATTTCCTCTGTCTGGCTATTTGATAAACATGCTGTATTAGCTAATATTACACACTTATACTGTTTTAGCTTGTCATACACTATATCAGAATCTGCTATGAAATCTACTGGTATATTTGAGTACAAGTGAGCATAAAAGAATCCTCTAACCTCACTAGTATACGGTTCTGGATGGTCCCTTCCGTACCAGTCTCTTGTGTTACACGAGAAGACTACTGCTGTGTGTTTTACTGGTTCAGTGTCTTCCATGTACTCTTCTATTTTTTCTATTTTAGAATATATTTCAGCTATCGTGTTTAATAATCTCTTATCCTGTATATAGGCTGATAAGAATATTAATACTAATGGTGAGCCTCCAGAGGCAAAGATTTCCCATATCCCTTGTTTTATAGCTTCTGGTGTTGTAGCGGTTGGTGAGCGATATATGTGAAAGTAGTTTCTTGAAGTCCAGACAGGTTTACCGCCACTTAAAGCTTGTGATAGCTTAGTCATTTCTGTTAGGAATCCTAATGGTTCATGATCTACCTCACTACATTCAGCAAATATTACATCAAGATGTTCTCGAGCCTTTTCAACTATTTTTGGTATTCTACCACTCCATCCAGCAGGATGACTATTATATATTAACGGTATATCATACTTTCCCATCTGTTTAATCTTCTCTTTAATTTCCTTAATTCTTTCTACTACTACATTATATCTCCATTCCCATGCTGTTCTCCATTCAATACTATTCCAATCCTGTTTAGATGGAAGATCGTACCCTGTCTTCTTTTTAAACTCTCTCTTACAGTAATCACAATAACATGCTCTTTCAAAATCAGGCTGATATCTAAAAGAATCCAACATTAAAGCGTCAACGTCGTACTCTAGGGTTTCCTCAACTTCAGATAGTATTATTTCTCTAAATGGGCTATTTAGACAAGCTAATGGCCACTCATAATCCTCCACATTAATATCTGAAGGTATACTATCTAGAGTTATAATGTCACCTTCTATGTTTCTTTGAATCCAATCTGGGTGCTCTCTATACAGCCACTTATTTGATGTATGAGCTATCATTACTACTACTTTTATGTTTTTATTCCTTGCATGCTCCATTATCTCCTTTAAAAAATCGTTTCTCATCTTAGGGTGGGGTGGGTAAACTTTACTCTGGTAAAATGCTCTACCCCAACCATCTCTAGCGAATATTACTAATGTGTTAGCATGAAGTTTCTCTGCTAAATCCACTAACTCTTGTGGTTTAATCTCTTCAAGCATATAGCCGTAAGGGTCTTCGATATTGAATTGCAGTATTCTACGTTGCCTAGTGTACCATGGTTTACTCAAGATTATACTCCTCCATAATTGTAGATTAAACAAAAAGTTTACGTTATTGCCTTACCTGTATGTTTATCAAAAAGTCTTATTGCGTCCTCGTTGAGATGTATTTTAACAATGTCGCCAACTCTTACATGAACTTCGCCTGGAACTTTAACTATAATTATCGTATCATCTACTCCGATATGTAGTATTGTGTCTGAACCTAAAGCTTCAATAAAATCTACTTTACCATTAAGTGTGACTACTTTAACATTTGATGGAACATAGTCCCCTACATATATGTGTTCAGGTCTAATACCCAAAATCAATGTTTTCCCAAGGTGCTTGTCTAATACTCTATCATAACCTTTAGGTGGGGGTACATTAAATGAGCCTGCATCTAAAACTATCTTCTCTCCTTCAGTTTTAACAGTCACTTCTATGAAGTTCATTTGAGGCGAGCCTATAAATCCTGCAACGAACGTGTTAGCTGGCCTATAGTATACTTCTCTAGGCACTCCTACTTGCATTATTTTACCTTCGTTCATTACTGCTATACGATCGCCCATAGTCATTGCTTCAACCTGATCATGTGTAACATAAATTGTTGTTACCTTGATTTGTCTCTGTAGCTTCTTCAACTCACTTCTCATACGAACCCTTAGCACTGCATCAAGGTTACTAAGAGGTTCATCCATTAAGAGCACTCTTGGTTCAACAACTATTGCTCGTGCTACTGCTACTCTTTGTCTCTGACCGCCTGAGAGCTGATGAGGGTATCTATTAAGTAGCTCTTCTATTTTAAGTAGCTCAGCGGCCCACTTCACCCTTCTCCTTATCTCTTCCTCATTATACTTCTTTATTTTGAGTGGGAAAGCTATATTCTCATAGACTGTCATGTGAGGCCATACAGCATAGCTTTGAAATACCATTGATATGTTTCTTGCTCTTGGTGGTAAATATGTCACATCCTCTTCATTGAATAATATTCTTCCGCTTGTCGGTTTCTCTAAGCCTGCTATTAGTCGTAGTGTCGTTGTTTTACCACAGCCGCTAGGTCCTAGTAGAACCATAAACTCTCCATGCTTTATTTTTAAACTCACATTGTCAACAGCTCTTACCTTGCCGAAGATCTTTGTTACATGGTCTAAAGTTACGTTTACCATGTTTTTCACCTTAGAGTTATACCCCACATTGTTACAAGGTATTTTCTAGCGATAAATACGAATATCATTGCAGGAATGGTCATAATGAGCCCTGCCGCGAACTTAAAGTAGTCTGGTGATGCTAATGCTGTTGTAAGTATGTGTGCTGGTAAGGTTCTATTAGTGAATGTGAGTATCGCCGCCACAAATACTTCATTCCATGACATAATGAACGTAAATATAGCTGAAGCTGCTAAGCCAGGTAGTGCTAAAGGCAATGTTACCTTTAAAAATGCCTTGGCATGACTTAAACCAAATATCATTGCTGCCTCCTCATATTCTACTGGAACACTGGCAAAGATACTTGATGTTATTAATATTACAAATGGTAAGACCATACTAGTGTGAGCTAGAGCCACACCCACTAATGTATCGCTCAGTCCCAGCTGGATATAGAGGACAGTTAGGGGTATAGCTAGTATCATAACCGGAAACATTCTAGTTGTTAGGACTAGAAGTTTTAAAGTATCCCTACCAGGAAATATAAACCTACTAAGGGCGTAGCCAGCAGGTAAGCCTAAGAGAAAGCTTAAACCTATTGTTAATAATGCTACAAGGATGCTATTAATTAATGCTTGCCATGCCCCTAGTACGAATAATAGTTTATACATGTGATCCAGTGTAAATGATGTTGGTAAAACCTTGTGAATATCATATAGATCTCTTGGCGTTGAAAGAGCAGCTAAAGCTATTAATGCTATAGGTGCTAATATCCATACGCCAACAATTACAGCTCCACCATAAAGTAGTAATCTGTAAATTTGTTGCTTCTTTTCAGGCGTAAAGATCTCCTTTCTCATCGTCATTACTCCCTCCTAGCGTAGTGTGGTTTTAGAGTTGTTATATAGATGAAGCTTATAATTATAGATATTAATGCTATTATTATGGCATATGCGCTTGCAACGTGATAGTTTCTTACGTCTGTTTGCCAGTAGTATGCTTCACCCGCAAGTACTGGAATGTCTCTACCTGCTAGTATCCATACTACACCAAATATCTGTAATGCAAATAATGTTCTTATTAGTAATGCTGCTTGAAGACTAGGCTTTAATAGCGGTAAAATAATGTATCTTAGCTTCTGTCTAAATGTCGCCCCAAAGACCTCCGCTGCCTCCAAGTAATCTCTACTTATCATCTGTAATCCAGCAAATATTATTACAAAGACTATTGCCGTGGCTCTCCAGACCTCAGTTGCTACTAATGCTAGAAACTCCATATGCCTAAACGCATAGCCAAAGAAGTATATTGGCTTACTGATAATATGTACGTTAATAAGGAACTTATTTAAGAACCCTCTTGGAGCTAAGATCGAGTACCATATGAGCCCTGCCGCGACATCACTTATTGTTAATGGTAATGTTACAATGTAAAGTAGTGTATTATGGCCCTTAAATCTTGTGTTGATAAGTAATGCTATTATAAGTGCTAGGAAGACTTGTATAGGGATAACTATGAGTGCTAACAGGAATGTATTCCTAAGTGCATCCCAGAAGTGTGGATCATTAAATAACGTTTGAAAGTTTACTGATGAAAAAGCTCCTGTGCTAGGATCTGTAAAAGCTAATTGTACAGCCTGAATTAGAGGGTAACCTACAAGAACCATTATGTATGAGAGGGCAGGAGCGAAGAGAAAGTAAGGTAAAAAACGTTGTATTCTCACTCCGAGTGGGGGTTTAGACATCCTATCCCACTACTCCCTTTACTTCTTTAGTTCACTGTCTGGAAGTGGTAATGGTGCACCTGTTTCTTCGAATAACTTTTGTAGTTTGGCACCAAGCTCCTCAATAACCTTATTTATGTCCTCACCTTTTAGTACTATTCTCTCAAAGGCATCACGGTAGATCTTTGTGAACTCTCCTCCACGTGGTCCAAGGCTTGGTATCATTGCTACTATAGCGTCTTTTGCTCCTGTTTGTGTTACAACTCCCTTAGCTAGTATCTTTAAAGGCCCTGTTGGTATTGCTCCTGTAGCTTCTACTACTGTTGGGAAGAACCCTGTGTTCTGTAAAACCTTTACTTGCACGTTTGGTCTTGTTAGGTATTCTATTAGTGCCCAAGCCTCATTCTGGTATGGTGCATTCTTTGGTATTGCTAGTCCTACAGCTACTAGTATAAATCCTCTACCTATAGGACCTCTAGGCACTGGTACTACAACAAACTGGTCAGGTTTTTCTCTTATTGCATCTACTATTCTAGCTGTATGATCCCATGCTATCCATACTTCCTCTCTTAGTAGCGGCTCTGCCATTGCATCCCAAGTAGTGCTTGCTGGGTTAACATATTTCCATAGCTTCTTAAGGTACCCCCACATCTTCACGGCTTCGGGGCTATTAAACTTTAATACTTGTGCACCAGTGAATGATGGGTATAGGTATCCGTGTAGGAGTCTGTGGAATAATCCTTTTGGTCCTACCGGGAATCCTAGTTTTGCGTCACCAGTTTTCTCCATAAGGTTCTTTGCCCAAGCTAATAGTGCGTCATAGGTCCATTTGTCTGTGCCTTTGATTACGTCGTCTACTGTTAGTCCTTCAGGTAGGTAGTCGAATGCCTTCTTATTTATCACCATTACGTAGGTTGCTTGCATCCATGGTATGTATGCTTTTATGCCATAGAGGTATGAGTACTTGTCTAATGTTGATATGAATGTCCTTCCAGGTAGTGTTCCTAATTTCTTAAGGTCCTCTAGGAACCCTTTGGATGCAAATAGGTCCAAGCCTCCATGTAAGTCTCCTACAAGGCTTATTGTAACCTTTCCTGCCTTCATCTCCGCCTCAAGTCTATCAGCCAACTCAGCATATGATGGGGTAACAAACTCTACTTTTACACCAGTCTCCTTAGTAAATGGCGGGAGCAACTGGCTTAAAACAAACTCCTTCTCCTTTGCAGGTGCAAGCTGTGTTGAAGCAAATATTATGGTTACCTTCTTCAGAGGTTTCGTAGGTGAGGGAGCTGTTATAGTCTTAGTAACCTCCTTGGTAACAGTTACAGTTTTAGTTACAGTTGCAGTAGCACCTACAGTTGCAGTCTTAGTAACAGTGAGAGTTTGAGTCACTGTTGCAGCGGGTACCGCTGGTTTAGCAAAGTATCCTATTGCACCAGCAATTATTGCCACAATAATTACTACAGCTAAGAACATTGTCATAGGTATGCCTTTAGGTTGAGTACTCACAAATCACACCTCTCATTTTATGATAAACACTTCTAGTTTATAAATGTAACTCTATTAGCATCCTTTAATTAGATTCAAAACTTTTATTACCAGTAAACTTTTTATTGTTCGTGTATATTTTTTAATGTGGGCTCCACTATTATCCGGTACTGGTGATTAAGTGTTGGCTAATGAGGCAATCGATGTTCTAGAGAGTCTAGGGCTCTCACGATATGAGGCTAAAGTATACCTTGCACTATTGAAGCTTGGTGAGGCAACAGCCCAAGAAATAGCAGAAGAGGCAGGAATACCATACTCTAAAATACATAGTATTCTTAATGCACTTGCTAATAAAGGGTTAATAGAAATTATACTCCTTAGACCTAAAAAGTATAGACCTATTAATCCTCAAACAGCCTTAACCGTCATAGCTAATAAGTTGAAAGAAAGAATAGATAAAGCAAAGGAGATCATTCTCTCTCTTGCCCTACAGTATAGGGAAGCCCCCAAAATAGTCGATTTAGAATTCGGTGTAATACAAGATAGAGAAATTCTAGAAGTATTAGCAATATCACTAATTAGTGGTGCTACCAAGGAGCTTTTACTCTCAGTACCGATAGATTTCGCTCTTAAAGTAAATCATATACTTGAGGAGTTAAGGGACAGAAATATACACATAGCTCTAAATGTTTATAATGTAAGTAAGAGAGAGGAGCTCGAGAAACTATATAATGTAGCTGATGAAATAAGATTTCGAGAATTCCCTAACGCATTCCTTATCGTTAAAGACTTTAATGAGGCGGTATATTCTCCAAAAATCCGTATAAGAGACAATGGAAGTCCTTTCGGTAGCCTTCATATAATTGGTGATGACTTAATCTATATATTCTCAAGCTTCTACTATCACCACATATGGGCATTCTCTAAAATATACAAGGCTATAGAGTATGAATTTAAAGAGGGCTGGATAAGAACATACGTTCACATATGGACTGTTCTGGATACAATTGAAAGATTAATGGAAAGGAAGTATAACATAGAATTAGCTGTTAAAGGGTATTGGGTTAAATCAGGAGAACCTGTTAACATAAAGGGTAAAGTAAGAAGGGTAGTCAGATATCTCGAGAGAGGGCTTCACTCTGTAGAAATTGAAGCTAATGGTTTACTATTTAAGATTGGTGGTTATAGAGCGTTAATAGAGGATATTGAGGGAAGAGAATTCGTTATAAAAGCTAGTCTTAATAGATAGAGGTGTAAATCCTGATACCACATGTCTTAGGCTATGACGATCCTTCACGGGTAGCCGAGATATTAAGAGATGCCGATATTATAGTTGGTATACCCAGTAGGAACACTGCCTCAACAATAGCCTATGTTATACTCAATTCTATAGAGGGTTTAGGAAAATACTTTAGGGAGTATAATCATACAATACTTGTTTGTGATGGCCTATCGAACGATATGACAGTAGATATCGTGAAAACATTAGAAGGTAAATATAAAGAGATAGTAATAGTGCCTAATGTGAAGTCTCCAGGTAAAGGTGGCGCCTTAAGAACAATATTCGAGCTGATGATTCAACTCTCAGAGGCAAGGGCATTAATTCTAATAGATAGTGATCTTAGAAGTATAACTCCAGAGTGGATAGCTCTTCTAGGATGTGGAGCACTAGATTATGATCTTGTAACACCAGTATATCAGAGACATAAGTATGATGCTACGATAACAAACTTTATCGCTAGACCGCTAACAACTATGCTTTATGGATTAGACATAAAGCAACCTATAGGAGGAGATTTTGGGCTGAGTAGGAGACTGGTAAAGCTTCTAGCCGATTCCCCTTTGTGGACAGCACATCCATGGTTCTATCTTTTCGGCGTAGACATTTTTATAACACATACAGCATTAGCCAACAATATGAAAATAGCGGAAGCACAGCTCAAAGCAAAAATACATGAGGCGAAAGATCCATCAATAAAATTAGGAAACATGTTCAAAGAAGTTACTGGGGCACTATTTACTCTTATGTTTGAATATGAGGACGCTTGGTCTAGTAACATTCCACAAAGTATTACTAGCCCACCCTTATTGGATGAACCTAAAGTGCCTAGCATGAAAGCTTGGGAAGTTCAAGTATCAATAGAGAATATCAAGAGAAGATTTATGAAGGGGCTTGAAGAGTTCAAAAAGTACTATGAGAAAATCCTAGATAAAGAAATAGTTGGCAAACTCTATCAAGGGGATGTAGTCAAGAACGGAATTGATTCAGAGTTATGGATATACATGCTTTTCGATTATGCCACAGTCTACAAGAGAGAATATAATACAAGCAGAAGAATAAGAATTCTTGAATCACTATTACCATTATGGCAGGGTAGACTCTACAACTACATTATTAATGTAGC